>JBBSCD010000039.1:0-20631 GCA_038250645.1 Rhodospirillales bacterium
AACGAGTGACTTCCCTATCTGGAACAATAGCATCGGCGCATCGCCGTCAGCCAAGGGCAATGGATCCGTCGCCGATCCTTATACAGACTAATCGCGGCCAGGATAGACCATTGTCGGGGCGCCCTTGCAAAGCGGAAGACGCGACTGCCGAACCTAGAAGTCGATGCAGCGGCCCTTGCGTTCCCAGTCGCCGAAGCGGGTCGGCTCGAGGCCCTTCGGCCCGCCGATTTCTCCGTCGTCCGGGTGCGCCTCGGGCGGTGCAGCGCCGGCCCCACCTTGTTCCGGCGGCCGCGACGTGCCGCTCCTTACCGGCATTGCCCCGGTCGCCTCCACCTGTTGTTCCGCCCGCTCTGCGCCTTTTACACACATGGTCCAATGATCCGCTAAGGATGGCAGCGTGAGTGCGATCCTACTACATTACCGGCGGGCCGCAAGCCGACGGCCGATCACATGTTGGAAGAGGTCATGAGCACGGTTCGCACTGGAATGCTGCTCGCCGGTCTGACGGCCCTGTTCATGGCCGTCGGCTTTTTCATCGGCGGCCAGAACGGAATGCTGATCGCCCTGGCGATTGCGATCGCCATGAACGCGTTCTCGTACTGGAATTCGGACAAGATGGTGCTGCGGATGTACGGGGCGCAGCAGGTCGACTCCCGGACGGCGCCGGAGCTCGTCGGCCTCGTCGAACAGCTCGCTGCCCGGGCGCAGCTGCCGATGCCGAAGGTGTTCATCATCGACACGCCGCAGCCCAACGCCTTCGCCACAGGACGCAACCCGGACAACGCCGCGGTCGCCGTGACCGCCGGGCTGATCCGACAGCTCAGCCATCAGGAGTTGGCCGGTGTGCTGGCTCACGAGATGGCGCACGTCAAGAACCGAGACACCCTGATCATGACCGTCACCGCGACCCTGGCCGGCGCGCTCGGCATGCTGGCCAACTTCGGCCTGTTCTTCGGCAACAACCGCGACAACCCGCTCGGTGCGGTCGGCAGCATTCTCATGATCATTCTCGCACCGCTGGCGGCGATGCTGGTGCAGATGGCAATTTCGCGAACCCGCGAATACGGCGCCGATCGCGCGGGCGCCGAGATCTGCGGCCATCCGCTGTGGCTGGCCTCGGCCCTGCAGAAGATCCAGACCGGGGCGCAACGCATCGGCAACGATCAGGCCGAGCGCAACCCGGCGACCGCGCACCTGTTCATCGTCAACCCGCTGCACGGCCGTTCGATGGACAGCCTGTTCTCGACCCACCCCAGCACCGAGAACCGCGTCCTCGCCCTTCGCGAGCTGGCGGCGCGAAAAGGCCAGTCCGGTCCCTGGGGCTGATCGCGACGCCCCTGGCCGAGGCCGCGGCGTGAAGCCAGGCGGAGCGGGCGTGCCAGTGGATGCGCGTGCCGCCGCTTTGGAGATCCTCGACAGCGTCCTGGGCACAGGTCGCGCAGCCGATGAGAGCATCGACCGGCATCCCGGCGCGGGGAGGCTCGACGTCCGCGACCGCGCCCTCACCCTGAACCTGGTGGCGACGACCTTGCGCCGCCTTGGCCAGATCGACGGGGTGATCCGCCGCCTGGTCGGCCGGCCGATTCCGGAGCGCGGCGCCCAGGCGCGCAACCTGATCCGGCTCGGCGTCTGCCAGCTCGCCTTTCTCCGCACCCCGGCCCATGCTGCGGTCAACACCGCGGTCGCGCTTGCGCGCGCGCGCAAGCCGTTGCGGCCCTACGCCGGTTTGGTCAATGCCGTGCTTCGCCGCGCCGCCGCCGAGGCCGACACCATTATCGCCGATCAGGACGCGCCTCGGATGAACACGCCGGACTGGCTGTGGCACGCCTGGAGCGCGGCCTACGGCGAGACAACGGCGCGGGCCATCGCCACGGCGCACCTGAGCGAGCCGCCGCTCGACCTGACGCCGAAGCGCGCCGACGAAACGACCGCCGGGCTGAACGCGGTTATCCTGCCGACCGGCAGCTTGCGACTGCGCCCCAAAGGACCGATCCCGGCGCTGCCCGGCTTCGCCGCCGGTTCGTGGTGGGTGCAGGACGCGGCGGCGGCGCTGCCGGCGACCCTCTTCGGCCCGCTCGCCGGCCGCCGGGTGATCGACCTCTGCGCCGCGCCGGGCGGTAAGACGGCGCAGCTCTGTGCCGCGGGCGCCGACGTTATCGCCGTCGAACGCAGCGCCCGGCGCGGTCGCCAGCTTCAGGGCAATCTCGCCCGGCTTGACCTTGCAGCGGAGCTCGTCGTCGCCGATGCCAGCGCCTGGCGAACGGCGGAACCGGCGGACGCGGTGCTTCTCGATGCGCCGTGTTCGGCCACCGGCACCATTCGCCGGCACCCTGACGTGGCCTGGCTGAAGACGCCCGCCGACGTCGTCGCGCTGGCCCGCGTCCAGTCGCGCCTGCTGGGGGCCGCCGTCGAGATGACCCGGCCGGGCGGAACGCTGATCTACTGCGCCTGTTCGCTCCAGCCCGAGGAGGGTCCAGCGCTGATCGAAACGCTCCTCGACAGCGCCGCTCCCATCGAGCGCTGGCCAATCGGCGTCGGCGAGATTGGCGGCCTGGCGGAAGCGATTACGCCGGCCGGCGACGTTCGCACCCTTCCCTGTCACTGGCCCGACCAAGGCGGACTGGACGGCTTCTACATCGCCCGCATGCGCCGGATCTAGCCTATCCGGCCGGCTGAACGCCCGAGTCCCGGAGCAACTTGCGGCGTGGAAGTCAACCTGCTACCACGCATTGTGTGAGCGCACACCGGTGCAGTCCTTACGCTTGAGGCTGGGCCTTGGGCAAACCGCGGCAGAGGCAATGTGAGCGGTTTCATCGACGGCTTTGGCGGCCTTGCGGGCCGTCTGACCTTGGCGCGTGCGAGGCGCGCCGTGCGCCGCGCCTGGTATCGGTCCGCCGTCTATCACCGTCTGTTGAGCCGGCAGCCGTACGCTGATTTCCAGCGGACGCTGCCGCTTCGCCCGGCGGACAACAGCCGCGCCGTCGCAGAGGCAGTGCTCCACGGACACCTCCCGCTGGCAGGCAGGAACCTCCCGTTCGGGACCCTGCCATGGTCGGTGCCGCCGCCGGGTCCGCGCGCCGGCGCGCTGATGCACGGGTTCTCCTGGCTGATCGATCTCAAGGCCCTCGGCAGCGAGCCGGCGCGGACGCGGGCTCAGGAGCTGGTTCGCGGCTGGATCCGAGCTAACCTCCGGTGGAACGAGCTGGCATGGCAGCCCGGTACGCTCGGCCGGCGGCTGATCGCCTGGATCACCTGCGCCGACTTCGTCCTCGCCGATGCCGATGAGAGCCTGCGCCTTGCGTTCTACCGCTCGCTGAACATGCAGGCGCGCCACCTCCAGCGCGATCTGACGCACGAGAGCGGAAGCGAAGCTGCCTTCGTTGCGATCGCCGGCGCGCTCGCCGCGGCGATGACGCTCGCGGTCGCCGACAGGGACAGCACGCTTGACGTGCTCGAGCGCGAAATCGACCGCCAGATCCTTGCCGACGGCTGTCACATCCAGCGCAACCCGGCGGTCCACCTGGCGGTGCTGCGTGATCTCCTCGAACTTTCCGCCATTCTCAGCGACGCCGAGGAAGAAATTCCCCTGTTTCTCAGCGGTGCGGTCGAGCGCATGGCCGCCATCCTGCGCTTCTTCCGCCACGGCGATGGCGGCCTCGCTCTTTTTAACGGCGGCAAGGAAGCCCGGGTCCACGTCATCGACGCCACGCTGGCGGAGTCCGGCGTTAAAGGGCGGCCGCCGGCAAGCGCCCGGGCAGGCGCATTCGAGCGCCTCGCCGCCGGGCCGGTGCTGATCGTGATGGACGCCGGCGGTCCGCCGCCCGCGGGAGCGGACCGGCTCGCCCACGTCGCGCCGGGGGCGTTCGAGATGAGCGTCGGCCGCGAACGGCTCATCGTCAACTGCGGCGGCTTTGCCGGTGACGAGCCGCGCTGGCAGGCGGCCATGCGCTCCACCGCAGCGCACTCGGCGGCCATGATCGATAACGTCAATGCGCTCGCTCTCGATCACCGCGGCCGCCTTCAGCGACGCGTGGAGGTCCGCGTCATCCGCCGGACGGCTGAGGGGGCGACCTGGCTGGAGGTCGATCACAACGGCTATGCCGCCCGGTTCGCCGCGGTCTGTCGCCGGCGCCTGTACATGGACGCTCTTGGCGAGGACATCCGCGGCGAAGATGCGTGCGAAGGCCGGGGCGGCACGCGCTTTGTCGTGCGCTTCCACCTCCACCCGCGCGTCCAGGCGGCATTCGAGAACCGGGGCGCCGGCGACGGCGTTGCCGGCATCCGTCTGACCCTGCCCGGCGGCGCGATCTATCGATTCATCTCCATCGGCGGGACGATGGCGCTCGACGACAGCGTCTACCTTGGCGTCTCGGACGTGCCCGAGCCGACTCGCCAGATCGTCGTCAGCGCCCCTTCCGACGACAAGATGACGCGGATCAAGTGGGCGCTGCGCCGCGTCGACCAGGAGCTGCGCCAGGCGAGCGACGCCCAGGGCGGGGCTGCCGAGCCGGAGCCCGCGCCAAACCCCGCGGCAGAGCCGAAGCCGCGGCCGGAACCGCTGAGCGCGCGCCAACCCGAAGCCCAGGCGACGCTGGATCTGAAGCCAAGATCCCAGCCGGCGCCCGAAGCCGCGCGCGACGACCCGGACAACAATTCGACCGGATGATCTGGCCGTGCGTCGGCCGGCGGGATTCTGCTATAGACACCGGCGCCGACCACCGAAGGAGCCTGCCGCCGATGTCCGCGCCCATTCGCCGCGCCCTGATCTCCGTTTCCGACAAGACCGGCATCGACGATCTCGGCCAAGCGCTCGCCGCTCGCGGCATCGAGATCCTGTCCACCGGCGGCTCGGCGGCGGCGCTGCGCGCGGCGGGTGTCCCGGTGGTCGAGGTTTCCGACTTCACCGGCTTTCCGGAGATCATGGACGGCCGGGTCAAGACCCTGCAGCCGGCCATTCACGGCGGCCTGCTCGCGGTTCGCGACAACCCCGAGCACGAACAGGCGATGCGCGAGCACAACATCGCGCCGATCGACCTGCTCGTCGTCAACCTCTATCCGTTCGAAGCAACGGCGGCGTCGGGAGCGGGCTTCGACGCCTGCATCGAAAACATCGACATCGGCGGCCCGGCGCTGATCCGGGCGGCGGCGAAGAACCACGCCTACGTCACCGTCGTCGTCGATCCGGCCGACTACCCCCGCCTCGTCGCCGAGCTCGGCGAAGGCGGGGAGACCACGCCGGACTTCCGCAAAGCTCTCGCGGCGAAGGCGTATGCCCGCACCGGTGCCTACGACGCGGCCATCGCCAGCTGGTTCAACGGCGCGCTGCGCCAGCCGTTTCCCGACCGCCTGGTCTTCGCCGGCGTGCGCAGGCAGGCGCTGCGCTATGGCGAGAACCCGCACCAGGGGGCCGCCTTCTATGTCTCCGGCGACGGCCGGCCGGGCGTCGCCAGCGCCGCGCAGATTCAGGGCAAGGAACTCAGCTTCAACAATCTCAACGACACCGACGCCGCCTTCGAGCTGGTCGGCGAGTTCGAGGGACCGGCGGTGGCGATCGTCAAGCACGCCAATCCGTGCGGAGTCGCCGTCGGCGAGACGCTGGCGGAGGCCTACTCAGGGGCGCTCGCGTGCGACCCGGTCAGCGCCTTCGGCGGCATCGTCGCGGTCAACCGGCGCCTCGACGCGGCCACCGCGGCCGAGATCGCCAAGCTCTTCGTCGAGGTGGTCATCGCGCCGGAGATCGATGACGACGCCCGCGCGGCGCTGGCGGCGAAGAAGAACACCCGCGTGCTGATTGCCGGCGCCGTGCCCGATCCGCTCGGCCCTGGCATGACGATGCGCTCGCTGGCAGGCGGCTACCTGCTGCAGAGCCGCGACAACCGGCTGACCGGCGACACCCTCAAGGTCGTCAGCCGCCGGCCGCCGAGCAATGCCGAGATGACCGATCTGAGGTTTGCCTTCGCGGTCTGCAAGCACGTCAAGTCCAACGCCATCGTCTTCTGCCGGGGTGGGCGCACCGTCGGCGTCGGCGCCGGGCAGATGAGCCGGGTCGACTCTGCCCGGCTTGCCGTCTGGAAGGCCGAGGAAGCCCGAACCGACGCCGGCGAAACGCAGGCGCGGACATTGCGCTCGGTCGTCGCCTCGGATGCCTTCTTCCCCTTCGCCGACGGCCTGATCGCCTGCGCCGAGGCCGGCGCCACCGCCGTTATCCAGCCCGGCGGATCGATGCGCGACGACGAGGTGATCGCCGCCGCCGACGAATGTGACATGGCGATGGTCTTCACCGGCATGCGCCACTTCCGCCACTGAGCGGGGGCCCGTTTTCAGCTGAGCCGCCCTCTCTTTGGATTATGTTCCTATTCAGTGGTATCGTCCGCGCTCGCCGCGTGGCTATGGGGGAAACGACGATGGACTGGTTTGAATCGCTGTTCGAGGACGGCGCTGGATCGGATGGGCGCGATGCGTTCGGCCGGCTGCCACCGGAACCTGGCTTCGACGCCTTCCGCGAACAGTTCGAACAACCCGATGCCGGCCTTCCAGGCGCGGCTTTCGTTCAGCGGCGCCTCCGACGGGGAAAGCTTGCGAGAACACGTGGAAACCACTGCCTGTCAAAGCGCTGGGAGCAGGATGACGTCACAAAAGACCGGGTCCTGCTTGCTCAGGCCGCAGGCGGCGGCGGAGCGGCCGGACGGCGGGCGTCGGGGACCGGGATCAGGAGCGCCAGGCCGACGACGAAGAAGCCGAGGATCGTCGCCAGCCCGGCCCGCTGGGTTCCGGCGAGATCGGTGACGAAGCCGAACAGGAACGGCCCGAGGAACGCTGTCGCCTTTCCCGACAGGGCGAACAGGCCGAACATCTCGGCGTAGAGGTTCGGCGGCGCGAGCCGCGCCATCAAAGAGCGGCTGGCCGACTGGGCCGGACCGAAGAAGATCCCGAGCGGCAGGCCGAACGCCCAGAACAGGGTCTTCGATTCGACGAAAATCAGGATTGCGCCCAGCACGGTCAACGCGCCGACGGAGATGAAGATCGTCGTCTTCGGGCCGATCCAGTCGTCGATCCAGCCGAAGGCGAAGGCGCCGAGGCCGGCGGTGACGTTCATGGCGATGCCGAAGAGCAGCAGTTCGTTGAAGTCCATGCCGAAGGTGACCGCGGCGTAGATGCCGCCGACGGTGAACAGGGTGTTCAGGCCGTCGGTGTAGATCATGTGCGAGATCAGGTAGATGACGACCGGCCGGTACTCCCCCACCCGGCGGAACGTCGAGATGATGGACGCCACCCCTTGGCGCGCCGCCGTGAGCGCCGGCACGCCCTTCGATCGGGTGTCGGGGGTGAACATGAAGAAGGGCAGCGAGAAGATGGCGAACCACAGAGCGACGAGCAGCGCGGTCGCCCGCACCGGCTCGGCGGCGTCGGCGTCGAGGCCGAACAGCGGCGGTTGCGGCCGAATCAGGACGACCAGAGCGACAATGAGACAGACCAGGCCGCCGGCGTAGCCCAGCCCCCAGCCCCAGCCGGAGATCCGCCCGAGGATCGCCGGCGGAGCCAGCGACGGCAGCATCGCGTTGTAGAAGATCCCGGCCATCTCGAAGGCGAAATTGCCGAGCGCCACGAAGACCAGCGCCCAGATGACGAAGGACGGCTCGGGCCGGGCGAACCAGAGCATCGCCGTGGCGATGACGGCCATGAGCGTGAAGGCGCCGACCCACGGCTTGCGCCGGCCGGCGCTGTCGGCGATGGCACCCAGAACCGGCCCGGCGAGGGCGAGCGCCAGCGCCGAGGCGCTCATGGCATAGGCCCACTGGCTCGTTCCGGTGACGTTGTCGACGGCGATGGCCTTGGCGAAGTAGGCGGCGAACACGAAGGTGCTGATGACGGTGGGAAAGCTCGAGTTGGCCCAGTCATAGCCGCACCAGGCGGCGAGGCCGACCCGATCGGTCGCGACCGGCGCCTGATCCGCCTCGCCGGGAGCGTCGGCCGCGATCGCCAAGCCTAAGCCTCCGCCAGCGTGCGGAGCTGACGGCTGGCGACCGTCAGCATCGAAAGGTCCACCTTGGGCGCAGCCGCGAGTTCGGCGATGAGCGCCCGGCTGCGACCGACAACCGGCCCGCGCGCCTGGCTCCAGGCCTCGATCGCCTCGTCGCCGAAGCCGGCGCCGTTGTCTTGAATGCGCATGGTGATGTCGCGCTGGTGGCCGTAAAGCTCCTCAATCACCGCGGCGATGGCCAGCCGCTGCCAGTAGCTGGTCACCGGCAGCTTCTCGGCCTGGTAACGCAGCCAGCCGAAGCCGAGCGCTTCGCCGAGGGTGAAGTAGAGCACCGCCACGTCTTCCGCCGGAACGCCGCGCGCCGCAGCAATGCGGACGATATCGCAGGCCGAGGGCATGACGATAAGGTAGGCGACCCGGCGGGCCACGTCTTCCGGCACGCCGTCATCCTGGTAGCGGCGGGCGCGATGGATGATCCGGCTGTTGACGTCCTCGGGCAGCACCGCCTCGATATGATCCGCCAGGCCGGCGACCGGCGTGTCGAAGGCGGCGATGTTGACGGTAATGTCGATGGGCGAGCCGCCGTTGCGCAGGAACCACAGCGTCGCGCGCTCGACCAGACGCTGGACGTCGCGGTGCAGGGTGATCTGAACGGAGGCCGCAACGGCATTGTCGAGCGCCTCGATCTGTTCCCAGACCGAGCGGACCGAGAAGACATCGCGCGCGACGATATAGGCGCGGGTGATGTCGACCACCGGCATCCCGGTTTTCTCGAAGATCTCGGTGACGAAGGTTCCGCCGACGCGGTTGATCAGGCTGTTCGTGATCGAGGTCGCGATGATCTCGCGGCGAAGCCGATGATCGGTGATCCGGGCCTTGAGCTGGTTCTGGATGGGTGTCGGGAAATAGCGGACAACATCCTCGGCGAGATGGCGGTCGTCGGGCAGGTCCGAGGCGATCAGCTGCTCGTAGAGCCAGATCTTGCAGTGGGAGAAGAGAACCGCGATCTCCGGCCGGGTCAGTCCCTGACGGGTCGCGCTGCGCTCGGCCAGCGCGTCGTCGTCAGGCAGGGACTCGACCCCCCGATTCAGGTGGCCCTGGCGCTCGAGCGTACGCATCAGCCGGATCTGGTTGTCGAGCGAGCCGACACCTTCTGCGGCGATGAGGGTGATCGCCTGGGTCTGCAGGTAATTGTCGCGCAGAACAAGCTCGCCCACCTCGTCGGTCATTTTGACCAGCAGACTGTTGCGCTGCTTTGCCGTCAGATCGCCGTCGGCCACCACCGCGTCGAGCAGGATCTTGATGTTGACCTCGTGGTCGGAGCAGTCGACACCGGCGGAGTTGTCGATGAAGTCGGTGTTGATGCGTCCGCCTTCACGGGCGAAGTCGAGCCGTCCGAACTGGGTGATCCCGAGATTGGCGCCCTCGCCGATGACCTTGCAGCGAAGCTCGCTGCCGTTGACCCGAACGGCGTCGTTGGCGCGGTCGCCCACGTCGGCGCTGGACTCGTGCTCACCCTTGACGAAGGTGCCGATGCCGCCGAACCAGAGAAGGTCGACCGGGCTTTTCAGCAGCACCCCGATGAGCTCAGTCGGGGTCGTGCGCGCTGGCTCGATCCCGAACCGTCCGCGGATCTCCGGGCTCAGCGCAATCGACTTGGCCCGGCGCTCGAACACGCCGCCGCCCTTGGAGATGGCGCCCGCGGCATAGTCGGCCCAGGTGGAGCGCGGCAACTCGAACAGCCGCCGGCGCTCGGCGAAGCTCGTGGCCGGATCGGGGTCCGGGTCGATGAAGATGTGAAGGTGGTTGAACGCGGCGAGAAGCTTGATATGCGGCGACAGCAGCATGCCGTTGCCGAAGACGTCGCCGGCCATGTCGCCGATGCCGATGACCGTGAAGTCCTGGGTCTGGGTATCGATACCGAGTTCGCGGAAGTGGCGCTTGACCGACTCCCAGGCACCGCGGGCGGTGATCCCCATCTTCTTGTGGTCGTAGCCCTGGCTGCCGCCGGACGCAAAGGCGTCGCCGAGCCAGAAGCCGTAATCCTGGGACAGACCGTTGGCGATGTCGGAGAAGGTCGCCGTCCCCTTGTCGGCCGCGACGACGAGGTACGGGTCGTCGCCGTCGCAGCGAACCACCTCGGCAGGCGGCACCACCGCGCCCTGGGACAGGTTGTCGGTGATATCGAGCAGGCCGCGGATCAGCGTCTTGTAACAGGCGATACCCTCGGCCAGAAACGCCTCGCGATCGGAAGGGTCCGGCGCCTGTTTGAGGACGAACCCGCCCTTGGCGCCGACCGGGACGATCACGGCGTTCTTAACCATCTGCGCCTTCATCAGCCCGAGAATCTCGGTGCGGAAGTCCTCGCGCCGGTCCGACCAGCGGATGCCGCCGCGCGCGACCTTGCCCCCGCGTAGATGGATTCCCTCCATTCGCGGCGAATAGACGAAGATTTCGAACATCGGCCGCGGTAGTGGCAGCTCGTCGACGGTGCGGCTGTCGAGCTTGAACGAGAGATATGGCTTGAGCCCGCCCTCGTCGCCGGGCTGGAAGTAATTCGTCCGTCGGGTCGCCTCGACGAGGTTGAAAAACCGGCGCAGGATCCGGTCCTGATCCGCGCTCACGACCGCGTCTAGACCCGTATTGATCTGCTCGCGAATCGCCGCCGCGCGAGTCTCGGCCTCCTCGCCGCCGGAGGGGTCGAACCGGGCCTTGAACAGCGCGACGATCAGCCGCGCCAGCTCGGCGTTGCCGATCAGCGTCTGTTCCATGTAGGCTTGCGAGAAGGCAATGCCGATCTGGCGGAGATAGCGGCAGTAGGCGCGGATGATCACCACCTCGCGCCAGTTGAGCCCGCCGGTCAGCACCAGCGCGTTGAACAGATCGCTTTCGGCCCGGCCGTCCCAGACGGCGAGAAACGCCTCCTGAAAATTTACACGCACCGCCCCGAGGTCGACAGGGGTTGCCGAACGCGTATGCAGTCCGAAATCGTGGATCATGATCAGGGTCGCATCGGCGGAGAGGCGTACCGCGTGCGGCACCTCGTCGATCACCCGCAGGCCAAGATGCTCGAGCATCGGCAGGACCTGCGACAGGATGATCGGTCCGCCCCGCAAAAACACCTTGAATCGCATGTCCGTGTCGGCGGTCCCGAACGGACGGTAAAGCGTCATCCCCAGCGTGCCCGCCCGCAGCGTCTGTTCGATCAGGCCGACGTCGGCGACGGCCTGCTCGGCATTGAATCGTTCCCGGTAGCCGGGCGGAAACGCGCCTTTGTAGCGCTCGAACAGGAGCTGGCCCTGCTCCTCGCCGTGGGCGGCGAAGAGCGCGTCATGGAGGTGATCGGCCCAGCTCCGGGTCGCATCGACTATAGCCGCTTCGAGCTCGTCGACGTTGTAGTCCGGAATGCCGCCCGGGGTGGTGCGCACGACGAATTGCAGCCGCGCCATCGGCGAGTCGCCGACCTGGCTGTAGTGGGCCGAGATTTCGCCGGCGAAGGCCTTGGCCAGGATCGACTGGATGACAAGGCGCCGCGCGGTCGTGTAGCGGTCGAGCGGCAAATACACCATGCAGGAGACGAACCGCTCGAAGTCGTCGCGGCGCAGGAACAGCCGCACCCGCCGGCGTTGCTGAAGATCGAGAATGCCGAGCGCGGTCGTCAGCAGATGGTCTTCGGAAATCTGGAACAGCTCGTCGCGTGGATAGGTCTCGATAATGTTCATCAGCGCCCGGCCGTCGTGCTCTCGCGGATCAAAACCGGCGCGGGCGATAATGTTGTTCAGCTTACGCTTCAGGAGGGGAATGCTGCGGGCGCTGAGGTTGTAGGCGACCGCGGTAAACAGCCCGACGAACATGTGCTCGCCGATAACCTGGCCTTCGGCGTCGGCCCGCTTGGCGACGATCACATCCATGTGGACGGATCGGTGCACGGTCGAACGGCGGTTGGACTTGGTCACCATCAAGAGGTCAGGGCGGGCGACGAACGCGCGGACCGCCGGCGGAAGCGGCGCCTGGTCGCGGAATTCGTCGAAGACGAGAAAGCTGGGCTCGCGCAGCAGGCCGAGGCCCGATCCCGGGATGACCGCCGCAATCGGTTCGGTACCGTCGCCATCGCGGGCGACGAAGTCGTAGGCGCGGTAGCCCAGCAAGGTGAAGTTGTTCTCGTAGATCCAGCGAAGAAAATCCCGGTCCTCGCTGACCTCGTCGGCGGACGGACCCTTCGGCGGGTTGTCGAGATCGGCGATGACGGACTTGAGCTTATCGCGCATGGCCTGCCAGTCCTCGACGGCACGTCGGACGTCGGCCAGAACCCGCGCGATGGCCTCGGTGAGTTCGCCGGCGACCTCGTCGGGCTGGCGAACGATTTCGAAGTGCATCATCGAGTCCGCGGCGACCACGCCGGGCGTGCCTTCCTCGCCGCACCCGTCCGCGAGGCCGAGGAGCATGCCGCGGTCATCGCGACGGATGCGAATGACGGGGTGGATAACGAGCTGAACTGGGAGATCGCGCCGGCTCAGCTCCGACGTGACCGAGTCGACGAGGAACGGCATGTCGTCGGTGACGACTTCGACGACGGTGTGGTCGCAGCGCCAGCCGTCCTCTTCCAGTTTAGGATTGTAGACCCGCACCCGCGCCGCCCGTGCGGCGCGTTTCTCGGCAAAGCGCCAGTGGGCGTAGGCGCCGCCGAACAGATTGTCCGGGCTGATCCGGTAGATGTCCTCCCCGGGCACGCGCGCGAAGTATGCCTGGATAAATCTGGTGAAGGTCTGCGCTTGCTCGTCGCCAAGCCGCCAGCGCGCGATCTCGACGATCTTTGCAAGAAGATCGTCCTTGTGGGAATCAGCAAACCGCGATGTCGCCATCCTCGAAGTCCTCCCAGTCGCTGCAACCAGATGCCGATGCTGGTCTCGCGCTCCGGGAAGATCGAAATGAGGGCCGATTAAGGGCGCCGGGGTCCGGTCGCCAGCCGACTTCCGAACTCCACGCAGTGAAGCCGCTTGGAGCGGGCGAAGGGATTCGAACCCTCGACTTCAACCTTGGCAAGGTTGCGCTCTACCCCTGAGCTACGCCCGCGCCGGCACCGTGATAGCGGTTATTGGCGGCGATATTAAAAGAAGACCGGGGCTTTGCAAGAACCATCGTCAGCCCTCATGGCGCCCGCACCAATGGGGATCAAGGCCATTACTGCCGGCCATGGCCGCCCGCTCCGTCTCGCCGCATCATCTTGCGCCGATTGCACATCAGCGCTTCAGCACGTCCTGCCAATCGGAATGGCGCGCCATCTGGACCCTGACGAATGAGCAAACCGGAACGATCAGGCGGCCTTCGGCGCGGGCGTCCTCTACGGCACGGTGCACAAGCGCCTGGCCGATCCCCCTGTGGCGCAGCGCATGCGGCACCCCGGTGTGATTGATCACGAGCGTCTTTTCGTCCGGGCGGGAATACGTCATCTCCGCTTCAGAGCCCTGCACGTGCGATACGTAGCGGCCATCGGATATGCTTTCCGTGCGCTCGATGGCGAGCTGGCTGGTGTTCGTCGTTCCGCCCATGCTTGGCTCCAATCTCTCGTCATCCGCTTCCGTTTGTCGCCACGGGCCTCAGAGTGGACGAGGCCGGCGCGGTTCTCCCATCGGGCACTCGAGCCTGCGCCGATCCCATTCGCCCAGGTCAGCGGCCGCCTCGTAGGTGCTTTGAAGAAACGCCATCAGCGTGCCCTCGGGATCCTTTTCCCGACGCACCGCATCATAGGGCAACAGGAATTCGCCGGCGCTTTCATCGTAGTACGCGGCGTCCGGCGCAACCCGCGCCTCGGAAAACCCTGCCGGCGCCGGATAGGCATAGGAGTAGAAGGCCGCATCGTCGACCACTCCACCGCCCGGCCAGAATCCGGCGGATGAGACTTCATGGCTGTAGGCTTCGCGCGTGACATCGTCCGGAAGTGCCCGAACGCCGCCCGGATGCAGGGGAGCCGCGCGTCCGGAAAAACGGGTGACCGCGAGGTCGAAGCTGCCCCAGAAGAGATGCACGGGGCTGACCTTGCCGATATAGGCCGTCCGGAAGCGCCTGAAGATGCGGTCCGCCAGCACCGTCGCGTGGAAGAAGCGGGACACGGTGTCGCCGTCGTAGGGCCGCTCGATCCGGTCGCCTCTGAATGGGACGGGGTCGGCCACCTCGTTCGGCCGGCCGTTCAGCTCCGCCGTGCCGCCGAGCTCGGCGACAAGGGCGAGAAAGCGGGCGTGAAAATCCGCGACCGACATGGGCTGCAGAGAAAATCGCGCCGAACGCCCATCGGTTGCGGCGCCGATCACCGCATGGTCGAGCAGATCCAGCACAATCTCGATCCCGCCAGGCCGGTCGGGGACGAGGCCGGTGGTGAATCCGCGGGCACTGACATAGAGCGTTGCATGCCAGGAATGGTTTACCCATGGCGCGCGGGCAAGGCGGTACTTGCCGATGACCTGGGTGTAAAGATGCAATGCTCCGCAGGTTTCGCGCCAGCTCTCGAAAGGAATGTCCGGCCAGGCGCATGTCATGACTGCGTCCTTTGATCCATGCAGATCCTGGGGGATGAGCAGCGTAATTCATTGCGCTTGGGCGCAGACGCCCCCGGTTCCCGGCCCTCTCCTCTGTGTGTCCGCTCGTGCGCCCCCGCGCCGGTCGCCGCAAGCGCAGGCCAAAGGTCTTGAGCCAGCGGTTGTGAGATGCCATGTATGGCGCGACCGATTATCCCCCCGACGATGCAACAGTGGCAATGATCCTTTCTTCGAGCAGTAACGCAGCAGCCACCGATGTCGGCGGCGACGTGATCAAGGACGGCACGATCCAGAGCTTCAGCGCCGACGTCATCAACGCGTCGATGGAGCGACCGGTCATCGTCGACTTCTGGGCGCCCTGGTGCGGCCCCTGCAAGACGCTGACGCCGACGCTGGAGAAGCTGGTCCGGCAGGCCAAAGGCGCCGTGCGCCTGGTCAAGATCAACATCGACGAAAACCAGACCTTGGCGGCGCAACTGCGCATCCAGTCGGTGCCGACGATCTATGCCTTCGTCGGCGGCCAGCCGGTCGACGGCTTCGTCGGCGCGCAGCCAGAAAGCAAACTGAAGGCCTTCGTCGACGACCTCGTCGGCAGCGCCGGCGCTGGCGCTGGCGATCCGCTTGCCGATGCTGTCGAGCAGGGTCAAGCGGCCCTCGATCGCGGCGACTTCAAGGCCGCTGCCAAGGCCTTTTCCGCGGTTCTGGCGCAAGACCCCGATAACGCCAAGGCGGTCGCCGGGATGATCCGCAGTTATGCGGGGGTCGGTAACGCCACGGCCGCGCGCCGCCTGATCGACGGCCTCACCGCCGACGTCAAGCGCCATCCGGAGGTTCTGACGGCGCTGGCCGCCGTCGAGCTTGTCGAGCAGAGCAAGAAGGGCGGGGATGTCGGCAGGCTGCGTGCTGCCGTTGCCGCGCGCCCAGATGATGCGCAAAACCGGCTGGATTACGCGCTTGCCCTCTACGGCAGCGGCGACGCACCGGCGGCGATCGACGAGCTCCTCCACCTCATCCGCGCCGACAGAACCTGGAACGACGAAGCGGCGCGCAAGCAGCTCGTCAAGATCTTCGACGCGCTCGGCCACGCCCATCCCACGACCGTTGCCGCGAGGCGGCGGCTGTCGACGATCCTGTTTTCATGAGCGACGACAGCCTGGCGCAGAGACTTCCTGAGATTCTGCCCATATTTCCGCTTGACGGAACGATGCTGCTGCCGCGCGGGCATCTGCCGCTGCAGATCTTCGAGCCACGCTACCTCAACATGATCGAGCACACGCTGGGACACGGCCGGATGATCGGCATGATCCAGCCGCGTTATCCGCAGCGCCATCCCATGGATGATAAGGCCGAGCTCTTCGCCATCGGCTGCGCCGGTCGGATCGTGTCGTTCGCCGAGAGCGAGGACAACCGCTTCCTCATCACCTTGCGCGGGATCTGCCGCTTCCGCGTTATGGACGAACTGGCGTTGCTGGATGGCTATCGTCGGGTCAGGCCGGATTTCTCGCCCTACCTCGGGGATCTGACCGATCCCGCTGCCGAGGAGATCGATCGCGACCGCCTTCTGAGCGCGGCCCGCGCTTATTTTGCGACCAAGGACATCTCCTGCGACTGGGATGCGGTCGACAGCGCGAGCGACGAGGCCTTGATCCTCTCCTTCGCGATGATGTGCCCGTTCGAGACCCGGGAAAAGCAGGCCCTGCTGGAATGCAGCGGTTCCGCGCAACGGGCCGGGCTCTTGATCTCGCTGTTCGAGATGGCGGTGCATGAGACGGACGGGCCGGCGCCCGAAGCCTGGCACTGAACGGGGCGTGGCATGGCAAAGAAGAGTGTAGACCCGAAGTTGCTCGAAATCCTGGTCTGCCCGCTGACCAAGGGGCCGCTGCGCTACGACGCCGAGCGTCAGGAGCTGATCAGCGACCAGGCCGGGCTGATCTACCCCATCCGCGACGGGATTCCGATCATGCTGGTCGACGAGGCCCGCCCGATCGACGACCCTGCGCTCACCCATCCTCCGGCGGCGGAGCGCCCATGAGCACCGCCTACGGCAATCGCCACCGGCCGACCGAGATTCGCCTGAAGCGCGAGACCAGGATGCTCGAGATCGACTATGACGACGGCCGCACCTTCGCGCTGCCCGCCGAGTATCTTCGGGTCGAGAGCCCATCCGCGGAGGTTCAGGGGCATGGCCCCGATACCAAGACCATCGTCGCTGGGCGTTGCCATGTCGGCATCGTCGCGGTCGAGCCGGTCGGAAGCTATGCGATCCGCATCCGCTTCGATGATCTTCACGACACTGGGCTCTACACCTGGGACTACCTTTACCGGCTGGGGGCGGAGCAGGATCGGATCTGGCAGAATTATCTTCGCTCGCTGGCCGACAGAGGCCTCAGCCGCGACCCCTGACCGAAATCTCGGTCAGGCGCCGCGCATCAACCGCGGAACCTCGCCGACCAGGCCCATGGCGTGGCGCATGAAGAACCGCTTGACCGGCGGCAGGGCGTTGACCGCGGCCAGACCGACGTCGCGCGCCAGCCGGACCGGTGGCGCTTCGATTGCGAACAGCCGGTTCAGGCCGTCGGTCAAGGCCAGCATCAAGGTGTTGTCGAAACGCCGCCAGCGCTGGTAGCGCGCAAGCACATCAAGGGCGCCCGGATCGAGGCCGAGGGCGCGGGCGTCACCCAGGACTTCCGTCAGCGCGGCGACATCGCGCAAACCCATGTTCAGCCCCTGCCCGGCGATGGGATGCATGGCGTGGATCGCATCGCCGACGAGAGCGAGTCGATCGGCAACCGCCCGTTCGGCGAACTGCAGCGACAGCGGGTAGGACCAGCGCGGCCCGACCACGCGCAAGGCGCCGAGGAAATCGCCGAACCGACGGGCGAGCTCGACGGTAAAGCTCTCATCGTCGAGGGCCATGATCGCCGGTGCGCGGTCGGCCCGTTCGGTCCACACGATCGACGAGCGCCGGCCCTTGAGCGGCAGGATCGCGAAAGGCCCGGCGGGAAGGAAGCGTTCGTGGGCGACGAAACCATGGGGCTTTTCATGCTCGACGGTGCAGACGATGCCTACCTGCTGGTATGACCAGCCGCTGACGCGAATGCCGGCATCTTCGCGCAACGCAGAATTCCGGCCTTCGGCGGCGACAACCAGTGGCGCGCGAATGCCGGCGCCGTTGGCAAGGCGGATGTCGACACCGCCCGCGTGCCGCTCAACCTGAACCGCCGACGAGCGGGTCAGAAAGGTGATGCCCGCGTTGGCGTCGATTTCGGCGTACAGCGCCCGGCGGTAGTGGCGGTTCTCAACCATGTAGCCGAACGGCTCATCGCCGACGTCGCGGTGATCGTAGTCGAGGTACAGGGGCGAGGCGCCTTCGCTGACGCGGATATGGCGCATCGGCGTCGCTTCGTCGGCCATGCTCGGCCAAAGGCCGGTTGCTTCGAGCAGGCGTTTCGAGGTCAGCGAGATCGCCGAGGCCCGGCCATCGAAGCCCGCATCCAGCGTCGCTGCTGGATCGCCGGCCTCGACGACGGCCGTGGCCATGCCGAGCCCGGCCAGCGTGCAGGCAAGCGTTCCACCGACGAGGCCGCCACCGACGATGGCGACGTCCGCTTCATAACGGGCGGCGGCGGTAGGCGGCGAAGCAATGGTCATGACATCTCCCGTCATCTGGTCCGCGACCGGACGCTCAGGCCGGCGCCGCTCGCGCCTACATATACGGCCCCGGCAACCGATTGCCCTTCCTTTGTCGCTGGACCGCGACGATTGTCGCCTGCGGGGCTCCATGCAAGCATCGTCCGGCCTTGATTGGCACGGTTCGTGAAGGCGGGCGAGGCGCGACCGGGGCTCCTCGTCATCATTCACGCGTTACTGGCGGTGGAAGGGCCGGCTATGCTAATTGCGCGACCGCAAGATCGTCGCTTCGCTGGCGGCGAGCTGCTTGGAGAGGAACAAGGATCATGAAGCTCATTTCGGCGATCATAAAGCCCTTCAAACTCGACGACGTCCGCCAGGCGCTGACGTCGCTCGGGGTTCAAGGCATGACCGTTACCGAAGTCAAAGGGTTCGGGCGGCAGAAGGGCCAAACTGAAATTTACCGCGGCGCCGAGTACACCGTCCAGTTTCTGCCGAAGGTCAAGATTGAGGTCGTGGTGACCGACGACATGGTCGAGGGCGTTTCCGAAGCCATTCTGAATGCAGCCCGGACGGACAAGATCGGCGACGGCAAGATCTTCATCCTCGAGGTCGCCAAGGCAATCCGCATCCGCACCGGCGACACCGACTCCAGCGCCCTTTGATCCCGATTCACTCCTGCGTCTCCCGCCGGCCGGTCCGGTACCGAGCTTTGCGCTCGGGCCGACCGGACGGGCGGCAGCGCGTGGCGTTGCATTCCCTTCCGGCCGTCGCGGCTCCTGTTTGTGCGCTGCCTTCGGCACCGCGGATGCAGTATCCGGCGGTGAGCTGCGCCGCCGCTGCCACTGCCTGACGGCAGCGCCCACCTCTCGATCGCTGCTCAATCGCCATTCGGCAACGCGCGACGCCGCATATTGCCTAAAATGTGAGCAGTAAGGCCAACGCTGCCGGCCGGTTGGGCACTAGAACGTTTTCTGCTGCCGTCGACGTAACCGCCGGCCCGCGCTCCTCGCCCTGTTCCAAGCTGTCGCCTCCCGGCTGCGGCGGTTGGCACGGTTGTTGAGTTCGGCCTCCACGGTCATGGAGCGCGGGTTCGGGGCTTCGGCATGCGTGCGTGACAGGACCGGGTGGAGGGCAGGACGTACCCGAACGGCATTTACGACGTTGGCTGGAAGAACGCGACAACGCCCGGAGAGCCAGACCGGCTCGGACACCGAGATCAAGAACATCGTGGCCTAGGAGAGCCGTGCTCATGAATTTGCTGAAAAGAATTCCCACTGGTCTGGCCGTAACGGCCATTGCCGTCCTTGCCGCCACCGGCGCTGCGCTGGCTCAGGAGGCCGCTGCCGTGGCCGAGGAAACGCCGGCGCTCAGCGCGGGCGACACCGCCTGGATGCTGACCTCGACAGCGCTCGTGCTGTTGATGACCATTCCCGGCCTGGCGCTGTTCTACGGGGGTATGGTCCGCAAGAAGAACGTGCTTGCCACCGCGATGCAAAGCTTCGCGATCTGCTGTCTAGCGACCCTGGTCTGGACCATCGTCGGCTACAGCCTCGCGTTCGGCGACGGCGGCAATCTGAATGCGTACATTGGCGGCTTTGACCGCATGTTCCTCGCCGGGCTGGGCGCCGACACGCTGAGCAAGACGATCCCCGAGAGCGTCTTCATCATGTTCCAGCTGACCTTCGCGATCATTACGCCCGCGCTGATCACCGGCGCCTTCGCAGATCGCATGAAGTTCTCCGCGATGGTGGTGTTCATGGTCCTGTGGATCGTTCTGGTCTACGCCCCGATCGCCCACTGGGTCTGGGGTGGCGGCTTCCTTGGCGACGCCGGCGTGCTTGACTTTGCCGGCGGCACGGTCGTTCACATCAATGCCGGCATTGCCGGACTGGTCGCCTGCATCGTCATCGGCAAGCGCCGGGGCTTCGGCTCCGAGAACATGGAACCTCACAACCTGGTTCTCAGCCTGATCGGCGCCTCGCTGCTCTGGGTCGGGTGGTTCGGGTTCAACGCCGGTTCCGCCCTGGCGGCGGACGGCGCGGCGGGCATGGCCATGCTGGTCACCCAGATCGCCACCGCCACCGCGGCGCTGACCTGGATGTTCGTCGAATGGCTGGTGCGCAAGAAGCCGACCGTCCTCGGCATCATCTCCGGCGCGGTCGGCGGCCTCGTCGCCATTACCCCGGCGGCTGGCTTCGTCGGCCCCATGGGGGCGCTGGCGATCGGCGTCGCCGCCGGCATCGCCTGCTTCTGGGGCGCAGTCTGGCTCAAGCCGGCGCTCGGCTATGACGATTCGCTCGACGCCTTCGGCGTTCACGGAGTCGGCGGCATGGTCGGCGCACTGCTCACGGGCGTGTTCGCAATCGAGGCGATCGGCGGAACACCGGGCCTGATCGAGGGCAACCCGATGCAGGTCTGGATCCAGCTCAAGGGCATACTGGTCACGGTCGTCTACTGCGGGGTCGTCAGCTTCATCCTGCTGAA
>JBBSCD010000040.1:0-20071 GCA_038250645.1 Rhodospirillales bacterium
AACAGTCGAAGAAGCCGTTGCCGAAAGCGAAGGCGCAGGCCCGGCTGGCGGAAGCCGCCGAGGCGGCCGGCGAAGCCAGCGCCTGATCGGGTGGCTGCGAGAGGTTCATGGCCGGAGACGACGCGAGGATGGTCTGCCTCGGCATCGTGACCGCTGCTCACGGGGTGCGCGGCGAGGTCCGGATCCACACCTTTACCGACCGGCCCGAAGGTCTCGTCGCTTACGGCGACCTCTATGACGAGAGCGGTACGCGGCGATTTGCGGTCTGCCCCGGCGGCAGCGTCCGCGGCGCCGTCATAGCGCGCATCGGCGGGGTGGACGATCGCAATGCCGCCGAGCGGCTGCGCGGCTGCAAGCTGTGCGTTCCGCGCAGCGCGCTGCCCGAAACCGACCCAGACGAGTACTACCACACGGATCTCGTCGGCCTCCGCGCGGAGGTCGTCAACGGCGCCGACGGGTTGGAGCGCTCGCCGCTCGGCGCGGTAACGGCGGTCGATGACTTCGGCGCTGGGCCGGTTCTGGAGATTGCCGTGGCTGGCGGGCCGCCGGTGATGGTGCCGTTCACCCGCGCCGTCGTTCCGTGGGTCGACCTGGAAGCCGGCCGGATCGGCATCGCCGCCATCCCCGGGTTGCTGGGTGGATCGGGCCCCGAGGAAACGCCGCCACCGGTGCGGGCGGAACACGACCGATGAGCGCGGCGATAGCGTGTGGCGAACACCAGCCGTGGACGGCGCGGGTGCTGAGCCTGTTTCCGGAGGTGTTCCCCGGGCCCCTCGGCATCTCGCTCAGCGGACAGGCGCTCAGCCGGGGGCTGTGGCGCATCGAAACGTTGGACATCCGCGCGTTCGCGGGCGATAAACACGCAAACGTCGACGATGCGCCGTTTGGCGGCGGACCGGGTATGGTCATGCGGCCGGACGTTGTGGACGCGGCCATTGCCGAAGCCCTGCGGCCGTCGCCGGAGCTGCCGCTGGTTTTTCTCACACCGCGCGGTCGGCCGCTGGATCAGGTTTTGGTCAGAGCTCTTGCCGCGGGCCCCGGTGCGGTTCTGCTCTGCGGCCGCTACGAAGGCGTCGACGAGCGGGTGATCGAGGCGAGGCGGCCGATCGAGGTCAGCCTCGGCGACTTCGTTCTGGCTGGAGGCGAGGTTGCTGCGCTCGCCCTGATCGAGACCTGTGTCAGGCTGTTGCCGGGCGTGATCGGCGAGCCGGCGGCGCTGGTCGAGGAGAGCTTCGAGCAGGGATTGCTCGAATATCCGCACTATACCCGGCCGCGGCTGTGGCAGGGTCTGGAGGTGCCCGATGCGCTTTTGTCCGGCAATCACGGCCTGATCGCGGGCTGGCGCCGGGCGCAGGCCGAACGACTGACGCGCGAGCGGCGGGAGGATTTATGGGCGCGACATCAGGCCGCGGCGCAAAAAGCGGCGGGGACGAGTCCTGTTGAGAGAACCCGGAACGGGCCTACATGTGAGACGGATCAGTAAGGACGACGTGCGATGAACATCATCCAGGAGCTCGAGCAGGAGCAGATCGCAAAGCTGACGGCCGAGCGCACGGTGCCCTATTTCGCGCCCGGCGATACCGTCAGGGTCAAGGTTAAGGTCGTCGAAGGCTCGCGCGAGCGCGTCCAGGCCTTTGAGGGCGTCTGCATCGCCCGGCGCAACCGCGGCCTGAACTCCGCGTTCACCGTGCGAAAGATCTCCTATGGCGAGGGTGTGGAACGGGTCTTCCCGCTTTATTCGCCCAATGTCTCGACCATCGAGGTTGTGCGCCGCGGCGATGTCCGCCGGGCCAAGCTCTATTACCTCCGGGCGTTGCGCGGCAAGCGGGCGCGGATCTTCGAAAAGACCGATGGCTTTGCCGCCAAGGTCACCCAGGAGGAGCGCGAGACCGCAACGCGCGGCAAACAGGAAGCCGCGGCCGCCGCACGCAGCAAGGCCGCCGCCGCGGCAGAGGCGGCGTCATCGGACGCGTAGGAGGGGCGGGCGAAGGCTCGGGATTGCAACGGCCGCGGGAGAGGGCGCAGCGATGACGAGAGCGCGAACGATCTTCGACAAGATCTGGGAGGCGCATGTCGTCGACTTTCAGGACGACGGCACCTGCATCCTTTACGTCGACCGTCACCTGGTCCACGAGGTGACGAGCCCGCAGGCGTTCGAGGGACTGCGACTTGCCGGAAGGCCGGTGCGCCGGCCGGAGGCGACGCTGGCGGTCGCCGACCACAACGTGCCGACGACGGATCGCTCGCTGGGCATCGCCGACACAGAGTCGCGCATCCAGGTCGACACCCTGGCTGCAAACTGCGCCGAGTTCGACATCCGCTACTTCTCCATGGACGACATCCGCCAGGGGATTGTCCACATCATCGGCCCGGAGCAGGGCTTCACCCAGCCCGGAATGACGATCGTCTGCGGCGACTCCCACACTTCGACGCACGGGGCTTTCGGTGCGCTGGCCTTCGGTGTCGGCACGTCCGAGGTCGAGCACGTCCTTGCCACCCAGACCCTGCTGCAGAAGCCGGCGAAGAACATGCTGATCGCCATCGACGGCGCGCTGCCTTTCGGCGTCGGGGCGAAGGATCTGGTGCTCGCCATCATCGGCGCCATCGGCACAGCCGGCGGCACCGGCCACGTCATCGAGTACGCCGGCGAGGCCATCCGCGCGCTGAGCATGGAAGGGCGGATGACGGTGTGCAACATGTCGATCGAGGCCGGGGCGCGGGCCGGCCTCATCGCCCCCGACGAGACCACGTTCGCCTATCTCAAGGGCCGGCCGATGGCCCCGGCCGGCGCCGACTGGGACGCCGCCGTCGCCAACTGGCAAAGCCTGCCGTCCGACCCCGGAGCGGTCTACGACAGCGAAATCCGCCTCGACGCCGCCGCCATCGCGCCGCAGGTAACCTGGGGCACGAGCCCGCAGGACGTGGTCGCGATTACCGGCGCGGTGCCCGTTCCGGGCGAGATCGCCGATGAGGATCGCCGCCAGGCGATGCTGCGTTCGCTGGATTACATGGGCCTGCGGGCGGGCACGCCGATGCGCGAAGTGGCCGTCGACCGCGTCTTCATCGGCTCGTGCACCAACGGCCGGATCGAGGACCTCCGCGAAGCCGCGGCGGTTGCGCGCGGACGCCAGGTCGCGGCGAGCGTCGGGGCCATGGTCGTGCCCGGCTCGGGGCTGGTCAAGCGGATGGCCGAAGCCGAAGGCCTCGACCGGATTTTCCTCGAAGCCGGCTTCGAGTGGCGCGAGCCCGGCTGTTCCATGTGCCTGGCGATGAACGCCGACCGGCTGGCGCCCGGCGAGCGGTGCGCCTCGACCTCGAACCGCAACTTCGAGGGTCGCCAGGGTCGCGGCGGGCGCACCCACCTGATGAGCCCAGCCATGGCCGCGGCGGCGGCGGTAACCGGTCGGCTGACCGACGTTCGCGAGTTCGGCAACGGCTGATCTTGTGCTTACACCAGTGAAAGCGGTCTGATCGATGGAGTCCTTCACCACGCTCACCGGCATCGTGGCGCCGCTGCCGATGATCAATGTCGACACCGATATGATCATTCCCAAGCAGTTCCTGAAGACGATCAAGCGCTCAGGCCTCGGCTCCAGCCTGTTCTTCGAGATGCGCTACGATGACGACGGTGCGGAAAAGGCGGACTTCGTCCTCAACAAGCCGGCCTATCGCGCCGCGCGGATCCTCGTCGCCGGAGACAACTTTGGCTGCGGATCGTCACGGGAACACGCGCCCTGGGCGCTGCTCGACTTCGGCATCCGCTGCGTGATCGCGCCCAGCTTCGCGGACATTTTTTTCAATAACTGCTTCAAGAACGGGATCCTGCCGGTCGTTCTTCCCCGTGCCGAAGTGGACGCGCTGATGACGATCGCCCAGCGTGGCGGCGAGACGCTCACGGTGGATCTGGAGCGTCAGGAGATTGCCTGTCCGGACGGCGCGATCCTTTCGTTCAGCGTCGATCCGTTCCGCAAGGCGTGCCTGCTCGGCGGCCTTGACGAGATCGGCCTGACCTTGCAGAAGGCGGCCGTCATCGACGCCTTCGAGCAGGAGCACCGAACAAGCCATCCGTGGCTGTTCGCTTGAAGCTGCTGCATATCCACCGGCTTCGCGGCCGATCCTGCGTCAACGAGAAAAGACACCAATAAGAGGGACCTCGATGGGCGAGAAGAAGAAGCTCCTGCTTCTGCCGGGAGATGGCATCGGGCCCGAGGTGATGAACGAAGTCAAACGGGTCATCGACTGGCTCGACCGCAAACGCGGGGTCCGCTTCGATCTCAGCGAAAACCTGGTTGGCGGCGCTTCCATCGATGCGCACGGCGTGCCGCTGACCGACTCCGCGATGGCGGCGGCCATGGCCGCGGATGGGGTGCTGCTCGGCGCCGTCGGTGGGCCGAAGTGGGACACTCTGCCATTCGCGCAGAAGCCCGAGCGCGGCCTGCTGCGCCTGCGTAAGGACATGGCCCTGTTCGCCAACCTTCGCCCGGCCGTTGTCTTTACCGCGCTGGTCGAGGCGTCGCCGCTCAAGCCCGAGATCGTCCGCGACCTCGACATCATCATCGTCCGCGAGCTCACCGGCGGCGTCTATTTCGGCGAACCGCGCGGCATCGAGAACCTGTCGGACGGCGGCCGGCGCGGAGTCAACACGCAGGTCTACACGACGGCCGAGATCCATCGCATCGCTCGGGTCGCCTGCGAACTTGCCGGCCGACGCAACAAGCGGGTGTGCTCGGTCGACAAGGCCAACGTGATGGAGAGCGGCGTTCTCTGGCGCGAGGAGGTCACCGCCTTGTGCGCCTCGGAGTTTGCCGGGATCGAACTGAGCCATATGTACGCCGACAACTGCGCCATGCAGCTTATCCGCGCGCCGAAGCAGTTTGACGTCATCGTCACCGACAACCTGTTCGGCGACATGCTCTCGGACGAAGCGGCAATGCTGACCGGTTCTCTCGGCATGCTTCCATCGGCATCGCTGGGCGCCGCCGATGCGAGCGGTCGCAGGCCTGCGCTTTACGAGCCGGTGCACGGCAGCGCGCCCGACATCGCCGGCAAGGGCATGGCCAACCCGATCGCCGTTCTGCTCAGCTTCGCCATGTGCCTCCGCTATTCGCTCGACATGGCGGAAATCTCGGATCTTCTCGATCATGCGGTCAAACGGGTCCTCGACGGCGGCCTGCGCACCGCCGATATCATGCAGCAGGGCAAGGCACGGGTATCGACCCGGGTTATGGGCGAGGCCATCGTCCACGAGCTCGACAAGATCGCGGCTTAAGGCCCCTTCAGAAGGATCGTATCCATGGGCTATCGCGTCGCCGTCGTTGGCGCCACCGGCAACGTCGGCCGGGAAATTCTGCAGACCCTCGCTGATCGCGACTTCCCGGTCACCGAAGTCTTCGCCGTCGCATCGGCGCGCACGGCCGGGGGCGAGGTCTCCTACGGCGACGACGCGACGCTGAAGGTGCGCAACCTCGCCGACTTCGACTTCCGCGGCATCGACATCGTCCTGTCGTCTCCCGGCGCCAGCGTCTCGGCCTCGTTCGCGCCAAAGGCGGCCGCCGCGGGCGCGGTCATCATCGACAACACCTCACGTTTCCGCATGGAGCCGGACGTGCCTCTGGTCGTGCCCGAGGTCAATCCGGGGGCCATCGCCGGCTATACCAAGCGCGGGATCATCGCCAATCCCAACTGCTCGACGATCCAGATGGTGGTCGCGCTCAAGCCGCTGCACGACCTGGCCCGGATCAAGCGGGTCGTCGTCTCCACCTACCAGTCCGTCTCCGGCGCCGGCAAGGAGGCCATGGACGAGCTGTTCAACCAGACCCGCGGCATCTACGTCAACGAGCCTGCGCACCAGCACCGGCAGAAGTTCACCAAGCAGATCGCCTTCAACGTGATCCCGCACATCGACATGTTCATGGACGACGGCGCGACCAAGGAAGAGTGGAAGATGGCCGCGGAGACCTGCAAGATCCTCGATCCGTCTATCCGGGTGACTGCCACCTGCGTGCGCGTTCCGGTGTTTGTCGGTCATGCCGAGGCGGTGAACATCGAGTTCGAGAGCCCGATGAGCGAGGATCGGGCGCGCCAAGCGCTGCGGGCGGCGCCCGGGATTATCGTCGTCGATCATCGTGCGGACGATGGTTATGTCTCGCCGGTGGAAAGCGCCGGCGAGGACGCGGTCTACGTCAGCCGCATCCGCAAGGATCCGACCGTCGCCCATGGGCTGAACCTGTGGGTCGTCGCCGACAACCTGCGCAAGGGCGCGGCGCTGAACGCCGTGCAGATCGCCGAGGAGCTGGTCCGGACCTATCTCCGCGCCGCGGCGTGATGGGTCTCCAGACCTGAGATTACGTGCGGGGGAGGACATTGGCGGAGAGAAGCAATGCTTCCCCTGAGGGATGCCCGTGCCGTTCCGCGCCTGACGGCGCTGGCGACAGCCGTGCCGGGAGTGACGCTTGAACAGGCGGACGTTGTTCGTCACGCGAGCGAGATTTTCGCTCCGGCCGACGGCGGCTTTCACCGGCTAGCGCCGGTTTACGAGAACGCGCGGATCGAGCAGCGCCGGTCGTGCGTGCAGATCGACTGGTTCCTCGAAGAGCACGGCTTCGCCGAGCGCAACGCGTTGTTCCTCGAACATGCAACCAGCCTGCTCGCCGAGGCTGCGCGGGACGCGCTGGTGCAGGCGCGGCTGGCGGCGGAAAACATCGACGTGATCGTTGCCGTTTCGTCCTCGGGGATCGCGACCCCAAGTCTGGACGCCATGCTGATGGAGAAGATCCCCTTTCGCAGCGACGTTGAGAGGCTGCCCGTCTTTGGCCTGGGCTGCGCCGGCGGGGTGCTCGGGCTGGCGCGGGCGGCGGCCATGGCCCAGGCCATGCCCGGTGCGCGCGTTCTTCTGCTCGTCGTCGAGCTCTGCAGCCTGACCTTTCGCCGCAACGATCGCTCCAAGAGCAACATCGTTGCCACCGCCCTGTTCGGGGACGGCGCGGCCGCGGCCGTGGTGACCTGTCGGGATGACGACGCCGGCGCCGCGGAGGCGCCGCGGCTCGGACCGTGGGGCGAGCACAGATGGCCGCACAGCCTCGACGTGATGGGCTGGGACGTCGCCGACGACGGGCTGAAAGTCGTGTTCTCGCGCGACATTCCGACGCTGGTGCACGACGAGCTGCGCCCGGTCGTCGATGCCTTTCTCGCCCGTCACGCACTATCGCTCGCCGACGTCGACGCTTTCGTTCCCCACCCGGGCGGAGCCAAAGTTCTCAATGCCCTGGAGGACTGTTTCGATCTCCAGCGCGGCGCGCTGGTCGATGCCCGCGAGATCCTTCGCCAGTACGGTAACATGTCCGCCGTGACCGTTCTGTTCGTCCTCCGGGCGGCGCTCGAAGCGCGGCGCGGCGCCCGTCACCTGCTGACCACGCTGGGGCCCGGATTCACCGCCGGGATGATGATCGTCGAGGCGGTCTGAGCGTGGCCGAGGCAATCGCCGCGGGTGGGCGCAGCCCGCTCGTCTGGATCATGGCCCTTGTCGTCGCCCAGCGGCTCGGCGAGCTGGTGATTGCGAACGCGAATACCCGCCGGCTGCTCGCACGCGGCGGGCGCGAGGTCGGCCGGGCGCACTACCCTCTGTTCATTCTCCTTCCCGCCTCCTGGCTGATCGCGATCGCCGCCGCGACGCCGCTGAATAGCCGGCCGATCTGGTCGCTGATCGGGGTTTTCTTCGTCCTCCAGCTCCTGCGGGTCTGGGTGATCGCGACGCTGGGGCCCTACTGGACGACCCGCATCATCACCGTCGACGCGGCGCCGCTGGTGCGCCGCGGTCCGTTCCGCTTCGTCCGCCACCCCAACTACTGGATCGTCGCCGCGGAGATCGCGGTCCTGCCGCTGGCCTTCGACCTGGGGACCGTCGCGCTGGTCTGGTCGATCCTCAACGCCCTGTTGCTGCGTCATCGCATTGCCGTCGAAGCCGCAGCGCTGGCCCCGCGCGCATTGGCCGACGCGAGGCCGCAATAGAGCATGCCTCTCGCCCTGACGGGCGCAGATGAGGTGCTCGAACTTATTGTAATCGGTCAGCTTTCTGCTTTCGGACGGTTCCATCCGAAAGCAGGTTGAACTAATCGGCGGCAGCGCCATGGCCGCAGCGTCGTTGCACCGCCTTGTCACGGGCCCGGCTCCGGGATTAGGTTTTCGCAACCGCGGAACATTTTATGGATTGGAGGGGATCGCCTGATGCCGAAGACAGCTCGCCCGCGCCGCAGCGTCCTGTACATGCCCGGATCCAACATGCGCGCGCTGGAAAAGGCCAGGTCGCTGCCCGCCGACGGCCTGATCCTCGATCTCGAGGACGCCGTCGCGCCCGATGCCAAGGAAGTTGCGCGAAAGCAGGTCTGTGACGCCGTCAAGGGCGGCGGCTACGGAATGCGCGAGATCATCATCCGCGTGAACGGGCTGGCGACGCCATGGGGCTACGGCGACATCGCCGCCGCTGCGCGAACCGGCGCCGATGCCATCCTGCTGCCGAAGGTCGAGAGCGCCGACGCCATCCGCCATCTCGAAGCGGTCATGAAGGCGAACGGCGCGCCGCACACGATGGCCATCTGGGCTATGATGGAGACGCCGCGCAGCGTGCTGCAAAGCCAGCGGATCGCCGAGTCTTCGCCGCGAATGACCTGCCTGGTCATGGGCACCTCCGATCTGGCCAAGGAGCTCGACTGCGCCCACACCCACGAGCGCCTGCCGTTCATCACCTCGCTCAGCCTGTGCATGCTGGCCGCGCGCGCGTCCGGTCTCGCTATCGTCGATGGCGTCTACCTTGACCTCAAGGACGAAAGCGGCTTCGAGTTCGCCTGCCGCCAGGGCGCGGAACTCGGCTTCGACGGCAAGACGCTGATCCATCCCAACCAGGTCGCCGCCTGCAACAAGGTGTTCACGCCGAGAGCGGACGACGTCGAATGGTCGCGCAAGATCATCGCCGCGCACGCGGCCGCGGCGGAGCGGGGCGAGGGTGTGGCCGTGGTTGACGGCAAGCTGATCGAAAACCTGCACGTCGAAAGCGCGCAGCGGTTGGTGAAGATGGCCGAGGCGATCGAGAAGATGCAAGGGACGGCCGCCGCGGCGGAGTAGGCTGCGCGCCGTCAGCCGGTTCGGAGGCGGCGCTTCAAGAGGCCGCCGCCTCCTCGACCAGCGTCAGGCCGCGCCCTTCTATTAGGCTAGGCGTAGCCGAGCAGCTGCAGCAAATCGCCGTGGCGGGCGCCAAACCGATCGCTGATGTCGGCGTCGAAGTGGTTCTTCCAGTCACCGGGAAGGCCCTTCCTGTACTTGTGGGTCTTGTCCACCTCGCCGGGTTTGCGTCCGCCGGAGATCTTGGCGAATGCGTAGGTGTCGAGGATCCGCTTGAGAACGTCGTTCGGCACGGTGATATCGCAGTGGGCGAGGAGATCGGCCCACGCGCTCAGGTTGTCCGGCCCGGTGATGTCCTCGTAGCGGACCAGGCGGATGCCCTCGTGGCTCCGTGCCGCGCCGGCCCACGAGCGCAGCATTCGGGCGATCTCGTCGAAGTGGTCAACAGTTGCGATAATGCCCTCGCGTTCCGACATCTGCGTCAGCATCCTGCGCTCATGATCGACATTGCACATCGAACGGTGGGAATAGCGGTTGGAGAAATACCACGAGATCAGGACGTCGCGGGGATCGCGCTGAACGAAGAACACGGTGTGGCGCGGCGTTTTGCGGACGCGTTCGAACTGCTCGTAGCTGCAATAAAGGCCGGGAACGATCCGCCGTTCCGGGATGACCAGGCGATCCGGCTCGGGCCACCATACTTCGGTCGGAATGGGGATGTGGATCTTCAGCCCGGAGTATATGTAGATCCGCGGATCCGACAGCACGAGGCGAACCCACTGGCTCGCCGTCTTCCAGACGCAGGTGTGAAAGACAGCATCGTGGCGCGACCGATGCCGGACCGGCACCACCGACACGCACGCGTTGCGGAGGTCATACTCCGTCTCGACCGGCAGAACCTGACGCAACTTGCGCAACTTCCCGATGAACACTTTACGTCCTTTCTCTTCGTGATGAAGAGCCCTGAGTAGAACCGTCGCACACATTCTGTGCGGATCAGGTTCGGGTTTCGCGGTCCCTCAGCCGATCCGTGGCGGACGCGAGGCACGCAGCCAGAACCTGCCTGCCATCGGTTTCTCGGGGCTTGCCTGCCTCTTCCGCGCTGCCCCCAAACAGACGAGAACCATTAACCACGCTGTCTCCTTTGCAGGACATATCTTCATAAATTTGCCACAAACGTGTGAAGCCGCACAAGCATCGATAAGATGAATATTTGCGCTCAATGCAATCGACGGTAGATTATGCACGGGTTTCGCTCCCACGGCAGACCGTCGGGTGATCCGGAGCGGCCAACTGCCTCCTACCGGTGACCGCTCTAGCGAAGCCATAGGCGCGCAATATCAAGGATGTAGCGATGTCCGGCGATGTCGGAGCATCGCTACCACCCGGCGGGCGGGGAGCCGGTCGGGCACTGTGGCCCGCCGGCGACATTCAGTCCATAATCAGCGCCGCCGTCGCGGTCATCGCCGTGCGGCCGTCGGGGCCGCGGGCCTCCAGAGCGACCGTCCCGGCGTCCGCCTCCGGGATGCCCGTGAGGCGGAACGGAGCGAGGTCGAACAGCGGCGCCTGGCCTCGGAACGTGTAGGCCGTTATCGGCCGGCGGGCGTTGCGGCGGACCAGCTCCATCAGCAGCACGGCCGTCAGCGGTCCGTGAACGACGAGTCCCGGATAGCCTTCGACGTTTGTCGCGTAGGCGCGGTCGTAGTGGATGCGATGGGCGTTGAAGGTCAGGGCCGAGAAGCGGAACAGCAGCCGCGGGTCGGGGGTGATGACCTCCGTCCAGGCGTCCGGCGGCGGCGCCGGCAGATCCACGAGCGCCGGCGCGGCGACCGGCGCCCCCGGTTCACGGTAGACGATGTCCTGATGCTCTTCGACGCAGACGTGCCCGTTTTGCTCGATGCGGTAGTCGACGCCGACGAAGGCCAGCCGGCCGCTGCGACCCGATTTTTCCGACACCGAGGCGATGGTCGCGACCCGCCGGGCCACCTCCCCGATCACGAGCGGCCGGTGGAAACGAAACGCCGCACCGGCGAACATCCGTCGGGGCAGGGTGATCGGCGGCATGAAGCCGCCCTTCAGCGGGTGACCATCCTCGCCGAGCCGGGCCTGAGGCGCCGGCGCGAGAAAGAAGAACCAGTGCCACAGCGGCGGCAGCGCGCCGCCGTCGGCGAACGCCGCCGGGTCGTTGTCGAGCGTCGCCGCCGCGGCGCGAACGGGCGCCAGAGCAATGAGATCCTCGTGCGCCTCTTCGCGGCCGATCCAGCCGCTGAAGTCATTGTCCTCAGCGCTCATCGCAGGTCCTCCGTCGTCGCTCCCGCCGGCTGGCCGCTACAGTTCGAGAGGACCGCCCACGATCTTCCGATCGCGCAGCTTGCCGATCTGACCGTCACTCAGGTCCAGCACCGTCGTCAGCACCTCGTCGGTATGCTCGCCGAGCGCCGGCGCGCGGGTCGGCTCGAGCCGCGGCAGCCCCGAGAACGACAGCGGCGAGCCGGGGACGAGGTAGGAACCGATGCTCGGCTGCTCGATCTCGGCGAACATAGGATTGTCGGTCGAGCAGCGAGGGTCGTCTTCCACCATCTGCAGAAACGTCTGGTAGGGCCCCCAGCAGACGCCGGTGCCATCGAAGGTCTCCTTGACCTCGGCAAGGGTTCGTTCGGCGAACCACGGCTGAAGCACCGCCGAGATGGCGTCGCGCGCCTTGAACCGGTCGCCCTCCCGGCTCAGGTCGACACCGAGCAACGGCTCGATCAGCGCCATCCTGTCGCCGAGCCCGGTCGTTTTGCACAGCACCTGCCACTGCCGCTTGGTGATCGCGACGACATAAATATAGCGGTCGTCGCGGGTCTCGAATTCGCGGCCGTAGGCGCCGTAGAGATAGTTGCCGAACGACATGTGGTCTTCGCGGTTGACCTGGGCCTCGCCGATCAGGCCGAGGTTGCCGACCATGGCCATGGCCACGTCCGACAACGCCACCTTGATGTACTGGCCCTCGCCGGTCAGGTGGCGGTGACGCTCCGCGGCGACGATGCCCATGGCCGCGGTCAGGCCGGTGATGCAGTCCCACGCCGGGAGCACGTGGTTAACCGGATTGATCGGCTTGTGCCCGTGCACCGGCCCGGTGGCGAACGGAATGCCGATGGCGCAGTTGACGGTGTAGTCGACCGCCGAGCTGCCGTCGGGGTTCCCGAACAGGTTCATCATGATGACGTCGTGGCGCCGCTGCTTGAGGTTCTCGTAGCCGAGCCAGCCGGACGCGGGGAAATTGGTGAGGAAGATGCCGTTTGCCTCGCCCGCCGCGGTGATCAGGCTGACGATCAGCTCCTGACCCTCGGGCGTGCGGGTGTTGACCGCGATCGAGCGCTTGCCCTTGTTCAGCCCCACCCAGTAGAGGCTCTTGCCCGCTGCCGTCAGCGGCCAGCGTCGGGAATCCAGCCCGCCTTCCAGCGGATCGAAGCGGATGACGTCGGCGCCCTGCTGCGCCAGGGTCATGCCGCATAGAGGCGCTGCGACGAAGGCCGAGCCTTCGATTACGCGCATGCCCTTGAGAACGGAGTTCATGACGGCCTCCCCCTCTCCTTCGCGCGGTTGTAGCAGAATGGGCGCTCTTGGCGCAACGACGCGCGGCTTGGGCCTTATGGCTAACCGGGCTGGGCGGAACTGCCTTTGGTCTAAGCTGCCGGGCCGACGATATCTTCGAGCGTCAGGATGGTGGCGAAGCGGTCGCTCAGCGCCGCCATGGCAGCGTCGTGCACCACGTCCGCTGGCATGACCTTGCTGCCCGCCGGCAGCGTCCGGGTGGCGCAGGCGTCACCGCAGACGACGGTGCGGAAGTTGAGGTCAAGTGCCGCGCGTACCGTTGAACTCACGCACATATGGCTCATGAAGCCGGCAACGATGAGCTGACCCCGACCGAGGGTGCGCAACACGTCCAACAGGTTCGTATCGGCGAATGCGTTCGGCAGACCCTTGGTGACCACCGTTTCTTCCGGTAGCGGAGTGAGCTGAGGGACGATCTGCACGTTATCGGACCCGGGATCGAATATCGCGTCGCCCGGGCTTTCATGGTGGACGACGTGCACGACGGGAATACCATTGGTACGAGCGGCTTCCAGCAGACGGGCCGAGCGGTCGATGGCTGATGTCCCCGCAGTCCCAAGCGAGAGCAGGCCTTTGACATATTCCAGCTGGATATCGATCAGAACCAACGCCGCGTCGTTCCAGTCGACCACCTGGTCAGACGCGCCCGCAAGTTGCAGAAGTGTCTTCGGAGAATCTTGCTTTTCGGTTTTCATGATGGTCGACTTCCCGCCATGGACATATGCTGTCACTCTCAGAGCCCGCATAGCCAACGCGCAGAAGGCAGGCTGGTTCCCGCAACCGTCCAGGCACGGGCAAGGCTGCAAGAGAGCGCCGTCGGCGTCATTCCGTTGTAACACGACAGGAAGCGGACGCGCGGCAACGGGCACAAAAAGCTGGCTACGGCCCTTCAGGTGGGCAAGCAGCCGCTGCGATTCTCGTCTGGGAGGAGGGACGATCTGTGAGAAGCAAAGACCAGGACACTGCCGCTGCACGCCAAAGCGCGGCCAAGGTTGCCGCCGCCGCAGCGGGCGGCGCGGAGGACACCGCCTCCGAGCCGGTCACGGGTGACCCGGCAAACGGCCCGGCGGCCGTGCCGGGGAGTGACGAGCCGTCAGCCGACCCCGGAGACGGCGATCGCTCGGCAATCGATCAGCCGATGCACGGAATTCGCGTGATCGACGTCGGCACGTTCCTGGCCGGGCCCTACGCCGCGTCGATCATGGGTGAGTTCGGCGCCGAGGTGCTCAAGGTCGAGCACCCCATCGCCGGCGATCCGATGCGTCGCTTCGGTACGCCCACGGCGCGTCACGACGCCACTCTTGCCTGGCTGAGCGAAGCGCGGAACAAGAAGTCGGTAACCATCGACCTGCGCCAGCGCGAGGGAGTTGAGCTGTTCGTCAGGCTCGTCGGCAAGGCCGACGTGCTCGTCGAGAACTTCCGCCCGGGCACGATGGAGGAATGGGGCCTCGGCTGGGAGGTGCTGAGCGCCGCCAATCCGGGGCTGGTGATGCTCCGCGTCTCCGGCTACGGCCAGACGGGACCCTACCGCCGCCGGCCGGGCTTCGCCCACATCGCCCATGCCATTGGCGGGCTGTCCTATCTCGCCGGCTTCCCCGGTGAGACTCCCGTCGTGCCCGGCGCCGCTCCGCTCGGCGACTACATCTCCAGCCTGTACGGGACCATCGGGGTGATGCTGGCGCTGCGCCACAAGGAGCGGACCGGGCGCGGGCAGGTCATCGACATCGGCATTTACGAAGCCGTCTTCCGGCAGATGGAGGAGCTCGCCGCGGCCTACGGCCTGTTCGGCAAGATCCGCGAGCGCGAGGGCGCCGGGAGCTTCGTCGCTGTTCCCCACGGGCATTTCCGCACCGGCGACGACAAGTGGGTGGCCATCGCGTGTACCACCGACAAGATGTTCGAGCGGTTGGCGGAAGCGATGGAGCGGCCCGAGCTCGCCTCGCACACCCTTTACGGCGAGCAGCGCAAGCGCTTGGCGGCCCGCGACGAGGTCAACAAGATCGTCATCGAATGGACCCTGTCGCTCACCCAAAGCGAGCTTCTGGAGCGCTGCCTTGAGAAGGAGGTGCCGATCGGCAAGCTCAACTCCGTCGCCGACATCTTCGACGATGAGCACTTCCAGGCCCGTGGCAATATCCTTGAGGTCGCCGAGGACGGGCTGAACGTGGCGATCCCGGGGGTCGTGCCGACGCTGTCGGAGAGCCCGGGCCGGGTGACCAACCTCGGGCCGCCGCTCGGCAACGCGACCTACGAGGTGATGCGCGAGTTGCTGGAGCTGTCCGCCGCCGATATCGCCTCGCTGCGCCGGCGCAAGATCATCTAGCCCCGCCGCGCGGCCGCGGTGCCAGGAACATGAGGTTGACCATGAGTGAACATACCGACACTGCGCTGCCCTTGAGCGGGGTCCGGGTCATCGACGTCGCCACAGTGATCGCCGCGCCCTACTGCGCCGCGATCATGGGCGAGTTCGGCGCCGACGTGCTGAAGGTCGAGCACCCGGTGGGCGGCGACGCCTGCCGCCGCTTCGGCACCCCGACGAAGCGCGGCGATACGCTGACTTGGCTCAGCGAAGCCCGGAACAAGAAGTCGGTGACGATCGATCTGCACCGCCCCGACGGGGTCGACCTGTTCAAGCGGCTGATCGCCGACACCGACGTGCTCTGCGAGAACTTCCGCACCGGCACGCTGGAGCGGTGGGGGCTCGGCTGGGACGTCCTGCGCGAGGTCAACCCGAAGCTGATCATGCTGCGCGTCACCGGCTACGGCCAGACCGGGCCGTACAAGAACAGGCCCGGCTTCGCCCGCATCGCCCACGCGGTCGGCGGCCTCGCCTATCTCGCGGGGATGCCGAAGGGAACGCCGGTGACTCCCGGCTCGACGACGCTCGGCGATTACATGTCCGGCCTTTACGGCTGCATCGGCGTGCTGATGGCGCTGCGTTTCCGCGACCTGACCGGCCGCGGCCAGTATATCGACACGGCCCTCTACGAGTCGGTGTTCCGCTGCACCGATGAGCTCGTTCCGGCCTACGCGATGTACGGAACCGTGCGCGAGCGCCATGGTCCGCACATCGAGAGCGCCTGCCCCTACGGCCACTTCCCGACCCGCGACGGCAAGTGGGTGGCCATCGCTTGCACGACCGACAAGCTGTTTGCGCGCCTCGCCGAGGCGATGGGCCGGACCGAACTGGCGTCGAGCAGTCTCTACGGCGAACAGAAGACGCGGCTCGAAAGCCGCCACGACGTCAACGAGATCGTCCGCGACTGGTGCGGCTCGCTCACCCGCGAGGAGGTGCTGGCCCGGTGCAACAGGACCGGAGCGCCGGCCGGACCGCTCAACAACATCGCCGACATCTTCGGCAACCGCCAGTTCCACGCCCGTCGCAACATGGTCGCCATCGACGAAGCCGATGTCGGCGAGACGATCATCGTGCCGAACGTCATTCCGCGGCTGTCGGAGACGCCGGGGCGGATCGAGAGCCTCGGCCCCCGCCTCGGCCAGCACACCGAGGAGGTTCTCTCCGGCATGCTGGGCCTGTCCGAGGCGGAGATCGAGGATCTCCGAGCCAAGCGGGTGATCTGAGCCGCGGCGGGCGCGGGATGACCCGCCGCCCGCACCGCTGTCAGTTGGCCCGCCGGCGCCACCAGCAGCGAAGCTGGGGCGAGGTTAGGGCGCCGCTGTGGCCGCTCGTAGTAAAGGCGAGGATCCCTCCGCCGGCGAAGTTGATATCGAGGTTCATCCCGGCGACGGCGGTCGTCGCGGTTCCGAAAGGGACCGTCCCGAGGGTGACACCGTTGCGGACGACGTGCGCGTTGCCGTTCTGAGCGCCGACCCAGGCCATGCTCAGGCCGACGATGGTGATGTCATAGGGAATGTAGATGCCTACGGCGGGGCTCATGGTGGTGCCGTTGTAGCGGCGAAGGTAGCCGTTGGCGTGATCGCCGTTGTATCCGGCGCCGTCGCTGTCGAGCTCGCCCAGCCATTTCCCGCGTGAGCCGTCGTAGAAAAACAGGCAGCCGAGGTCGGTGCGATAGATGGCGTCTCCCGCCTCGGGCGACGGCGGAAAGGCCGCGCCTTTGCCGATGCCGCCGGCCATCGCGGGAACGCGCCAGGTGGCGTCGGCGGCGAGGAACTTGCCCCCCGCGGCGTCACCCGGTCCGGGCGCCGGGACGCAGCCGGCCGCGCCGCCGCCACCGGTGTCGCCCATGGCAAGCGGCAGCCGGGCGGCATCGAGCACGCCGATGGCGATCGCCGCGGCATCGTGGCCGTGATCGCCGGGCGCGACCTCTCCGGCAGCGTTGCCGAAGTCGCGGTTGAAGGCGGTGTTCTTGGCGAACGCCGGCTCGTAGAGGCCCGTGTGATCGTGGTCTGCGCGGGCGGCGTCCTCCGCCTCGCCGGTGCCGACCAGAGTCATGTATTTGTTCGACGTGCCGGAGGCGACATCGTCGGCTGTCTTGCCGGCGAGCCATCCGTCGGCGCGCGCGGCGGTCAGGTACTGAGGGTGATCGTCGGCGTCAAGGCCGGCCAGCGTGCCGTGGATCCCGCCGCCGCCCGTACCGCCGCCGAAGCGGGCCGCGACTTCGGCCAGGTCGCGCGGCGAGAATGCGCGCGCATCCGTTTCGGTCAGGGCGCCTTTCTCCTGCTCGCTGATCCGGGGCGGATTGGGTTCGGCTCCAGCCGGTATTGCCGCAAGCTTGTTCCGGTCGTCGTTCGTGTAGCGCTTGACGGTAACGCCCTCGCGCAGGTCGTCGAGCGAGTGCGTGGAAAGCCAGATGTTGGCGCGATAAGTGGTCAGATACTGGGGATGGTCGTCGTTGCCGAGCTCGCGCACGGCGCCGTGGCGAATGGCGGCGGCGATTTCGTCCCTGCTTTCCGCTTTCGGGCGGCCGTCCGCGTCGAACGCGAGCACACGCCCGGCCCGCGCCGGGGCGGCGGGCAGGGTCGTATCGACGGACGGCTCGGTCGCGTGGAGATGGAGACTTGCTTCGGCATCGGCGGCAACCTGCTGCAGGGCGGCGGTGAGGTAGTCCAGTTCGTCATTGATCAGTCGTGCGCTGAAAGCGCCGGCAGGCTGGAAGTCGGTTGTCCGCTCGACGGCGATCCGCCGCCGTACCGTGACCAGAACGCCGATGCCGGGCGCCTCGTTGAGAAACACCGAGCCGCCCGCACTTTCTCCCGCGCCCTCGACTGTCATGCCGCCGGTCAGGCGCACGTCGCCAACGAAAACCTCGACGTGCTCCGGCTTGAAGATGGCGAAGGGATAGAAGAACTCTCGCTGCACGCCGTCGCCGACGTACTGAACACGCGGCGGGGTGTTGGTGATCTTAATATGCTCTTGCATGAAATCTCCTTGAGGAATGGCGGCAGGCAGGTTGCACGGGGTTGCCGCGGACGGACGCGGGGAAAACGGTCCTTAGCATAATCAATTTGTAGGCATTTATACCTTGTAATGGATGAGTGTCAAGGCAGCCCAGTCCATTCCGGCTGTTGGCGCGGCTTGGTCGCCGCTCCTCCCTGCGTTACCCTGCTAGGAGATGAAGCTTCGGGCCTGCACCGGCGATAGGATCGAGCCCGGCGAGGCGCACGGGCGGACAGCCGCCGTAGACGGGAGCAGGCAGAAAAATGGTCAAGGTCTACGCCATCGACGGCGTCATTCCGGTGGTCGATCCGAGCGCTTACGTTCATCCTTCCGCGGTTCTCATCGGCGATGTCTTCGTTGAAGCCGGCTGCTACATCGGCGCCTGTGCGGCGCTTCGCGGCGATATCGGCCGCATCGTCGTCGGCGAGGGCGCGAATGTGCAGGATCAGTGCGTGATGCACTGCTTCCCGGAGGCCGAATGCCGGGTCGGGCCATGGGGGCACATCGGCCACGGCGCCGTCCTTCATGGCGCGGCGGTCGGTGCCCACGCCCTCGTCGGCATGAACGCGGTTCTGATGGACGGCTGCGTCATCGGCGAGGCGGCGTTCGTTGCCGCCATGTCGTTCGTGGCCGCCGGTTTCGAGGTGCCGCCGCGCTCGCTGGCGGCGGGTATTCCGGCGAAGGTGCGGCGGCTCCTGAGCGACGAAGAGATCGCCTGGAAACGTCGCGGCACCGAAGAGTACCAACGGATCGCCCGCCGCAGCCGGGAGACGCTGACAGAGGTGGAGGCTCTGAGCGCGGTCGATCGCGATCGCCCGCGGCTGCAGGTCTCGGCGCATCACCCGCTCCACGTCATGCGCGGCCGCTGAGGCGTTCGGGCGGCGCCGGTCCCACGGGCCTGGGGCCAACAGAGCGGCCGCTTACAGCGCCGGCGCGCCACTACCTTTGGTTGCTAAAAAATTAACACAAGACTTTTAAAGACATTGCTGATGTATTACTGTCGCTTTGGTTGTTTTACCAAGGTGAGGCAGTCGTGCCGTTGCAGCTCCCTTCTCCCGCCATCGCCCGTGTCGATACCATCAAGGGTCTCCTGCTTGTCGTAGGTCCATCCGGGTTCGCCGGCGAGCTTGCCGAAGGCGGCACCGTGGCAGTCGGCGAGGTTCTCGTCACCGGCGCCGACACCAGCGTGGTGATGACGCTGGCCGGCGGGGCAACCCTGAGCATGGCCGGCAACAGCCGCGCGATCATCCAGCCGCCGGCGGATTCCGAGGGCGGCCCGCTCCACCTTGTGGTCCTATCCGGCGCCTTTATCCTCGACGTTCCCGCATCCGTGTCGGGCGCGGCGTCGGTTCAGGTCGACACCGCGGCCGCCGGCATCGCCGTCGACGGCGCCACCGTCGCGATCAGCTACGATCTTGCCTCCGGGCTCAGGGCGGCGCTGATCGGTACCGCGCCTGACGCCGACGCGGCGGTCTGGATCGTCAACGAAGGCGGAGCCTATGCGCTTCACCCGGAAACGCCGGCGGTCGCCATCGAGCACTGGTCGGACCCGGCCCAGCCGCTGTCGGAGGTTCCCTCGGACGGACTTCCGGACTGGATGCCGGTCATGTCGGCAATCCATGCGGAACCGCCGGACAGCGCCGAGCTCCCAGCGGCTACCGGGTTCGCGGCCGCTGGAGACTCGGCCGCGGGCGAAGCCGGCGAGGATACGGCCGGGGCCGATGCGCCAGCCGATGACGCGCCGGATTTTTCGACCGGTGCCGGCATGCCCGACGCGGGCGACGTCTCGTTCGTCTTCCCGCAGGCGGCGGCGCGGGGAATGGCCGATCATGCGCCCGCCGGCGTGCCGGCGCCGGCCCTGGACGGCGCGCACGACTTCATGGCGCCGGCAATTGCCGCGGTCGTGCCGTCGCTCCGGACGCTGGCGTTCGCGGCGCCGTATCACGGGCTCGACGCTCTGATCGGTCTGCAGAATCCGGCCCAGGCCGAGCCGCCGCT
>JBBSCD010000041.1:0-19069 GCA_038250645.1 Rhodospirillales bacterium
GCTCCGAAAAGCCGCCGCGCGATCCGTCGACGACCTCTGGGCCGTCATCGCCGACCTCCTCGACCAGTTCCCACCCCAAGAATGCCAAAACTTCTTCAGACACGCCGGCTACGGATGCCACCAATCCTGACGCGCTCTAGGTGAGATGCGGCCCGAAGGCTCTCCTCGAATCCGCCGCCTCTCCAGTATGCCACTGTAGCACTCTTGAAAAGGGTGTATTCGACGGCAGCATGGACAACCGATCTCGAAAAATTTTCAAGTACTGCATGATCAATGTACTTTTTCGGCCCTTTGTTCTGAAAATATCTTTCCAACATTCGATTCTTGCGGATAGAGGTATTGTCGACGTCTGGGATATCAAACTCTATTTTCATAGTACTTACTAAACACCGCTGCCGTTCAATCTACTGATATACTGCTGGCTACTGCTGCATCTAAGGTTATCACAATGCCAGCGGCGAAATTGGGACGCTGCGATGCATTCAAAGAGTTCTTCCGCCACAGGATCGATCACCGCTACGGCGGCGGGGGCGGGATGCGCTGCTGCTGAAGGCCGCTTGGATCAACCTGCCTCCGGCTGGCTGAGCCGAAGGCAGGGATGAGGCGCGTCTAGACGAGGCGCGCCGACAGCGTGATCTCGGGGCCGGCGAGGGCCTTGGAGACCGGGCAACCGACCTTGGCTTTCGCGGCGTGGTCCTGGAACGTCGCCTCGTCAATGCCGGGAACCTTGGCCTCGACGTCAAGCTCGATACGCGGGATCTCAAAGCCGTCGCCAGCCTTGGTCAGATGGACCGCGACCTTGGTCGTGACCGACTCCGGCTTGAACCCGGCGCTGGCGAGACTGTGGGCGAGCGCCATCGAAAAGCAGCCGGCTTCGGCGGCGGCGATGAGCTCTTCCGGGTTGGTGCCGCTGCCTTCCTCAAAGCGGGACTTGAACGAGTAGCTGTCCTTGTAGGCGCCGCTTCCCAGGGCGACTTCGCCGCTGCCGCCAGCAAGATCGCCGTTCCAGGTCGCGTTCGCAGTTCGAGCCTTCATCGCTTCCTCCTGCAATCCAATGTTTGCTTCATGCCGGGAACCTTATCGTACCGGCTCGCGGAGCGGGTTGCTTGAAGCTAATGCCGTGAAGGCCGGTTAGGCGGCGCTCGAAGAGCGGTCCGTGAACTGTGCGGCTTCTTCCCGGCCATCAATGCTCTCCCACCGGGCGGGCTTTATCGGCGTCCGGGTCGGCGCCGATGTCGGCACTCGCCGCGCCTGTACGTCTGCGCCGGCCGAGCCGTTCGCTTAGGCCCTGGAAGACGGCATAGAACACCGGCGTGAAGGTGCCGTTGAACACCGTCGCGGCGACCATCCCGCCGAATACGGCGGTGCCCAGAGCCTGGCGGCTGGCGGCCCCGGCGCCGGACGCGATGACCAGCGGCACGACGCCGAGGATGAAGGCGAACGACGTCATCAGGATCGGCCGGAAGCGGACCCGCGAGGCCTCCATGGCGGCCTCGCCGATTTCGGTTCCCGCAGCGCGCAGCTCGCGCGCGACCTCGACGATCAAAATCGCGTTCTTGCTCGCCAGCGCGATCAGCAGGACGATGCCGATCTGGGTGTAGACGTTGTTGTCGAACGACCGCGCCGCGACGGCGATCACGACCCCGAGCAGGGCGAGAGGCACGATCAGGATGACCGCCAGGGGATTGGTCCAGCTCTCGTACTGCGCCGCCAGCAGAAGGAAGACGACCAGCAACGAAAGGCCGAAGATCAGGGTGGACTGGCCGCCGACCTGCTTTTCCTGAAACGAGATGCCGGTCCAGGCGAAGCCCATGTCCGGCGGCAAGGTGCGCTGCGCCATCTGTTCCATGATCGACAGCGCCTGCCCGGAGCTGTAGCCGGGGGCCGCCCGTCCGCTGATCGTCGCCGTGGGATAGAGATTGAAGAGGCTGAGCAGGGCCGGGCCGGTGGTGTAGTCGATCTCGGTCAGGGTGCCCAACGGCACCATCTGACCCGTGCGGTTGCGCACATACAGGTCGCTCAGGTCGCGGGGCTCCAGGCGGAACTCGCTATCGGCCTGAACGTAAACCTGAAAAGTCCGGCCGAACTTGTTAAACTGGTTGACGAAGGTCGAGCCCAGGAAGGACTGGATCGTCTGGAAGACATCGCCGACGGGCACGTCGAGAGTCTCCGCCTTGACCCGATTTACGTCGGCGAAGAGCTGCGGGACGGTGGCGCGAAAAGAGGTGCTGAGCCCGGTCAGGCCGGACTGGGAGCCGCCGTTGCGGATCAGCTCCTGTGCCACCTCCTGCATCTTGGCGTAATCGCCGCTTCCCCCTTTAAGCAGGAGCTGCATCTGGAAGCCGCCCGAGACGCCGAGCCCTTGGATGGCCGGGGGCACGACCGCGAACACCATCGCGTCCTGGATCCCCGCGAACCTTTTCCGCAGTTTGCCAAGAATGACGTCCTGCGTCAGCCCCGCCGCTTTGCGCTCCTCGAAGCTCGAAAAAATGACGTAGAAGACCGCCGCATTGGGCAAGGTCGCGCTGTTGTCGAGCAGGGAGATGCCGCCGATCGTCACGCGATGGGCGACGCCGGGCGTGTCGGCGAGAACGCGGTCGACCTGGGTCACGATCTGCTCGGTGCGCTGGAGCGACTGGCCGTCCGGGAGCTGGACGCCGACCACGGCGTAACCCTGATCCTCCTCCGGCAGAAAGCCGCCGGGCAGCGCCTGGAAGCCCCATACCGCGACCGCGGAGATTGCTGCGAACAGCACCATTACCAGCGCCTTGCGGCCGATCATCCGGCTCACCAGGCTGTGCTGGCCATGAGAAAGCTTACCGAAAGCGATGTTGAACCAGCGAAAGATGAAGAACCGCCGTTCCTGCGGCGGCTTCAGCAGCAGCGCGCAGAGAGCGGGGCTGAGGGTGAGGGCGTTCAGGGCGCTGAAGAAGGTCGACGCCGCGATGGTAATGGCGAACTGCCGGTACAGCTGGCCGGTGATACCCGGCATCAACGCCGCGGGGATGAACACCGCCATCAGCACGAGCGTGATCGCAATGATCGGTCCGGAGATCTCTCCCATCGCCTTGATCGAGGCGTCGTGAGCGCCCAGCCCGTGCGTCTCCATGTTGTGCCAGACGTTCTCGACGACGACGATGGCGTCGTCGACGACGATGCCGATGGCGAGGACCAGGCCGAATAGGGAGATGGTGTTGATGGAAATGCCGAACAGCGCCATCAGGGCGAACGTGCCGATCAACGACACCGGGATGGTGATCGCCGGGATCAGGGTCGCGCGCCACTCCTGGAGAAACAGGAAAATGACCAGGAAGACAAGGATCGCCGCCTCGAACAGGGTCTTGTAGACTTCCGTGATGGAATCCGTCGTGAAGACGGTCGTATCGAAGGCGATGTTGTAGGTCAGGTTCTCGGGGAAGCTCTCGCTCAGGCTGGACACGGCGGCGCGCACCTCGTCCGCTACGTCGAGAGCGTTCGCTCCGGGCGACTGGAACACGGCGACGCCGGCGGAAGGCCTGCCGTCCAGGCGCGAAAACTGGCTGTAGGTCTGGGCGCCGAGTTCGACCCGGGCGACATCCTTGACGCGGGTGATCCGGCCGCCCTCGCCGGGCTCGATCTTGACGATGATGTTCTCGAACTCCCTGGCCTCGTCGAGGCGGCCCTGGAGGTTCAGGGTGAGCTGGAAGTCTTGGTTGTTGGGCGCGGGCGGGGCGCCGAGTTGACCGGAGGCGACCTGGTTGTTCTGGCCCTGGACGGCGTTGACCACGTCGGTCGTCGTAATGTTGCGCGTCTTCAGCTGATCGGGATTGAGCCAGATGCGCATGCTGTACTGGCCGGCGCCGAACACGATCACGTCGCCCACCCCGGTCAGCCGCTTCAGAACGTCGACCATGTTGATGGTCGCGTAATTGCTCAGGTAAAGGCTGTCGAACGTCCCACCGGGTGAAATCAGGCTGACAACCTGGAGGATCGCGGTGGAGACCTTCTTGGTGACGACGCCCTGCTGGGCGACCTGCGGCGGCAACTGCGCCATTGCCGATGCGACCCGATTTTGCACCAGCACCTGGGCGAAGTCGAGATCCGTGCCGACCGCGAAGGTAACCTGGAGCTTGTAGGTGCCGTCGCTGGCGCTGGTCGACTGCATGTACAGCATGTTCTCGACGCCGTTGACCTGCTGTTCGATCGGCAGGGCAATGGTGTCGACGACGGTACTGGCGCTGGCGCCGGGGTAGCTCGTCGTCACCTGAACGACCGGCGGCGTGATATCGGGATACTGCGAGATCGGCAGGGAGATCGCTGTCACCAGCCCCGCCAGAACCGTGAGAACGGCGATGACCGTGGCAAAAATCGGCCGGTTGATGAAGAATGTGGAGAACATCTTCGAGCGGCCGCCTTAAGGCTTCTTCGTCGCGGCGGCGTCCGCCCCGGTGCCGCTTGCTCCCGTATCGCTTGCTCCCGTATTGCCTGCTGCCCGGCCGCCCGCTCCCGCATCGGCCTCGTCGCCCTCGGCGGCGGCCTGCTGCTGGCGCACCGGCGTGACCTTGGCGCCCGGCCGGGCGCGCTGGATGCCGTTGACCACGACCATGTCGTCCGGCTTCAGGCCCTCGGTGACCACCTGCATCCGGCCCTGGCGGCTGCCGAGCTTCACCGTTCGCTGCTCGACGGTCCCGCCGTCCGTGACGACAAGAACGTAACGGCCGGCCTGGCTGGTGCCCAGCGCAAGCTGAGGCACCAGAAGCGCGCCGTCGCTCATGCCGATCGGGACGCGCAGACGGACGAATACGCCGGGCAGAAGCACGTTGTCGGGGTTGGGGAAAATTGCCCGGACCTGCAAGGTGCCAGTGTTCGGATCGATCCCGCTGGCGACGAAGTCGACCTTGCCATCGTGGGGGTAGCCCTCTTCGTTCTGAAGTCCCAGCTGCACCGGTACCGGATTCGCACGGTAGTCCGGCGAGCCCTTCTTGCGCTGCATGTCCTTGACCCGCAGGACGCTGGCTTCGTCGACATTGAAGTAGGCGTAGATCGGCTTGAGTTGATCCATGGTCGCGAGTTTCGTCGGGGTGCCGCCGGCGCCGACGTAATTTCCCGGATCGACCAGCCTGCGGCCGATCTGGCCGGCGAAGGGCGCACGCACCTCGGTGTAGCTCAGGTTGAGAGCGGCTTCCTCCAGCTGCGCCTGCATGGCGCGGACTTCGCCCTGCGCAACTTCTTCCTGGGCGGTCGCCTCGTCCAGCTGCTGCTTGCTGACCGCGCCGGTTTTGGCGGCCCGCTGGAGGCGGTCGGTTGTGACTTTGGCTTGCGACAGCTCCGCTTCCGCCTTCATCAGGCCGGCTTCCGCCTGATCCACCGCCGCGACGTAGGGCGCCTGCTCGATCACGAACAGTAGCTGGTTCTCCTCGACCGTCTGGCCATCCTCGAACAGCACCTTGTCGAGAAACCCGGGAACCCGCGCGACCAGCTCGGCCGAGCGGAAAGCGGAGGTATTACCGGTGAAATCGAGCGTCTGGGTAATATCGCGTCGTTCGGGATGGGCGACCGTAACCTCCGGCGGCGGCGGTGCGACATAGGCATTCTTCTGGTCGTCGCAGGCGGCCAGCAGACCGGCCGCGACCATCGCCGACGCGAGCAGCCCGGAAGATCGGCTCGCTTGCCCGCGGTGCCCGCGTCTCATCATGAAAGCGTCTACCTTGTGTCCCCGCGCGTTCCCGAAAATCGCCTCTTCGTGTCCGTTGGCGCCGTTATCGTGCCGACCGCCGGGCGACCACGGTTTTATCCCGCAGCCACGGACGAGACGCCAGAACATTCTCCCCGGCCGACGCCGCGGGCGCAGACATCATTTGTTCGCGCCTGCGAAGTTGCGGTACCACAACCGCTGTGGCACAAAGAGCGGCTTTCCATTAGCGCCCTCAGCAAGCCCTTCAATGCAACACGAGGCCTAAAATGCCTAAACCCCTGCGCAAGGCGGTCTTTCCGGTCGCCGGACTGGGAACGCGTTTTCTTCCGGCGACGAAGGCGATGCCAAAGGAAATGCTCCCGGTTGTTGACAAGCCGCTGATCCAGTATGCGGTCGAGGAGGCGCAGGATGCCGGCATCGAGGAGTTCATTTTCGTCACCGGTCGGGCGAAGAGCGCGATAGAGGATCACTTCGACCACAGCGTCGAGCTCGAACAGACGCTGCGCGAGCGTCAGGCCGGGGAAGCGCTGAGCTCGGTGTTGGACTGGATGCCGCAACCCGGCCATATCTCGTACACCCGTCAGCAGAAACCCCTCGGCCTGGGCCACGCCGTGTGGTGCGCGCGCAATTTTATCGGCGACGAGCCGTTCGCCGTGCTCCTCGCCGATGACCTGATTCTGGCCAAGCCCGGTTGCCTGCGGCAAATGGTGGAGCACCACCGGAAGGTCGGTGGCAACCTGGTCGCGGTGGACGAAATCCCCCAGGAGCAGACGAGCTCCTACGGCATTCTCGATGTCGAGCGCGACGACGGCCGGCTGATCCGCGCCCGTGGACTGGTCGAGAAACCGGCGCCGGAAAACAGTCCGTCGACACTCGGTATCATCGGCCGCTACATCCTCGAGCCCATCGTGCTCACCGTGCTCGAGCATCAGGAGCGCGGCGCCGGCAACGAGATCCAGCTGACCGACGCGATGGCCAAGACCATCGGGCTGATACCTTTCCACGGCATCCGGTTCGAAGGCCGCCGCTTCGACTGCGGCAGCAAGGTCGGCTATCTCGAAGCCAACCTGTGTTACGCGCTGAACCGGGAGGACCTTCGCGACCGGGTTGTCGCCATGCTCGAGACGATGCCTTGAGGCGGCCGGCGCACACGGGACGCGGAAGGAACATGCAATGAAGATCGTTCTGCTTGGTGCCGGCTACGTCGGCCTCGTCAGCGCCACCTGCTTCGCCGAATTCGGCCTTGGCGTTGTCTGTGTCGACAGTGACGAGGGCAAGATCGCCAGGCTGCGCCGCGGCGAGATTCCGATCTACGAGCCGGGCCTCGATGCCCTGGTCGCCAGCAACGCTGAGAGCGAACGGCTGACCTTTACCACCGACCTCAATAGCGCGATGAAGAACGCGTCTGCCGTTTTCATCGCGGTCGGGACGCCGAGTCGGCGCGGCGACGGCCATGCCGATCTCACCCACGTCTACGCCGCCGCCGAGGCGATCGCCGCCAGCCTCAACGGCTATACCGTCATCGTCACCAAGTCGACGGTGCCGGTCGGAACCGGCGACGAGGTCGAGCGGATCATCCGCGCGGCGCGGCCCGACGCTCAATTCGACGTCGTCTCGAACCCCGAGTTCCTGCGCGAGGGTTCGGCGATCAGTGACTTCATGCGCCCGGACCGCATTGTCATCGGCACCGACAGCGAGCGAGCGCGCACGGTCATGCGCAAGCTCTACCGGGTTCTTTACCTCATCGAGACGCCATTCATCTTCGCCTCGCGCACGACTGCCGAACTGATCAAATACGCCTCCAACGCCTTCCTGGCGATGAAGATCACCTACATCAACGAGCTTGCCGATCTTTCCGAAGTGGTTGGCGCCGACGTTCACGACGTTGCCCGAGGGATTGGTCTGGACGGCCGCATCGGCCGCAAATTTCTCCACGCCGGGCCGGGCTACGGCGGCTCGTGCTTTCCCAAGGACACCCTGGCGCTGGTGCGCACCGGCCAGATCGTCGGCAGCCCCATGCGGATCATCGAAACCGTCATCGACATCAACGAGACCCGCAAGAAGCGGATGGCGGAGAAGATCGTGGCCGCCTGCGGCGGCGACGTCGACGGCAAGACGATCGCGGTCCTTGGCCTTACGTTCAAACCCAACACGGACGACATGCGCGACGCGCCGAGCCTCGTCATCGTTCCCGCCCTGCAGGCGCAGGGCGCGAAGATCCGCGCTTTCGACCCGGAAGGCATGGAAGAAGCAAAGAAGGTGCTGGAGGGCGTCAAGTGGTGTTCTTCGGCTTATGAGGCGGCCGAGAGCGCCGACGCGCTGACCATCCTCACCGAGTGGAACGAGTTTCGCGGCCTCGACATCAGCGAGCTGAAGACGGTGATGAACCGGCCGCTGATTGTCGATCTGCGCAACATTTATAACCCGATGGAGATGGCGACGCAGGGTATCGACTACGTCTCGGTCGGTCGGCCGCTTGCCAACAATCGGCCGTGCGGCTGCGTGGAAGGGGCGAAACAATGACCGCTGCCGTGCACCTCGATCCATCGGTGCTGCGCGAGTACGACATTCGCGGCATCATCGGCGAGACGTTGACGTCCGATCATTACGAGGCCATCGGCCGGGCCTTCGGCAGCGGCATGGTTCGCGAAGGGGGAGGGGCGGTCGCCGTCGGCTATGACGGCCGGCTGACCTCGCCGGAGCTGGAAGAGGCGCTGGTCGCGGGGCTCGCGTCGACCGGGCTCCTCGTCCACCGGATCGGCCTCGGCCCCTCGCCGATGCTGTATTTCGCCGTGCATCATCTGGGCGCGGACGGCGGCATGATGATCACCGGCTCGCACAACCCTCCGGAGTACAACGGCATCAAGATGTCGCGCCGCGGCCGGCCGTTCTTCGGCGACGACATCCGCGGCCTCGGGACGATCATCGAGAACGCCGATTACGCCGGCGGCCGGGGCCAGGTCAAGGACAGTCCGGTCGCCGAAGCTTATGTCTCGCGTCTCTGCGCCGACCTCTCGCCGGGGCGGTCTCTGAAGGTGGCCTGGGATCCCGGCAACGGCGCCGCCGGCGAGGTTCTCCAGGCACTCTGCGCCCGCCTGCCGGGCGAGCACATTCTCATCAACGAAGCGATCGACGGCACCTTCCCGGCGCATCATCCGGATCCGACCGTCGAGGAGAACCTCGAGCAGCTCCAGGCGGAGGTCGCCCGCCACGGCTGCGACCTCGGCATCGCCTTCGACGGCGACGGCGACCGGATCGGGGTCATCGACAACCGGGGCCGCGTTCTCTGGGGCGACCAGCTCCTGGTATTGCTTGCCGGTCCGGTCCTCAAGGAGCTCCCCGGCGCCACCATCATTGCCGACGTCAAATCGAGCCAGGTCTTCTTCGACGAAATTCGGCGCATGGGCGGCAAGCCGCTGATGAGCCGAACCGGTCATTCGCCGATCAAGAAACTGATGGCCGAGACCGGCGCGCCGCTGGCCGGCGAGATGAGCGGTCACGTATTCTTCGCCCACCGCTACTATGGCTATGACGACGCGCTCTATGCCGCCGTCCGCCTGCTGGAGCTTGTCGGCGAGGGCGATCGAAGCCTCGCAGCGCTTCGCGACGATCTGCCCGCCAAGATCAACACCCCCGAGCTTCGCATCGACTGCCCGGAGGAGCGGAAGTTCAAGGTGATCGAGGAGGTTCGCGCCCGGCTGGCGGGGGTGGCGGGGATCGCCGTCAATGACGTCGATGGCGTGCGCGTGACCGGCGCCGACGGCTGGTGGCTGTTGCGGGCATCGAACACGCAGCCGGTGCTGGTCGGCCGTTGCGAGGCCGCCGACGCCGGCGGGCTGAAGCGGCTCCAGGAAGCCCTCGACCGGCAACTTCACTTGAGCGGCCTGAAGCCACCGCGCTACGCCGGCGGCCACTAGATCAACCTGCTTGCGGATGGAATCGTCCGAAAGCATAAAGTTGATCGATTACAAAAAGATCGAGCATTTCACTGAGCCCATTCGAGCGCAGATGAGATGCTCTAAGGCCGCAGTGTCATGAGCTCCTCGGCCGACTGATCCTGTGTCCGCCGGCTCTGAGGGAGGGAAAAAATGGCAGCGGGCGAGTTGCCGCTTCCGCCGCATTTCGAGCCTTCTGATGTCGGTTCCGTGCGCCGCGTCCCCTATCAGCAGCTCGCCGGCGCAGCAACGGACTGGGCTCGTCGCCACGCTACTCCGCTGGCCTGCGAGGATACCCGCCGGATCTGCCTGATCGCCGTCGACGTGCAGAACACCTTCTGCATCCCGGACTTCGAGCTCTACGTCGGCGGCCGATCGGGCACGGGCGCGATGGACGACAATCGCCGCCTGTGCGCCTTCATCTACCGGAACATGGCGCAATTGACCCGCATTGTCCCGACGCTGGACACGCACAGGGCGATGCAGATTTTCCACCCGATTTTTCTGATCGATGCGTATGGCCACCATCCGCCGCCGTTCACAAGGGTCACGGCCGAGGATGTCGCCGCCGGTCGTTGGCGGGTCAATCCGGCCGCGGCCTCTGAAGTCGTCCGTACGCTCGCTGCCGAAAACGCAGCGGATGGCGCGCCGGCGACTGTCGAGGCCGACCTGGGCTATCTGCAGCGCCACCTGGAGCATTACACCCGCTCCCTTGCCGAGAGCGGCAAGTTCGCGCTGACCGTCTGGCCCTACCATTCGATGCTGGGCGGCATTGGTCACGCGCTGGTGGCATCGGTGGAGGAGGCAATTTTCTTTCACAGCATCGCGCGCGCGAGCCAGCCCGACTTCCACATCAAGGGCAGCCATCCCCTGACCGAGCACTATTCGGTGCTGGGACCGGAAGTCGCGCGCGGCCCGGATGGTCGGGCCCTGAGCGGACGAAGCGGGATGTTCCTCGAAGTCGCGAAGACTTTTGACGCCGTGATCATCGCTGGGCAGGCCAAGAGTCACTGCGTCGCTTGGACGATCGCCGATCTGCTTGCGGAGCTGAACGCACACGACGAAGGACTGGTCAGACGTGTCTACCTGCTCGAGGATTGTACCTCGCCGGTCGTCATTCCGGGTGTTGTCGACTATAGCGATGAGGCTGACGCGGCATTCCGCCGCTTCGCTGAGGCCGGCATGAACGTAGTCCGCTCGACCGAGCCGATGAATCGCTGGCCGGGGCTGAACCTCCCATAGGCGGATGACGAACAAGGTTGACCGGTGCGTCCATGATCATACGCTACTTCTTTTACGGCACGCTGATGGACCCGGCGGTGCTGGCGGCTGTCATCGGCTGGCGGCCGCGGCCGGCGCTGTGGCGTGCGGCCTCGACCCGCAGAGACGATTAGAGAGCCGCGGCCTGCTGCTCGCGATCGGCGTCGGTCATGCGCAGGACCATGCACGGGGTTTTCTCCGCCTTAAGCGCCCGGCAGGCGGAATAGGCGCGCTCCTTGTCGAGGCCGAGGATGCGCGCGCGATAGAGCGGTCCGCGTCGGCCCTTCAGGGGAATGACCTTGATCGTGCCCTGGGCAAGTGGCGCCGGCGCCTTGGCGAACGCGTCCTTCGCCGTCACCAGAGCCGCGGCGCGGCGCGGATAAACCCCGACCTGGACACCCCAGCCTCCGTCCTCGCTCGCGCTGTCATGCCCGCCGGACGTCGCGGTCGCGGCCATGGCTGCCAGCCCACCGGAGCCGACAGCGGGGACAGGGTCATCGAGGGCCACCACGAAGCAGCCCATCCTGCGCGCCTGCAGCCGGACGCAGGCGCCATCGGCGTCGCTTCGGGTGAGGCCATGGATGCGGGAAAGGTAGTGGATGTCGCCGTCGTCATTTTGCTGAGCGAGAACTTCGGCGGTCGCGCCGGCGAGGTTGCTCGCCGCCAGCGCCGACGCGCTGCGGGCCCGGGCAAGAGCGCTTCCGGGGGCGCTGAACGCGCCGACCTGGATGCCCCAGGACCGATCGGCCACAACTTCCAGCGCCGCGCTGATGTCGTTGCTGGCGATCATGACACCCGGAAGATCGCCCGCGGCCGCCTGCACCGTCGTCGCCTCGGATGTCCCCGCCGATTCCCGCGCCGGAGCGGGAGTCATGGTAGGAGTCATCGCTGCCGGTCGCCGCGGGTTCATCTGTAGGGCGATCCGAACCGGCGGCAGCGTATCGAAGCCCTTGTCAAGCAGGCCGGTCATCTTGTAGCTGCGCTCGGCGGGGGAGCGCGCGCCGAAGACAACACCGATCAGGCGGCGGCCGTCCCGCTTCGCCGAGGCGACCAGGTTGAAGCCGGACGCGTGGATATAACCGGTCTTGATGCCGTCGACGCCTTCGTAGTTGCCGAGCAGGTGATTGTGGTTGGCGTAGCGCTGACCGTCGTAATCGAAGGCCGGCTCCGAAAAGTAGGCGTAGTAGTGGGGGAAGCGGCGCAGCAGGGCACGACCGAGCACCGCCATATCGCGGGCGGTGGTGAGCTGGCTCCGGTGCGGCAGACCCGAGGCATTACGAAAAGTCGTCCGCTTCATGCCCAGCCGGCGAGCCATGGCGGTCATCCTCTGGGCGAAGCGGCTTTCGCTACCGCCGAGCTTCTCGGCAACGACCGTCGCAACGTCGTTGGCCGACTTTGTCACCAGCGCCAGGATCGCTTCGCGCACCGTGATGGTATCGCCGATATGCAGGCCGAGCCTCGACGGCGGCCGGGATGCCGCCAGCGCCGAAACCTTCATCGGGCTGCTCAGCGTGAGCTTCTTGCTGTCGAGGGCCTCAAATAGCATGTAAAGCGTCATCATCTTGGTCAGCGAGGCCGGGTAGCGCGGCGCGTCGGCATCCACCTGGGTGAGGATCCGGCCGGTCGCCGCGTCCATGACCAGCGCCGCGTACGCAGCCGCCTCGGCCCGGTCGCCCGCGTTCAGGATCGCGGCGACGAGGAGGGCTCCACCCCACAAAAGCTTCGCCGCAAACCGAGCGCAATTTCTCATCGAGTTCCCCTTAAGTCGCCCCTGCCATCACGTCCCGCGTATCCGACGTGGCCGAACGCGCGGTTCGCTGACGTCAATCATCCGGTAAAAACGCGCCTCCCGCGACACGGGTATGATACCCGTCTCTTTCCCGCCGCATTGTTATGGCCGATACTATAACAAAGCGTTACGTTTCGCAGCATCGCTTTTTACGCGTGTCGGCTGAATGGGTCTCCCGCGTTTCGATTACCGTCCGACAGGGCGTCGGTCGCCGGCTCCATCCGCCGCGACGCTTCCGGGCCGACGCTTGGCCGGCTTCGCGCGACCTGTTAACGTGCCGCGAAAGTCGTATCAATCGCTTCGGGATCGGAGGAGAGAAAAAAGATGAGCAGCCGTCGCGTCGAGACGACCCCGTTCGCGGGGCAGAAGCCCGGGACGTCCGGCCTCCGCAAGAAGGTCTCCGTTTTCAAACAACCCCATTACGTTGAGAACTTCGTTCAATCCATTTTCAACTCGCTGGAAGGTTATCGCGGGCAGACGCTGGTCGTCGGCGGCGACGGGCGATACTTCAACCGCAATGTCATCCAGATCATACTCAAAATGGCATCGGCCAACGGCTTCGGCCGCGTTCTGGTCGGGCAGGGGGGCATCCTGTCGACGCCGGCGGCATCCTGTGTCATTCGCAAGCACAAGGCCTTCGGCGGCATCGTTCTCTCGGCGAGTCACAATCCCGGCGGGCCGAGCGAGGACTTCGGGCTGAAGTACAACATCACCAACGGCGGCCCGGCGCCGGAGAAAGTAACCGAGGCGATTTTCGCCCACACACAGAAGATCAGCTCTTACGACATTGTTGATGCAGCGGATGTCGATCTTAACAGAGCCCACACAACGAGACTGGGAGACATGGCCGTCGAGGTGATCGACCCGATCGCCGACTATGCCCGGCTGATGCAGGAGCTGTTCGATTTCGACGCGATTCGCGCGCTGCTGACATCCGGCTCATTCTCCCTGTGTTTTGATGCGATGCATGCAGTTACAGGCCCTTATGCGCGAAAAATCCTCGAAGATATGCTCGGCGCGTCATTCGGCTCGGTGATTCACGGCGAGCCGCTCGAGGACTTCGGCGGCGGTCATCCCGATCCCAATCTGGTTCATGCCCACGAGCTGGTCGAGCGGATCGCCATGCCGGACGGCCCGCAGTTCGGCGCCGCCTCTGATGGTGACGGCGATCGCAACATGATCATCGGCCGTGGCCGATTCGTCACACCCAGCGACAGCCTTGCGATCATCGCCGCCAACGCGACGGTGGCGCCGGGATACGCCGGCGGGCTGACCGGCATCGCCCGGTCGATGCCGACCAGCCTGGCGGCCGACCGGGTCGCCGAGGCGCTGAACATTCCCTGCTTCGAGACGCCGACCGGCTGGAAATTTTTCGGCAACCTGCTCGACGCCGGAATGGCGACCGTCTGCGGCGAGGAGAGCTTCGGCACCGGCTCCGATCACGTCCGCGAGAAGGACGGGCTGTGGGCGGTGCTGATGTGGCTCAACATTCTCGCGGCGAAGAAAATGACGGTGGACGAGATCGTCCGCGGCCACTGGCAGACCTACGGGCGCAATTACTACTCGCGCCACGACTACGAGGGGGTCGACAGCAACGCCGCCGAGGGTTTGATGGATCACCTGCGCGCCATGACCGAAACGCTGAAGGGCAAGACCCTCAGCGGCTATGCCGTGGCCTTCGCCGACGACTTTGCCTACACCGATCCGGTCGACGGCAGCGTCTCGACGAAGCAGGGGATCCGCATCGGCTTTGACGACGGCTCGCGGATCGTTTTCCGCCTGTCCGGTACGGGTACCGAAGGTGCGACCCTGCGGCTCTACGTCGAGCGCTACGAGCCGGACCCCGCCCGCCACGATCTGGAGACCCAGGGCGCGCTGGCCGACCTGATCAGGATCGCCGGCGATATCGCCGAGATCGAGCAGCGAACCGGCCGCGGCGCACCGACCGTTATTACTTAGTCGGGGAGTCAACGCGCGAATTCGATTCCGCGGCCTTGACCTCGAGCCAGAGCCGTTCGAGCGCGTCCAGGCCGACGGCGTCCGCGCTCAGGCCGTCGGCGGCGAGCCGCGCTTCGATACATGCAAAGCGGCGCTCGAACTTGCCGCTGGCCCGGCGCAGCGCCGCTTCCGCGTCGACCTTTAGCTTGCGGGCGACGTTGACGCAGGCAAAAAGGAGATCGCCCAGTTCATCCTCCAGCCGGTCATGATTTGTTCCGCCGGGGAGGCCGGTTGCCGTGGAGTTATAATTATTCCCGACGCGCATCTCTCTTTCCATCTCGGCGGTCAGCTCGGCAAGCTCCTCGCTGATCTTCGGCAGGGCGGACGCGGCGTCGGGCCAGTCGAAGCCGACCCGCGCGGCGCGAGCTTGCAGCTTCGCCGCCCTGATCAGGGCCGGCAGGGCGCGGGCGACGCCCTGCAGAACGCTGCCGCCGGCCATCGGATCGCGACCGCCGGTCGCAATGGCCTTGGCGGCGCGCTCGGCTTCCTTGTGTTGCTCCCAGGCCAGGGTCTGCGCGTCTGCGCTTTCGACGACGGCGCCGGCGAACACATGCGGGTGACGGCGGACGAGTTTGTCGCTGATCGCGGCCGTCACGGCGGCGAAATCGAATGCGCCTTGCTCTTCGGCCATGCGCGCGTGGTAGACGACCTGAAGAAGCACATCGCCGAGTTCTTCCTTGAGCCCGGCGAGGTCGTCGCGGCCGATGGCGTCGGCGACCTCATAGGCTTCCTCGATCGTGTGCGGGGCGATCGTGGCGAAGGTCTGCTCGACGTCCCACGGGCAGCCGGCCTTCGGGTCGCGCAGGCGGGCCATGATCGTGAGCAGGCGGTCGATCCCCGCGGAAGGTTCGTCGAGCCCGGCCTTACCGGTCATGGCGGTCTCTCTCCATAGACGGTCGTCATGGCGGACTCTTCGGCGGCGGCGAAAGGGCGGTCGGATCCTTGAGCGCTTTCCCGTGCAATCCGGTTGCCGCATAACGGATATTATGGAAAATTTATTACCTTCCCGGCGCCTCGCGATCGCCGCCCCGCCCTGTCGCCAGAACGACCTTACCCGCAGCCTAGCGCAAGCGCGCCGTCCGTTCCATTGTCAGTCCCCCGAGCACGACGTTTCCTCGCCGGACCTCCGTGCTGCCCGCCGGCGTCCGCCGCCCGCCGCAGGCCCCGCAGCCATCAGATCGGCGGCGCAGCGATGGCAGAACCGGGTGACCAGCCTGCCGGTCTCGGCGTGGACGACGTTGACCGGGTACGGCAACAACCCGGCGCCGCAGCCGCATCGGCTGATTTCGTTGAGAATGTTTGCGTTGTCATAGGCATTGGACATGAACCCCCCTCGTCGCAGTTGCGCATGATTGGCCGAGTGACGTCTAGTCCGCGCCTCCCCGTTCCGATGTTGAGCTTTCGTTGATCCCGATTCGTTCTTTCGTGCGAACCGCGAGCACCATGTTGTCGTAGGCCGGCTCGACTCCCGCCGGCAGGGCCGCCGCCAGAGCCGCGTAGTCGAGGTCGTTGCCGAGGTGGCTCAGCACCGCCTGCCGTGGCCGGATCCGCGCAATCCATTCGAGCGCCCGGTCGACGTCGCAGTGGGTCGGATGGGCGTAGGCGATCGGCGTGCCGATGATCCACGTGTCGATCCCCTGCAGGATCGCGAAAGCGGCCTCCGACATCTCGACCAGGTCCGTTGTGTAGGCGGCCGCGCCGAAACGAAAGCCGACCGTCGTGCTGAAGCCGTGGTTCTGCGTGAACGCGGTGACCGCGATCGAGCCGAACATGCGCCGCTCGCCATCCTCGATCGGCTGCAACGTCAGCGTCGGCTTGTAGTAGCTGCGGACGCGCTCGGGCAGCGGCTCAACGGCATAGGCGAAGCGTTGGCGCAAAGCCTCAAGCGTGACCGCATCGCCGAATGTCGGCAGAGGTGCTGCGATATTGCGGTTGATCGCGCGCAGATCGTCAATGCCATGGAGATGGTCGGCGTGGGCGTGGGTGTAGAGCACCGCCGAGAGGGTTCGGACATCGGCCGCCAGCAGCTGCTCGCGCAGATCCGGCGGCGTGTCGACGAGGATCCGCGTCTCGCCCTCCTCGACCAGGATCGCCGGCCGGGTTCTGCGGTTCTTCGGATTGGCCGGATCGCACCGGCCCCAGCCGACGTCGAGCGCCGGGGTGCCGCTAGAACCGCCGGAACCGAGGATGACGATCCTCATCGGCGCTCCGTCGCGGCGGCGTCGGCCTTAGCGAACAGGCGGTAGAAATTGCGGCTCGTTGCGCCGGCAAGAGTGCCCGCGTCCACGCCCCTCACCCGTGCGACTTCCGCCGCGGTATGGACGACGAAAGCCGGCTCGTTACGCTTGCCCCGCTTCGGCCCCGGCGCGAGGAACGGCGCGTCGGTCTCCACCAGCAGCCGTTCCAGCGGAACGGTCTTGGCCACGGCGCGCAAGGCGTCGGCTTTCTTGAAGGTGACGATGCCGGAGAACGATATGTAGAGCCCGAGCGCCAGTGCCTGTTCGGCCAGTGCCGGCGTCGCGCTGAAGCAGTGAATGACGCCGCTGAACTGCCCCGCGGCCTGCTCCTCGGCTAGCAGGCGCGCGGTATCGTCATCGGCGTCGCGGGTATGGACGATCACCGGCAGGCCGGCGGCGCGGGCGGCGACGATGTGCGCCCTGAAGCTCCGCGCCTGGGCCTCGCGCGGGCTGTGCTCATAGTAGTAGTCGAGACCGGTCTCGCCGAAGCCAACGACCTTCGGATGCCGCGCCAGTTCCACCAGCGCCTCGCTGGTCATGTCGCCTTCGCGGGCGGCCTCGTGGGGATGTACGCCGACGGTGCACCAGACGTTGTCGAACCGCTCGGCAACGGCGCGCACCCGCTCGAAGCGGCTGAGGTGCGTCGAGATCGTCAGCATCGCGCCAACGCCGGCCGCGCCAGCGCGGGCAACAACGGCGTCGAGCTCGTGCTCGAAATCGGGGAAGTCCAGGTGGCAGTGGCTGTCGACCAGCATCCGCTAGCGCGCTTTCCCGTTTTCAACCGCCTCTGCGGCCGCCTCACCCGCGACCTCGACAAAGCGCGGGAAGATCCCGACCGGGCGCGGCAGCGCCGTGCCGGGTGCAAGCGCCGCCTCCGGTCCCACCGCCGAGAAGCTGCGACGATCGGCATCGACAGCGAGCTGATCGAGCAGTCGCGCGGCGGCGTCCGGGGTGAACGGCTGCATGATTAGGCCGAGGTGACGGATCGTCTCGGCAAGGACGTAGAGAACCGTCTTCATCCGCGCCGGATCGCTCTTGCGCAGCGCCCACGGCGCCTGTCGGTCGACATAGCCGTTGGCCTCGGCGACGACGCTCCAGATCTGGGTGAGCGCGCCGTGAAAGGCCTGACTGCCGACGCTCGCCCGCACCCGCCCGATCAGGCCGTAGGCGCGCGCCAGCAGCGCGTCGTCTTCGCTGCTGAAAGGACCCGGTTGCGGCAGCCGGCCTTCGCAGTTGCGGGCGATCATCGACAGCACCCGCTGAGCCAGGTTTCCGAAGTCATTGGCGAGATCGCCGTTGATGCGCCCGACGATCGCCCGGTGGGAGAAGTCACCGTCGGCGCCGAACGGCACCTCGCGCAGCATGAAGTAGCGCACCGGGTCCAACCCGTAAGTCTCAACCAGCGTCAGCGGATCGATGACGTTGCCGAGCGACTTCGAGATCTTCTGGCCTTCGTTGGTCCACCAGCCGTGAGCGAACACCCGGCGCGGCGGCTCCAGCCCCGCGGCCATCAGGAACGCCGGCCAGTAGACGGCGTGAAAACGGAGGATGTCCTTGCCGACCATGTGCAGGTCGGCCGGCCAGAACGCCCGGTAGTCTTCGCCCTCGATATCGGGGAAGCCTATGGCCGTGATGTAGTTCGTCAGCGCGTCGAGCCAGACGTACATGATGTGCGCGTCGTCGTTCGGGACTGGAATGCCCCAGCGGAACGTGGTCCGCGACACCGACAGATCCTGCAGCCCGCCGCGCACGAAGCTGACGACCTCGTTGCGCCGCGTCTCCGGCGCGATGAAGTCCGGGCGGTCCTCGTAGAACGCCAGCAGCCGGTCCTGCCAGGCCGAAAGGCGGAAGAAGTAGCTCGGCTCCTCGACCCACTCGACCGACGCGCCGGAGGGCGCAAACCGGCTACCGTCGGCGGTCCGGGTAAGCTCGCCCTCGGCATAGAAGGCCTCGTCGCGCACGGCATACCAGCCGGCGTAGCTGCCGAGATAGATTTCGCCGCGCTCGATCAGGCGCAGCCACAGCGCCTGACAGGCGGCGAGATGGCGCGGCTCGGTGGTGCGGATGAAGTCATCGTTCGAGAAGTTCATCCGGGCGGCAAGGTCGCGGAAGTTGCCGGAGACCCGGTCGGTGAACGCCTTCGGTGCGAGGCCGGCCGCGGCGGCCGCCTTCTCCA
>JBBSCD010000042.1:0-18885 GCA_038250645.1 Rhodospirillales bacterium
GACCGCGCTGAGCAGACGCTGACACAACGCCCGATGCTCGTCCGATGTCCGCGCGTTGGCGCAGGCAACACTGGCGCCGCGCCCGACCGCGGCCGGCGTGTTGGGCATCGCCCGCACGACAGCGGCGGCGGCGCCGAGGCGCGCCTGAAGGCTGGCGATCGTTCGCCCGGCAGCGATTGACAGAAAGACGCAATCGCTCGCGGCGTAGCGAGCGTAAGCGTCGGCAGCGGCGGCCAGAGCCTGCGGCTTTATCGCGAAGATGATGGCTTGGGGCCGATCCTCGCCAGCCAGCGCATCGGCGCCGGCGACGACAGCAACGCCATGACGTTCACGAAGCGCGGACGCGGTCCCGGGATCGGCTTCGACGACGACGATTTCGTCGGCCGTCATGTCCGCGGCAAGCCACCCTGCCAGAAGGGCCTCGCCCATCTTCCCGCAGCCGACGAGAACAAGCCGCGGCGTCATCCTCGCTCAGGCTTCGCCCTGAGTCTCAAGCATCGCCGCATCTACCGCCTCGCCCGGAGACTTGCCGCCCCAGAGGACAAAATGGACAGCCGGATAGAAGCGATCGCATTCGGAGATCGCGTGGTTCACCAGGTCTTCGCTCTGTTCGATGGTGGGCCCGTCGCTGCCGCGCAACGGCAGGACATGGCGATAGATCAGAGTTTTTTCTTCGCGCCAGATGGTGAAATGACCGATCCAGACCCGGTCGTTGACCAGCGCCAGCAGTTCGCTGATCACCTTGATCTTGCTCGCCGGCACGCGCGTGTCGAAGGTGAGGGTGAACTGCATCGCCGTCGCGTAATCGTTCCAGCGAAAGTAGAGGTTATAGTCGCACCAGCGCCCGGGAACCTGCGCGGCGATTTCTTCGTCGCTGGGCCGGTCGAAGAGCCATTCGTTGGCGCTTACCACATGTTCAACCACGTCGAGGGGCTTGTCCCATCGGGGACTGGTCAAGCGCATCCGGTCATCCTCTCCCTTTTCTCGCGGTCGGGCCTCAAGATCTGCACGCCGAGCTTGTTGTGATCCCACCGTGAGGTGCAACGCCCAAAATGATGTAGCCCAATGCACTATTGTTCATAGATCTAGATTGACAAAACAATGGCCCTGAAGCAAGCCGGCATCATCCCCGCCGCGCGCGTTCCTGTGGATAAGGCGGATCACCCTGCCTGGACCGCGTCGCAGCCGCCGGATCCGACGGCGGCCGCTACGGGACCGGCGATTGCCCGGAACCATCCTGAACATCGTCCGCGGGCGCCGCCCGGGCCGCGGTGAGCGCGGCTTCGAGCGCGCTGACCCGCTGCTCCAGTTTTTCCTGCTCCGCGCGCGCGCGCGCCGCCATGGCCTTGGCAACGTCGAATTCGTCACGGCCGACAAGATCGAGGTCGCTGACCAGCCGTTCGACGCGCTGGCGGACGAGACCTTCGATCTCGTCGCGCATCCCGGCCACCGCCGACGCGGCACCGCTGGCGACCTTGGCGAGGTCGTCAAGGAGACGATTGCTGGACTGCATGAAGGCCTCTTCCCGTCATTGAATGCATAATGCGCTTCATAGTATGGGAAGGGCGTTGCCGCGGTGCAACGCGCGGCGTTGCAAGTGAGCCATGCGAAGACCGTCCCGCGGCAGCGCGCCGTCGGCGGCAAGTCGGGCGGATCTGAGCGCGGAGGATTTCGGGGGGATCATGCTGGTCATCACAGGCGGCGCCGGCTTCATCGGCTCTAACATCGCTGCGGCGCTTGAAGCGACCGGCCGCGGTCCGATCCTGATCTGCGACCGGCTTCGTCGGGGCGAGAAGTGGCGAAACATCGCCAAGCGGGCGCCGGGCGACATCATCGACCCGGATACCCTGCTCGGCTTTCTCGACGCGCACGCCGGCAAGATCGGCGCGGTCATCCACATGGGCGCGGTCACGTCGACCACAGAAACCGACGCCGACCGCGTCCTCGCGGTCAATTTTCGACTGCCTGTCCGGTTGTGGACTTGGTGCACGCAATGCGACGTGCCTTTCATCTACGCTTCGTCGGCGGCAACCTACGGCGCCGGAGAGCACGGTTTCGACGATGATGCATCGACCGAGTCGCTGGCCCGGCTACGTCCGCTCAACCTCTACGGCTGGAGCAAGCATCTCTTCGACCGCTGGCTGATCGCGGAACTTGAGGCCGGTCACCCGGCCCCACCGCAATGGGCGGGGCTGAAGTTCTTTAACGTCTATGGCCCCAACGAGCGGCACAAGGGAGCGCAGGCGAGTGTCGTTGCCGGCATTTATCCGAAGATTACCGCCGGGGAACCGGCCCGGCTGTTCGCCTCGCACCATCCGAAGATCGCCGACGGCGATCAGCGCCGCGACTTCGTCTGGGTAGGCGACTGCGCCGACGTCGTCGTCTGGCTCCTCGACCATCCCGAGGTCTGCGGGCTGTTCAATTGCGGCAGCGGCCAGGCGCGCAGCTTCCTCGATCTGGCTCACGCCGTCTTCGCCGCGATCGGCCGGACGCCGGCGATCGAGTTCGTCCCGACGCCGGAGCAGATCCGCGACAAGTACCAGTACTTTACCGAGGCGCGCATGGACCGGCTGCGGGCCGCAGGGTATGATCGCGCCTTCACCAGCCTCGAAGACGGCGTCGCCACGTACATTCAGTGCTACCTCGCCACTCCGGATCCCTATCAATGACCCGCCCAACGTCCGACCGGCAACGTCAGTCGCATTGAGATGTTCGCCATTCCTTACCCGTACATCGACCCGGTGCTGGTCGAGATCGGACCGTTCGTCATTCGCTGGTACGCGCTGGCGTACCTGTTCGGGCTTATTCTCGGCTGGCAGTATGCGCGCTGGCTCGCCAAGCACTCGCCGAACCGCGTCACGCCGCTCGACGTCGACGACTTTCTCATCTGGGCCACGGCGGGCGTGATCCTCGGCGGCCGGCTGGGCTACGTGCTGTTCTATCGGACCGATTTCTACCTGACCAACCCGCTGGCCATCGCCCAGATCTGGAAAGGCGGCATGTCGTTTCACGGCGGGTTGCTCGGCGTGGTGGTCGCCGGCGTGTCCTATTGCCGCCTCCGCCGCCTGCCCGTCCTGTCGTTCGCCGATCTGATCTTCTGCGCCGCCCCCATCGGTTTGGGCCTCGGCCGCATCGCCAACTTCATCAATGGCGAACTTGTCGGCCGACCGACCGACGTTCCGTGGGCGATGGTCTTTCCCGGCTATGGCCCCGAGCCGCGCCATCCGAGCCAGCTCTACCAGGCCACTCTCGAAGGGTTGGTCCTGTTCGTCCTGCTGCATCTGCTCTGGCGGGTGGAAGCCATCCGGTGCCGGGCCGGCATCCTCTCCGGCGCGTTCCTCCTCGGCTACGGCGTTTTCCGCTCTTTCGCCGAGTTCTTCCGTCAACCCGACGCCAATCTCGGCTTCCTTTACGCCGGCGCGACAATGGGCCAACTTCTATCGATACCGATGATCGTGGCCGGCCTTATCCTCATCTGGTTCGGCGCAAGAAGAAGGTAGACCGCCCTGTCTCCGCTCGTTGCCCATCTGACCCGCCGAATCGTCGAAGAAGGCCCGATTAGCCTTGCCGATTTCATGGTCGATGCCCTTGGCCACCCGGAATGGGGCTTCTACGCCACCCGCGATCCGCTCGGCCGCGCCGGCGATTTCATCACCGCGCCGGAGATTTCGCAGGTCTTCGGCGAGCTCATCGGCGCCTGGTGCGCGAGCGTCTGGGCGGCCATGGGCCAGCCGGACCCGGTCGATCTGATCGAACTGGGCCCGGGGCGCGGGACGCTGCTCGCCGACGCCCTGCGGGCGGTGAAGCAAATCGCCCCCGCCTTTCACGCCGCCCTGCAGGTGCATCTGGTCGAAACCAGCCGCGCCCTGCGCCGCAAGCAGGCAGACGCGCTCGAGAACCTGGGCCTGGTCCGGGCGCCGTCATGGCACGACGATCTCACCGGCGTCCCGACGCGGCCGGCGATCATCCTCGCCAACGAATTCTTCGATGCCATGCCGATGAAGCAGTACGTCAAGATCGGCGCCGGCTGGCAGGAGCGGCGCATCGGCCTCGGCGACGACAAGGCGACGCTGGAATTCACGCTCAAGCCGGCTTTTCCACTGCGACTGCCGCTCGGCCTGGCCGACATCGCCGAGGGCGACGTGGTCGAGGTCAGTCCGACCGGCGAGGCGCTCGCCGCGCTCATTGCCAGCCGCGTTGCCGCCGACGGCGGGGCGGCGCTGATCGTCGACTACGGCCACGGCGCGAGTGCGGCCGGCGATACCCTTCAGGCGGTCCGCCGGCACGAGTTCCAAGGTATCCTCGACCACCCGGGCGAGACCGACCTCTCTCACCACGTCGACTTCGGCGCTCTCGCCATTGCGGTCGAAAACGCGGGCGCGCGGGCCCTTGGACCGATCCCCCAAGGCCTGTTCCTCGGCCGCCTCGGCATCGACCGGCGGGCCGAGGCGCTGTTCCTCGGCGCTCCCCCCGACCAGTTCCAGGCCATTCTCGGCGCGGTTCGCCGCCTCGTCCACCCCGCGGGCATGGGTCTGCTGTTCAAGGCCTTCGCCATCGCCAACACCGATTTGCCGCCGCTGCCGGGATTCGTGGCGACCGACAGCCCTGCCTAGCGGGCGAGTCCTGTGCGCGCGCACGCAGGCCGCCCGTGTCTGATCATTGCCCATCGCGGCGCCAGCGCCCTGGTGCCGGAGCACACCCTTGAGGCCTATGCGATCGCGGCGCGGCTTGGCGCCGACTACATCGAGCCGGATCTGGTCATGACCGGGGACGGGGTTCTTATCGCCCGGCATGACAACGTCCTCGACCTGACCACCGATGTCGCGAGCCATCCTGAGTTCAGCGGGCGTGAGACGGCGAAAGTCGTCGACGGTGAAACCATCGAAGGCTGGTTCAGCGAGGACTTTACGCTGGCCGAGATAAAGACCCTGCGGGCGGTCGAGCGCATCGCCGACGTCCGGCCGCGCAACGCCATGTTCAACGGCCGCTTCGCCGTCCCGACCTTCGACGAGATTCTTGAGCTGGCAGGGACGCTCAGCGAAGAAGGCGGGCGGACCATCGGCGTCTACCCCGAGACCAAGCACCCGACCCACTTCGCCGGCGTCGGTCTGCCGATGGAAAAACCCCTTCTCGATGCCCTGGCGCGCCACGGTTTTGCGGGTCCGGACGCGGCGGTCTTCATTCAGTCGTTCGAGATCGGCAACCTGAAGACGCTCGCCGGCATGACCGGGCTTCCGCTCATTCAACTCCTGTGGAAGGAGGGCAAGCCGTTCGACGTCCAGAACGCCGGCGGCGGGACGACCTACGACGAGATGGCGACGGCGGCCGGGCTCAAGACAATCGCCGGCTACGCCGCCGGTGTCGGTCCGGAGAAGAACCACTTCATCATTCCGCTCGACGCGGACGGCCGGCTCGAAATCGAGAAGCGTACGGATTTCGTTGCCGACGCCCACGCCGCCGGCCTCCTCGTTCACCCCTACACGTTCCGGACGGAGAACCATTTCCTGCCCGCGCAGTATCGCGGACCCGGCCCGGCGACGGCGCCAGGCGATCTGGACGGTGAAATCGCGGCCTTTCTCGATGCCGGGATCGACGGCTTCTTTACCGACAATGCCGACGCTGGGGTCCGCGCCTGCCGCGCCTTTGCCGCGCGCGGCGGCTGATCGAACACGCTCAGCCGGACTTGCGCAAAACGATGGTAAAGACGCCGCCGTCCGCGCGGCTTTCGACCAGTTCGTGACCGGTGATCCTGGCATAGCTGACGAAATCGTTGGGAGCCGCCGGATCGCTCGCCAGCACCTGCAGCTCCGCGCCGGCGGCCAAGCCCTTCATGATCTTGTTTGCCCGCAGAACGGGCAAGGGACACTGCAGGCCCTGGGCGTCCAGCACATGGTCGGCCAAAGTTGGTTTCCTCGCGATCATCGTGGGACTGCGGGCGCAGGCGCCCGTGACACGGACAGGAATCTACGAAGGCGACTTCTCGCGCAAGCACCGTTATTGCGCCTGCGAACCGACGGTGTAGAATTTATTATTCTCCGCCTCTATCATCACATGCTTATGAAGACGCTGGTCGCCGAGCATTGAATTCGCCCAACCGCTCTGAGCGGGCACCCGGTTAGCCTGAAACGGCCGGCACTGGCGGCAGGCGCAGGGAATGCCTGTTCGCCTTCAACAGGTTGGCGCCGGCCAACGGCACGGCGCGGAGGGGAGACACAGGTGGAGACGGTCGACCTCGAAACGATGCGGGCCGCCGCGGCGCGCGCCAGTGCCCTTTTGAAAGCGATGGGCAATACCCACCGACTCATGGTGCTCTGCCAGCTCGCCAAGGGCGAGCGCTCGGTGGGCGAACTCGAGCGCCTGATCGGCCTGAGCCAGTCGGCGCTATCGCAGCATCTGGCCCGGCTGCGCCGCGACAATCTGGTCCAGACCCGGCGCGCGGCGCAGACGATCTATTACTCCCTCGCCGGCGGCGAGGCCGCGGCGGTCATCGCGACGCTGTATCAGCTCTATTGCGCCGAGTTCGAGCAGGGCCACGCCGCCGCTGTTGCGTCCGCGGGCGAACAGTCGGTCGGAACGGCCACGATCATGCTGTCGTCCTGACCGCGCCGATCGGCCAAGAGCATCCAGTCGGCCGCGATGAGGATCGGCATCGATCTCGGCGGCAGCAAGATCGAAGGCATCCTGATCGACGAGTACGGCCGCGAACACACGCGCCTGCGCGTTCCGACGCCGCGTGGGGACTACCGCAGGACGCTGGAAGCCGTCGCCGGCCTGGTCGCCAGACTCGACACCGCCGGGGGCCGGTCGGCAACGGTCGGCGTCGGCATCCCCGGCGCCATGTCCCCGTTCACCGGCCTCGTCAAGAACGCCAACGCCACCTGGCTCATCGACCGCCCTCTGGACCGCGATCTGGGCGAGATCCTTGCCCGTCCGGTCCGCGTCGCCAATGACGCCAACTGCTTCGCGGTCTCCGAAGCGGTCGACGGCGCGGGAGCCGGCGCCCGTGTGGTCTTCGGCGTGATCCTCGGCACCGGCGTCGGCGGCGGTATTGCCATCGACGGCATGGTCTGGTCCGGGGCCAACGCCATCGCCGGCGAGTGGGGGCACAACCCGATGCCTTGGCCGCAAGACGAAGATCCGGCGGGTGTGCCGTGCTATTGCGGCTTGAACGGATGCATCGAGACCTATCTCTCGGGAGCGGGCCTCGCCCGGGCCTACGCCTGCGCCGTGGCCGGCGAAACGGGGGGCGGGGCGAGCGGCGAAACGCGGGCCGCGATGAGAGGCGTCATGACGGGCGAACCGGACGCTGCCGCAATAACCGCCCTGGCGGAAGCCGGCGACCCGGCCGCCACTGCCAGCCTCACCGGCTATGCCGATCGCCTGGCGCGCGCCCTCGCGTCGGTGATCAACATCCTCGATCCGGACGTCATCGTCCTCGGCGGCGGCCTGTCCAACATCGCCCGGCTCTACGCCGACGTGCCGCGGCAGTGGCGTCGCTGGGTTTTCTCCGACAAGGTGGCGACGGTGCTGCGACGCAATCGCCACGGCGATTCCAGCGGGGTCCGCGGCGCCGCGTGGCTGTGGCCGTCGCAGCCCGCGTGAATGCACGGCACGATCAGGCCCTCATCTTCTCGCTAACAGTCGCGACGCGGCAGAAGCTGAACGCCGAGCAGGGCTCCGCGCAGGCCGAGATCGTCGAAGTCCTGCTCCACCCGCTCGGCAATGCCGTCGGCGCGAAGTTCGATGGTCATCTCGAAGTCCGGGATCTCACCTTGGCTGAAGTATGGATAAAAAGCGCCGCGAGTCCAGAAGGCGGCCGATTGCGGAGCTCCGAGAACCTCCGCAATCGGTTCTTCGTGGCGCTTCAGCGGCGCGATCATGACGTTGACGAGATAGGGGTTATCCTGGGTCGTGCCGTCGAAGACGACCTTGGTCAGGATCTTCTCCCCGTCCTCGGCGGCGGCGATCAGCCGGCGCAGATGCGCCGTCGGAAACAGCGTGCCTTCTGGAAGTTCAACCTCCGTTTCTTCGGGCGTCGTGTAACGGGCAATACCGCCGCCGCCCGTATGATCGAGGCTCGCGGTTCCCTCGATCCGGTCGACCCCGCTGCCGTCCTTGTGCAGCACCCGGAAACGGTAGCTCAAACCGTCGTCAGCCTCCCAGCTGGCGAACGCCCACTTGTCCTCCACGGTATCGCCGTCGTCCTGGACGTAGCGGATGACCGTATGGTTCTCAACCGTCCAGCCGCCGCACTCTCGGGAAGCCCGATAGACCATCAGGCCATCGGCGGCCGCAATGTCGATGGTGCGGCTACCCGGCGCCAGCGCCATCCGGTAAACGGCCTGGTGAGGCGTGAGAACCACATCCGCGCTGGCCGGTGCGACCAGCATGACCGCAAGACAAGCCCCGCAGGACACTTTGAAGAAGACCATGGACATGGCTGACGATACAGGAGACGGGGCAAGATCCGGATAAGCGGCGCACACATTACGCGGAGGCAACTTGACGTGTCTATGACAGAAGCAGGCGCGGTCAGTGGCGAGAATCGGGCCACCTCTTCCACATGTCGCCGAAAGCGCTGCGGCGCATGTCGTACGCTCCGTTGCGCCTTGCCGCGAAGGCGGTCACAATATCGGCGTGATGAGTGTCGATATAACGCACAATGAATAGCGGGGTTCCTCGGGCGCCGCGGCGGTTTTCGATCCGCTGCATTGAGGCAGGCGTCCGAGAGACAAGGTGAGCACGTTTGAACCTGGGCTCTTGATGCGTTTTTTCCGTGGCAGAGCTGCCGTCCGGACGGCGATGGCGTGTATGTTGCTCGTCGGTGTCGCCGGCTGCGCGGCGCCAAAGCCCGTGCCGCCGCAGGATACCTTCGGAGCGAAGACGCCCACGCCCGCTGAGCCCGGTCCGGTAAGTCGTGAGGGCGCATATGGCTCCGGCCCGGTCCTGCCCGACAAGGCAAGCGAGCCGCGCAAGCCGCCGAGCCTTTATCCCGGAACAAACACGCTGGCGACTCCTCCCGCCGGCACCGGCGTGCAGCGGCAGCAGACGCCGGAGGGCGAGATCACGCTCAACTTCGTCAATGCCGATCTGCAGGAAGTGATCAAGGCGGTTCTCGGCGACACACTGGGCTACAACTACGTCATCGATCCGCGAGTCCAGGGTGCGGTGACACTGCAGACCGGCCAGCCGGTGCCCGCGGCGTCGCTCCTCGCGACTCTGGAGACAATCCTGGCTCTGAACGGCGCGACCATGGTCGAGTCGGACGGCCTCTATCGCGTCGTTCCCGCCGATGCGGCCATCCGCAGCGGCGCGCGCCTGCGCGGATCGGTGCAGGCCGTCCGCCAGAAACCGGGCACCAGCGTCATGGTCGTGCCCCTGCACTTTGTCGGCGCCGCCGAGATGCAGAAGCTGCTCGAGCCGGTCTCGCCGCCGGGCGCGGTGCTGCGCGCCGACACGACACGGAATATTCTCATCCTCGGCGGGAACCAGAACGAGCTCATCAACATGGTCGACATGATCAACACCTTCGATGTCGACTGGATGGCCGGAAAATCCTTCGGCATCTTCCCGCTGCAATCGAGCGATCCGGATACCATTGTCGGCGAGCTGGAGACGGTGTTCAGCAGCAAGGATGAAGGGGCGCTCACAAACGTCGTCCGTTTTGTCCCGATCCAGCGGATGAACGCGGTTCTCGTGATCGCTTCTCAGGCCGCCTACCTCGACCGCGCGAAAACCTGGATCGGCCGACTCGACGTCGGCGAGGAAGCGGTCCCGCGGCTCTACGTCTACTACATCGAGAACAGCCGCGCGGAAGACCTGGCGCTGGTCCTGAGCGACATTTTCTCCCCCGGCAGCGCCGCCCAGCGACCGGAGCTCGCTCCCGGAACGACACCCGCCTCCATCGGCGACGCGTACGGCTTCGGCACCACCGGCCGCTCGCGTTCGGGCTTCGGCGGCGGGCTCGGGGGCGGCGGCTTTGGCGGCGGGCTATCGCAGCGCGGCGCCACCTCCGGACTGGGCGGGTCGACGGGACTCGGCGGCACCGGTGGCCTGACCCGCCAGTTCGGCAATCCGTCGCGCATTCGCCAGCAGACGCTGGCGGCGCGAGCGCGGTCGACCGCGTCGCAGATGCGCCAAACAACGACCGGCAACGAAGAAACTCCGACCGAGGATCAGGTCCGCATCATCGCCGATCCGGTCAAGAACGCCCTGGTGATCTACGCCACGCCCAACGACTACCGCGAGGTCGAAGCGGTTCTGAAGAAGCTCGACACCATCCCGCTGCAGGTTCTGATCGAGGCGACGATCCTCGAGGTTTCGCTCGACGACCAGCTCAAGTACGGCGTCGAGTGGTTCTTCAAGGCCGGGAACAACAGTTTCACCCTAAGCTCGCTGGCAACCGGCGTTGTCGCGTCCGCCTTCCCCGGCTTCTCCTACGCCCTGAAGACCGGGGATATCCGCGCGATCGTCAATGCCCTGGAGACGGTCACCAACGTGCGCGTGGTCTCCTCGCCGCTGCTGCTGGTCCTCGACAATCAGACCGCGGCGCTGCAGGTCGGCGACGAGGTGCCGGTCTCGACGCAGAGCGCCGTCAGCACGATCACGGCCGGCGCCCCGGTCGTGAACTCCATCGAATATCGCAACACCGGCGTCATTCTGGATGTCACGCCGCGGGTCAACACGGGTGGACTGGTCACGCTCGAGCTCGGTCAGGAGGTGTCGGACGCGGTGCGCACGACGTCCTCGGACCTCGACTCGCCGACCTTCCAGCAGCGCCGGGTCGAAAGCACCATTGCGGTTCAAGACGGCGAGGCCATTGCCATCGGCGGCCTCATCCGCGATCGGAACGAGCAGACCGACAGCGGCGTCCCCCTGCTCAAGGACATCCCGGTCCTCGGCTTTCTCTTCGGCACCACGACCACCAGGAACACGCGCACCGAACTTCTGGTGCTGCTCAGGCCGCGGGTCGTCGGCAACGAGGAGGAGGCGCAGCGCATGACCGACGAAATCCGGCGGCGCCTCCACGGCGTGATCGAACTTGAGGATCGCGTCCGCTGATCGCACCGCCGGCTTGATGTCATCACGGCCTTCGGCCGAAGCTGGCCGGCGCAGGATCGCGCAGAGCGGCATCGCCCTGATCGCGGTGCTGTGGGTGATGGTGGTTCTTGCCGCGCTCGCGGCAAGCTTCAGCACCAGCACCCGCACCGAGGTCAATCTGGCCCGCAACATGGCCGAAGCCGCTTCGGCCGAGGCCATCGCCGACGCCGCGGTCGCAAGGGCGGCCGGGGGCCTGGTCGTGCCGGTCAGCGAGGGCGGTCTGCGGACCGACCAGACCATCTACGCCTGGCCGTTCGGCGGCGGCACCGCCCGCTTCGCCATCAGCGACGAGGGCGGCAAGATCGACCTCAACCTGGCGGCGCGCAGCCTTCTGCGCGCGCTGTTCGATGTGGTCGGGGTTGCCGGCCGCGAAGCCGAAGCCCTCGCCGATGCCATCGTCACATACCGTGGCGGCGGCGCTGGCGATGCATCCGCGGCGGATAATAGCGGCGAAGACGAAACGGACTTCACCGGCAATACCGGCGACACCCCGTTCGCCGTCCTGGAGGAACTGCAGCAGGTTCCCGGCATGACCGGCGAGATCTACCGGAAGATCGCACCGGCTATGACGGTCTACAGCGACCAGCCGGACCCGGACGCGAAGGCGGCGCTGCCGCCGGTTCGCGAGGCCTTGGCGCGGACGCAGGGGCGTGGGCAGGACGAGGATCAGACCGAGGCCGGCGAGGAGCAATGGCCGCCGCTGCCGCCCGGCCCGCTAACCATCCTCCGCGAAGGCTCGTTCGCGCCCCGGTCGATGATCGGGGTCTTCACCGTCCATAGCGAAGGCCGCAGCGCCGGCGGCGCCGTGTTCGCACGCGATGCCGTCGTCGCGGTCGAGTACGGCGGCGACAAGCCTTACACTGTCCGCGTCTGGCGTCAGGGCCGTCGGTTCCTCTTCGCCAGGCCGGGTGATGCGGCAATGTGAGCCCTCACCTTCCCGCTGGCGCGGGCCCCTTCCTCTTGATCTGTTTGATTTTTGCGATAATGAAGCCGAGAGGGGTGGTGGCCACCACCCCTCTCGGCGGGCAGGAGGCCGTCCTTCCTCTCCTTCGGAAGAGGATCGAGGTGAGGGTGGTCAAATGACCGCGGCGCTCGCTGCGCTCGTCGGGGTCTGGTATGATGTCGAACGGCAGAACGATAAAAACGAATGCCGCCATGGGAGGAGAAAATGTGTCTTGCCGTGCCGATGCGCGTCGACGGCGTCACGGGGTATGTGGCGCGCTGCTCCGCCAAAGGCGTCGAGCGGGACGTCAACCTGTTCCTTATTCAGGATGAGCCGGTCGGCGTCGGCGACCACGTTCTCGTTCACGTCGGCTACGCCATTCAGAAGGTCAGCGCCGAGGAAGCAGGCTCGACATGGGCGCTGTTCGACGAGGTTTTCGCCGACGAAGTGTTTGCCGACGGGGCGGCGTGAGGTCGTGCACGAGCTTTCCATCTGCCGCAGCCTGCTCGCCGAGGCCGCCGCCGTTGCCAGCCGGCACGGCGCCGATGCGGTAACCTCTCTAACCGTCGGCGTCGGCCCTCTCTCCGGGGTCGAGCCGGGTCTGCTGGAGCGGGCGTTTTCGCTCGCGTGCTGCGGGACGGTTGCGGAAGGCGCCGCACTGCGGTTCGAGACGCCGCCGATCCAGGTTCGCTGCCGGACCTGCGCCGGCGTATCGGCGGCCGCGGCGAACCGGCTGATCTGCGCCCACTGCGGCGACTGGCGCACCGAGCTGATCAGCGGTGACGAGCTCATTCTGATGAGCGTCGAGCTGGAATGCGGCGACGGCGACGGAACGGATACTGCGGACACTAAGGCAGGCAGTGCCGATACGCGCGCACCGTGCGCCGCGGCCGGAGCCTGAGCGGGAAAGGACAACGCGATGTGTCAGAGCTGCGGATGCGCCGTCGGTCCCAAGCCGGCGGTATCGGGTCCGGCGGCATCGAGTCCGGCGGCGTTGGACGGCGACGGGCGGAAAGGATCGGCCCGTACGGTTGATGTCCTGCAGGCGCTGCTTGCCGACAACGATGATCGCGCCGCCCATAACCGGGCCCACTTCGACGCGGCCGGGGTTCTCGTCGTCAACCTGATGTCGTCGCCCGGTGCCGGCAAGACAGCGCTGCTCGAAGCGACGATCGGGGTGTTGGCGCGCCAGCCCGGCGGCGGACCGAGGCTTGCGGTCATCGAGGGCGACCTGGAAACCGACAACGATGCACGGCGGATCCGCGCGCGCGGCGTCCCGGCGGTGCAGATCACCACCGGCGGAGCCTGCCATCTCGACGCGGCGATGATCCACGACGCACTCGACGGGCTCGATCTCGCCGCGCTCGACCTGCTCTTCATCGAAAACGTCGGCAACCTCGTCTGTCCGGCCGGCTTCGACCTCGGCCACCATCAAGCCGTCGCCCTGCTGGCGACGACCGAGGGCGACGACAAGCCGGCGAAGTATCCGGTGCTGTTCCGCGCGGTCGACCTAGTCCTGATCAGCAAGGCCGACCTGCTCCCTCACCTTGACGATTTCGGCATTGGCCGGGCCGAGACGGCGGTGCGCGGGCTCGCGAACGAAGCGCCTGTGTTCCCCATCTCGGCGCGCGATGGAACCGGCCTGCAGGGATGGATCGAGTGGCTCGGGGCGCGGCTGGCGCAGAACCGCGAACGGCTGTCGCAGCGACCGGACGCGACCCGCGTCCCTCATGTCCATGGCCACGATGTTGGCGGCCGCGTCGGCCTCGACCACGCTCATCCGCACCCCGTGCACCACGCCGGGTCGAACCCGCCATGAATGCGCCGGCGCCCATAGCCGCCGGCGCCGGCACAACGTCCGCGGCGCGGCATTGGCTGGAGCGAATCCGCCGGCTACCTCTGCCCCGGCCGGTCAAGATCATGAACGTCTGCGGCGGACACGAGCGCTCCATCGCGCAAGGAGGCTTGCGCTCGCTGCTGCCCGCGGGCGTCGAACTGATCCCGGGTCCGGGCTGCCCGGTGTGCGTCTGTCCCGAAGAAGACGTCTTTGCGGCGATCCGGACCGCACTCGATCACGACGTCACCCTGGTTACCTTCGGCGACATGCTGCGGGTGCCGGCCAACGTCGCCAAAGGCGAGATCCGCTCGCTGGAAGCGGCCAAGGCCGCCGGCGCCGATGTCCGGCCGATCGCATCGCCTTTGGAGGCGGTCGCCATCGCCGACGCTGAGCCGGCGCGTACGGTCGTGTTCTTCGCCGTCGGCTTTGAGACGACGATGGCGCCGGTCGCGGGGATGATGCGCGAGCGCCTGCCGGCCAACCTGCTGCTCCTGCTCTCCGGGCGGCGGACCTGGCCCGCCGTGGCCATGCTGCTGGCGTCCGCCAAGCCCGGCTTCGATGCCCTGATCGCGCCGGGCCATGTCTCGACCGTCATGGGTTCCCAGGAATGGGCATTCGTCGTCCGCGACCACGACATGCCCTGCGCCATCGCCGGCTTCAGCGCCGACAGCCTGCTCGCCGCCGTCTACTCGACGCTCCGCCAGATCGCCGAGGATAACCCGTTCCTCGACAACTGCTATGCCGGCGCGGTCCGGACCGAGGGCAATACGACGGCGCAACGCCATCTTGCCCGGGCAATGACCATCGTCGACGCGCCCTGGCGCGGGATCGGCGTGATTCCGGATTCCGGCTACGGGCTTCGCTCCGACTACGCCGCCCACGACGCCCGCCCGGTTTTCGCTGCGGAAGTCGACGAGGGCCGCCGACGCGTCGGCGAGATGCCACCCGGCTGCGCCTGCGCCGAGGTGGTGCTGGGGCGGATCTACCCGACCGGCTGCCCGCTCTACGGAACCGCCTGCCTGCCGCGCCAGCCGGTCGGCCCGTGCATGGTCTCCGACGAGGGCGCCTGCCGCATCTGGTGGTCAGCCGGCGCCCGCCGCGACCGGGAGCGACGGCCGGAGCCCGCGCGCACGTGAGTGTGGGTCTCCATCGCGCCCGGCCGAGCGCCTCCCGCTCCACCGATGCGCCGCTGCATGGTCCGATCGTCGCTCGCGAGTTCCACATCGTCGGCCGGGTCCAGGGCGTCGGTTTCCGCCCGTTCGTTTACCGGCTCGCCGAGGCGTACGGACTTTCAGGCTGGGTTTGCAATCGCGCCGGCACCGTCGCCGTTCTGGTTCAGGGCGACTCCGGGGCGGTGGCGCATTTTGGGTCCGACGTGATCGCCAAGGCGCCTCCGCTGGCCCGCCCGGCGCTGGCGGCGTGCCGCCAAAAGCCGGCTACGCTGAGCCGAGGCGCAGCGCGCGGCTTCGTCATCCTGCCCAGCATCGACGGCGATACGCGCGCCGCGTTCGTCACCCCGGACCACTTCGCCTGCGACGATTGTCTGGCCGAATTGCGCGACCCGACACAGCGACGCTATCGCTACCCCTTCATTAACTGCACCCAGTGCGGCCCCCGCTACACGATTATCGAACGCCTGCCCTACGACCGGCCGAATACGGCGATGGCCGGCTTCGCGCTCTGCCCGGACTGCCGGCGCGAGTACGACGAGCCGCGCGACCGCCGCCATCATGCCCAGCCGCTGGCCTGCCCGGTCTGCGGCCCGCGGCTGTCGTTTCATCCAAGGGCAACCGGAACCCATGCTCGGGCCGGCAATGAGGCGGCGGGCGAGGACGCACTGGCGGCCTGCGTCTCTGCCCTGCGGGCCGGGCTCGTCGTCGCGGTCAAGGGGATCGGCGGCTACCACCTGATGTGCGATGCCACCAGCGCTGACGCCGTCGCGAGATTGCGGGCGGCCAAGCATCGCCCGCACAAGCCGCTCGCGGTGATGGTCGGCGAGGAGGGGGATGACCGTCTGGATGCCGCGCGTCGGATCGCCCGCCTGGGCGAGGCCGAAGCGGCCATGCTCGTCGACCCAATCCGCCCCATCGTCCTCGTCGCAAAACGCTCGGATGCGCCGCTCGCAGCGGACATCGCTCCGGGCCTGTCCGAGATCGGGGTGATGCTGGCCTACAGCCCCCTGCACCACCTCTTGCTCGGCGACTTCGGCGACCCGCTGGTCGCCACGTCCGGCAACATCAGCGGCGAGCCGGTGCTGACCGACGCGGGCGAGGCCGAGGCCCGCCTGGGCCGGATCGCCGACGCCTTTCTTCACCATAACCGCCCAATCCGTCGCCCGGCCGACGATCCCGTCTACCGCGCCATCGCCGGTCGCGCCCGGCCGCTGCGGCTGGGACGCGGGTCGGCGCCCTTGAACATGCACCTGCCGGTCCGGCTCGACCGCCCTGTCCTCGCGGTCGGCGGCCAGCAGAAGGTCACGGTGGCGCTCGGCTGGGACGAACGGGCGGTCGTCTCGCCGCACATCGGCGATCTCGATACGCCGAGCGGATTTGCCGTCTTCCGCCGGGTCGTCGCCGATCTGCAGGGGCTTTACGGGGTGACGGCGGAACGGGTCGTCGCCGACGCCCATCCCGGCTACGGCGGGGCGCGCTGGGCCCAGCGCTGCCACCTGCCGCTGACCCGCGTCTTCCACCACCATGCTCACGCGTCGGCGCTGGCCGGCGAGCATGAGGTTCGTGAGCCGATGCTGGTCTTCACCTGGGACGGCGCCGGCTACGGCGCCGACGGGACGTTGTGGGGCGGCGAGGCGCTATTCGGCCGGCCGGGCGCGTGGCGCCGGGTCGCCTCGTTTCGCCCGTTCGCGCTGCCGGGCGGCGAAGCGGCCGGTCGCGAGCCATGGCGGAGCGCGCTGGCGCTGTGCTGGCAGACCGGCGCGACATGGCCGCGCGGCGCTGTGTTCGCCGACGAACGCCTCCGCCACGCCTGGCAGCGGCGGCTGAACGCGCCGGAAACGAGCGCCGTCGGCAGGCTGTTCGACGCGGCCGCCGCGCTCACCGGCGTTGCTGACACCGCGAGCTTCGAGGGCCAGGGGCCGATGTGGCTGGAGGCTGTAAGCCACGACGGCGCGCCGCCGATCGCGCTGCCTCTTGATCTGGGCGGCGACGGTGTCTGGCGCAGCGACTGGGCGCCGCTGTTGCCCGTTCTTCTGGATGGAGGTCTGAGCGCCGGCGAGCGCGGTTCGATCCTACACGCCAGCCTCGCCGCGGCGCTGGTCGATCAGGCCCGACGGGCGCGCGAAGAGTTCGGCGTTGCCGTCGTCGGCCTTACCGGCGGCTGCTTCCAGAACCGGCTGCTGACGCAGGCGGCGCTGCGCGCGCTCGAAGCCGTAGGCTTCCGCGTCCTGCTGGCGGAAGCCGTGCCGGCCAACGATGCGGGGCTCAGCTTCGGCCAGATCGTCGAAGCCGCGTGTGCCGGCCCGTCGTGACAATGTCCGCAAAAGGGTTCGCGCCGAATATGGACGGAGACCGCGTCACCCTCGCCCACGGCAACGGCGGCCGGCTGATGCGCGAGCTGATCGAGGGGCTGTTTCGCCGCCACCTCGCCAACCCGCTGCTCGACACCTCCGTCGATGCCGCTGACCTGCCGCCGCCGGCTTCGGGAGACCGGCTCATGGTCACCACCGACGGCTTCACCGTCGAACCGCTTGAATTTCCCGGCGGCGACATCGGCAGCCTCGCCGTCCACGGCACCGTCAACGACCTCGCCGTTTCCGGCGCCCGGCCGCTCTATCTGACCTTGAGCTGCTTCATCGAGGAGGGGCTGCCGTTCACGCTGCTCGATCGTCTGGTCGCCTCCATGGCGGCGGCCGCCGCCGAGTCCTCGGTGCGGATCGTCGCCGGCGACACCAAGATCGTCCGTCGCGGCGAGGGCGGCGGCATTTACCTGGCAACGACCGGGATCGGCGTTCGCGACCCGGCGCTCGAACTCGGCATCGAGCGCATCCGCGCCGGCGATCGCCTGCTCGTCAGCGGCCCCGTCGGCGACCACGGTACCGCCGTCCTGCTCGCCCGCGAGCAGTTCGGCCTGCGCGGCGATCTGCGCTCCGACTGCGCCAGCGTCCTGCCGGTCACCCGAGCGCTCACGAAGCTGCCCGGCCTGCGCTTCATGCGCGATCCGACCCGCGGCGGGCTCGCCACCGTCGCACACGAGATCAGCCGGATCGCCGGGCTGGGCGTGCGCCTCCAGGCCGCCGCCATACCCGTGCACGATCCCGTCGCCTCCGTCTGCGAGATGCTCGGCTACGACCCGCTCTATCTCGCCTGCGAAGGCCGGGTGCTAGCTGTCGTCGCAGCCGAGGACGCCGACGCGGCGCTGGCGGCGGTACGCGACGAGGCCGGTTGCGCAGAGGCGGCGGTGATCGGCGAAATACGGCCCGGCGCCGCCGAGGTGGTGGTCGAAACCGAACTCGGCGGCGAGCGGCTGATAGAAGAACTGGAGGATGATCCGCTCCCGCGCATATGCTGACGGTTAGTCTTCGCCTTCGGCTTCGGATTGCTTTGGAGCAAGTCGGTCTGCGACACGATGCGGTAAGGATTTCTGTGTCCGCCGGGCGGGCCGGTCCGGAAGAAGTTCCGCACCGCGCTCCTGCAGGGAAGTGCCGTTCCCGTCCGGCGGGCCGCTTATCCCATCGCAACCAGGGAGGCCAAGTTCATGGATACCGTCGCGATTCCGGGCCTCGATCGTCAGCCTTCGCGGATCGGCCTCGGTACCTGGGCGCTCGGCGGCTGGATGTGGGGCGGCTCGGACGACGAGGAGTCGCGCCGCACCCTGCTGGAAGCCATCGACAGGGGGGTGACCCTGATCGACACCGCGCCGGTCTACGGCTTCGGCCGCTCCGAGGAGCTAGAGCGCGTCAGGATTGGTGGCATCCGTAGCCGGCGTGTCTGAAGAAGTTTTGGCATTCTTGGGGTGGGAACTGGTCGAGGAGGTCGGCGATGACGGCCCA
>JBBSCD010000043.1:0-18595 GCA_038250645.1 Rhodospirillales bacterium
CCTTCGGCGCCGACGGAATCCTGACGCCGCAGCAGATCTCCGCGGTGGCCGACCACGTGCTGGCCCTGTCCGGTCCGGGGGCGGACAACGACGAAGGCGCGCAGATCTTCGCCGAGAACTGCGTCGCCTGCCATGGCGAACTCGGTCGCGGCAACAACGAGCTCGGCGCGCCGAACCTCAGCGACCAGATCTGGCTCTATGGCGGGACCAAGGCAGACATCGTCCGGCAGGTGACGAAGCCGCGCCAGGGCGTCATGCCGCCCTGGCACGCGCGTCTTACCGACGCCGAGATCAAGCAGGTCACGGTCTACGTCCATTCGCTCGGAGGCGGCCAGTGATGCGCCGGTGCCGAGCCGGGCGCGAGCCCGTGTGCGCGGATCTTGCAGGTATGATGCTCTTCTAATATACAAGACAGAGCGAGGGAACTTCAGGGGGTTCCGGTGTAGAGCGCTCGCGCTCGACCGATCTGGCAGGGCCGTGGCGTGAAGCGGCGGCCGGGCCGCCCACGACAGGCGCGCGGCCGGCAAGTGCAAGCCCGGCGCGGTACGACTGAGGACCCATGGATGGCGACCGCGAACACGGCTCTTCTGAAAACTCCCGGTGACGGTACCGGCCTGCGCCAGAAGCAGCGCAAGACTCGGCGGGGCGGCGGCGGTGATGGCACGGGCGGCGGCGGCTCGCAGCGCCCGGAGAAGCAGAAGCTCTTCGCCGATCGCGACCGCGTCTACTCGCGCAGCATTCAGGGCACGTGGCGCAAGGTGAAGTGGTGGACGCTCGGCGTCCTCCTCGGCCTCTACTACATCGGCCCGTGGCTTCGGTGGGATCGCGGACCCGGAGCGCCCGACCAGGCGCTGCTGATCGACATGCCGGGGCGACGCGCCTACTTCTTCGGTCTCGAAATCTGGCCGCAGGAAATCTACTACCTGACCGGCGTGCTCATTCTCGGCGCGCTCGGCCTGTTCTTCGTCACCGCGCTTTTCGGCCGGGTGTGGTGCGGCTTTACCTGTCCCCAGACCCTCTGGACCGATCTGTTCATGTGGGTCGAGCGCAAGATCGAAGGCGACCGCAACGCCCGAATGAATCTGGACAAGGGCCCGCTGACCGGAGCGAAGGTCGGCAAGAAGATCGCCAAGCACGGCGCCTGGATGCTGATCGCGCTTGCTACCGGCGGCGCCTGGATCATGTATTTCAACGATGCCCCGACCGTGGTCCACGACTTCTTCACCGGCCAGGCGAGCATGGCGATCTATGGCTTCGTATTTCTTTTTACCGCAACGACCTATGTCCTCGCCGGCTGGGCGCGCGAGCAGGTATGCATCTACATGTGCCCGTGGCCTCGGTTCCAGGGCGCCATGTTCGACGAGGACTCGCTGGTCGTCACCTACGAGGACTGGCGCGGCGAGCCCCGCGGCGGCGCGCGTAAGGGTCAGTCGTTCGAAGGTCGCGGCCACTGCGTCGACTGCGGCCTGTGCTGGCAGGTCTGCCCCACCGGGGTCGACATCCGCAAGGGTCAGCAGATGGCCTGCATCGGCTGCGCGTTGTGCGTCGACGCCTGCAACTCGGTGATGAGCCGGTTCGGCCTGCCGCCCGAGTTGATCACCTACGATTCCATCTCCAACCAGGTCGCCCGCGCGGAGGGCGAGACGAAGACCCGCTTCCGCCTCGTCCGCCCGCGGACCATCGCCTATGCCGTGCTCCTGCTGCTGATCGCCGCGGTCATGGTGGTCGGCCTGTCAACCCGGTCGCGGCTGCACGTCAACGTCCTGCAGGACCGTCAACCACTCTACGTCAAGCTGTCGGACGGCTCGATCCGCAACGGCTACACCATCAAGATCGTCAACATGGTCCGGGAGCCGAAGACCTACCTGCTGTCCACCGACGGCCTGGTCGGCGCCGAGATCGCGGTGCTCGGACACCATCTGGAACCCGGTCCATACGTCGAACTCGATGTCGCCCCTGATGACGTCAGCAGCTTCCGCTTCTTCGTCAAGGCGCCGGTCAGCAGCCTTGACAGCACCCAGACCGGCTTCACCTTCTACCTTATCGACGTCAAGACCCGCGAGAGCGAGACGGTGCGCGGCATCTTCAACGGGCCGGCCAACCTCGGCGGCGCTGCGGCCAAAGTGCAGGCGGCCGCAGGTGGCGGGTGAGGCGATGGCCCGCGCACGTCAGCAGGGTTGGTGGTATCCGTGGATCTTCGTCGCGGCGATGGTCGTCGTCATCGCGGTGAATGCACTGATGGCGACGCTCGCGGTTCGTACCTTCCCCGGCCTGCAGACCGAGGACGCCTACAACAAGGGCCTGCGATACAACGACACCCTTGCCGCCGGCCGGGAGCAGGCGAAGCGGGGGTGGCGAATGGACATCGAGATAACGCCGAAAGCGCATGCGGCCGACGCAGCGCGCGAAGCCGAGGTCAAGCTCGCTTTCGTCGATCGTGACGGTCAGCCGCTCGATCGCCTGAACGTCGAAGCGGCTATGATCCGCCCGGCCGCCGGGGGCTTCGACCGGACGCTGAACCTCGATCATCGCGGCTCGGGCGTCTACGTCGGAACGGTGACGTTGCCGCTCGCCGGCCAGTGGGACGCGCACGTCACCGCCCGGCGCGACACCGACACCTTCGAGGCGACGCGACGACTCTTCATTCCGTGAGCATGGCAACGCCGCGGGCAGCGGCGGTTGCCGATGAAATGGGCGCCGAGCCGGGCGTCCGTTCCCACGCCGATACGACCGGGCCCGGCGCTGAGGGGCGGTGCCTCCACTGCGGGCTTCCCGCACCGTCCGCCGCCGACCGGGGCGATGGCGACCCGCCCGGCGACGGCGACGGCCGCTTCTGCTGTTCGGGCTGCGCGGCGGCCTACCGCCTCGTTGCCGGGCTGGGCCTTGCGGACTATTACCGCCGGCGGACCCTCGATCCCGACCAGCGCCCGCTCAAGCCGGAGGATGACGCCGGGGACAGCGGCGGCGTCGATCTCGCCAGCCATGTCCATACCGCCGAAGGGCGCAGCCGAGTCAGCCTCGTCGTCGAGGGCCTGCACTGGGCGGCCTGCGTCTGGCTGATCGAGTCGGTGCTCGCCCGCGAGCCCGGCGTCATCTCCGCCCGCGTCAACATGACAACCCGCCGCCTCGCCCTTGCCTGGCGCGAAGCGGAGACCGACGGCGACCGGCTCGTCGGCGCGGTCAGGCGGCTGGGTTACCGGCTCGTCCCGTTCGACACGGAGCGCCTCGACTCGGAGAGGCGGCGGCGCGAGGGCGAGCTGGTGCGCGCGATGGCCGTCGCCGGCTTCGCCGCCGGCAACGTCATGCTGCTGTCGGTATCGATCTGGGCCGGCGCAAGTCAGGGCATGGGGCCGGCGACCCGCGACCTCCTCCACTGGATCTCGGCGCTGATCGCGATGCCCGCGATCGCCTATGCCGGCCGGCCGTTCTTCCGCTCGGCGCTGTCGGTGTTGCGGATGGGCCGGACCAACATGGACGTGCCGATCTCGCTGGGCGTCCTGCTTGCTGTGGCAATGAGCCTCTATCAGACCGCGCGCGGCGCCGAACACGCCTACTTCGACTCCGCCATCGGCCTGCTGTTCTTCCTCCTCGTCGGCCGCTACCTCGATCTGCTCGCTCGCGGCCGCGCCCGCTCGGCGGCCGAGCACCTGCTCGCGCTCGGCACGAAGGCCGTCACCGTCCTTGGCTCGGGCGGTGAGAGGCGGGTTCTGGCGCCGGCGCGGGTCGAGCCGGGGATGTCGGTGCTTGTCGCAGCCGGGGAGCGAATCGGCATCGACGGGCGCGTCATCGCCGGCGTCAGCGAGGTCGACACCGCGCTCATCGACGGCGAAAGCGTGCCGAAGCCGGTGGCGCCCGGGACGCGGCTGTTCGCCGGCACCCTCAATCTGGCCGCGCCGCTCACTGTCGCCGTCACCGCCGTCGGCGACGGCACCCTGCTCGCCGAAATCGCCAGGCTGATCGAGGCGGCGGAGCAGCAGCGGGGGCGCTACGTCGCGCTCGCGGACCGGGTCGCGCGGCTTTACGCGCCCGTCGTCCACAGCCTCGCGCTGCTCAGCTTTCTCGGCTGGTGGCTGGGAGCGGGAGCCGCCTGGCAGGATGCGCTGCTGATTGCCATTTCCGTGCTGATCATCACCTGCCCGTGCGCGTTGGCCCTCGCGGTTCCGGTGGTGCACGTCATTGCCTCGGGGCGGCTGCTCCGTCGTGGCATTCTGCTCAAGTCCGGCACCGCACTCGAGCGTCTGTCCGGCGCCAACACGATCGTCTTCGACAAGACCGGAACGCTCACCCTGGGGCGGTCACGGCTGGTCGAGGCCGCCGGCAGGGAGGCCGATCGCGCCGCCCTCGCTCAGGCGGCGGCCTTGGCCGCGGCAAGCCGCCATCCCCTTGCTCGGGCCCTGGTGCGCGCCGCGGAGGCGCACGGCATCGTCGTCACCGTCGCCGGCGGCGTAATCGAGGTGCCGGGCGCCGGCCTGGAGCGTCTGACGGCGGATGGTATCATGCGCCTCGGCAGCCGCGCCTTCGTCGGAGCCCAGGGAAGCGGCGCAACGGATGGCGAAGGAAGCGAGGCCGGGCCGGAGCTTTGGCTGGCGCGACCGGGTGAAGCAGCGGTGCGGTTCGTTTTCGCCGATGCGCCGCGCGATGACGCACGCGCGGTGATTACAGCCCTGCAGCAACGAGGGTACATGGTCGAGCTTCTCTCCGGCGACCGGCCGGCGGTGGTCGCCGCCGTGGCCGCCGCCGTCGGCATCGCGACTTGGCAGGCCGGCTGCACCCCAAGCGACAAGGTGCGCCGGCTGGAGGCGCTGGCCGGCCGCGGCGCGCGGGTGCTGATGGTCGGCGACGGGCTCAACGACGCCCCGGCTCTGGCCGCGGCGAGCGTCTCCCTTTCGCCGGCGACAGCCGTCGACGTCAGCCAGACCGCCGCCGACCTCGTCTTCCAGGGCGACCGGCTTGCCCCCGTGGTCGAGGCCCTCGTTGTCGCCCGCCGGGCGCAGCGTCTGGTCAAGCAGAACCTCGGCCTCGCCCTTATCTATAACGCGACCACCATTCCGCTCGCTGTCGCGGGGCTGGTGACACCCTTGATCGCCGCAATCGCGATGTCCACGTCGTCACTGGTGGTTATTGCCAATGCCTTGCGCCTGAACCGCAGGAGCGTTTCCTAGCGTGGACATTCTTCTTTATCTCATTCCGGCGGCGCTCGTCCTCGGCCTGATCGGCCTCGGCGGCTTTCTCTGGGCACTGAAGTCAGGGCAGTATGACGATCTCGATGGCGCCGCCTACCGCATCCTGTTCGAGGATGACGAGCTGCCCCCGGCCGACGGGACAGCGCATGAGGGGCGCTGAACGGCTCCCCGCGTGCCTGCTTTACCCATCAGCACGAGACGCATGATCACGATCACGCTCGTCTGCGTTGCCGCCGGCTACCTTGCGGTCGTCGGCGTTCTCTATGCCTTCCAGCGCAACATCCTCTTCCTGCCCTCGCCCCACGTCGGGACGCCGGGAGCAGCAGGGGCCGGCGATATGCGCGAGGTGACGCTGGAGACGGCGGACGGACTTGCCCTCAGCGCGTGGTACAAGTCGGCCCGCGACGGCCAGCGGACGATGGTCTACTTCCACGGCAACGGCGGGAACATCTCGGGGCGAGTGAAGCGGGTCCGTCCCTATCTCAACGCCGGGCTCGGCGTGCTCCTCGTCGGCTATCGCGGCTACGGCGGTAATCCGGGGACTCCATCGGAACAGGGGCTCTACGAGGACGCGCGGGCGGCGCTGCGCTTTGTCGAGGCGGACGGCGTGGCGACTGAGCGGACGGTGCTCTACGGCGAGTCGCTCGGCAGCGCGCTCGCCATTCACGTCGCCGCCGAAAGCGCGGCCGAAGGTCGGCCGGTCGCGGCGGTCATCGGCGAAGGCGCGCCATCGTCGGTGGTCGACGTCGCCGCCCGTCGCTATCCTTTCGCGCCGGTGCGGACCCTGATCCGCGACCGCTTTGATAGCCGCGCGAAGGTCGCGGAGATCGGGGCGCCGCTGCTGCTCATCCACGGGGAAGATGACCGGATCGTGCCGATCGACTTCAGCCGCGCGCTCTACGATGCGGCGGTCGAGCCGAAGCTCGCCCGCTGGATCGAAGGCGGCGGCCATAACGACCTGCCGCAGCACGGCATCGACGCCCTCGTTCTCGACTTTCTGGCGCGGCTGCCGGACGCCGCGTCCGAGCCTCGGCTCAAAGATGCAGGATCGACTGCAGCGTCACCCTGAGCCACTCGCCCAGCGTCACGTGCAGGGGCCGGTCATCCTCCGTCAAGCCGAGCTCGCGCCGCTCCCGCGCCGACAGCACGCGCTGGTCGGGCGCGAGATCCCGATCCGCGACCGTATGGGCATAGGCGATAAGGGCATACGGATCCGATGGCGGCAGCTTCCAGATGCGGATCACGCCGGCATCGGAAATCGTTACCAGCCGCTCTCCGCCAGGACTGGATGCGACGCGCCTGATCGAAGTTCCGGGAAGGAACGCCAACGGCTCCTCGTCCAGGGAGTCCAGCGCACCCGACAGCTGCACGCCGCCATCGCTGGTGCCGACAGCGATGTAGTTGGCCAGCTGCAGGAATTTGGCGTTTGGCAACGACTTCCGGTCCCCCGCGTCGGCTTGCGCCACGGCTTCAATGTCCCAGATCGCGGTCTTCGTCCGGAAGAACGGCGGCTCCGCCGGCGGCGCCTGCGGCATCTCAAGCGCGGTCACGACGGCGCGGGTGCCGTCAGCGCTGAAGCTGGCGTCGAGCACCGGCGCGCCGATGTGCAGCGTTCGCAGAGGCCCGCCGTTTCCGGCGTCCCAGATGCGCGCGGTCCCGTCAAAGGAGCCGGTCAGCACGCGGCGCCCGTCGCGATCGAACGTGGCGGAAAACACGGCGCCGTCGTGCCGCAACGGCTTGCCGACGGCCACGCCGGTGGCGGCGTCCCATAGTCTGGCGGTGCCGTCCTGCGAGGCAGTGACGATGCGTTTGCCGGCGGCATCATAGGTCGCCGACAGGATCAGGTTGTCGTGTTTCGCGATCCGCCGCGGCGGCGGCGGCTGGCCGTCGCGCTCCCACTCCTCCAAATCGAAGATCTTGACGCTTGTGCCGGCGGCGGCAAGCACCTCCTCGCCGTTCGGACTGGCCATGACCGACATGACCGTACCGTCAAGATACGCCGGCGCGGCAAGGGTGCGGCCCGATGTGGCGTCATAAAGGCCGAGGGCGAGGCCCGTTGCGGCAATCAGCAGGCGGCCGTCCCGGCTTAGCGCCGCGGTCGGCAGGGCCATGCTCAGATTGGGCAGGACGAAGGGCGCAAGATCGTCGTGAACGTCCCACACGTGGGCGTTGGGACCGGAGAAGCTGGCGACGACATGAGCCTGATCGGGACTCAGATCCGCGGATGCCGTCTCTCCGGCAACCACCGCCGGTCCCTTGAGAATTTGCAGCATCTCCCCGCTGGCCGCATTCCAGATGCGCACGGTGCCGTCGGGCGCGGCGGTGATGACGCGACTGCCGTCCCGGCTGAAGATGGCGGAGGTGACGGGTTTGCCGTGGCCGACCAGCGTCGCTATCACCCGTCCGGTCGAAAGATCCCAGATCCGGGCGGTCCTATCGCGCGAGGCTGTCACCAGCCGATCAGGGTCGGTGGGGCTGAACGCGGCAGAGAGGACGGGCTCGCAGTGCCCCTGCATGGGGTCGGAACATGGGCCATGGGCGTCCCCCCAGGCCCGCGGCAGCGTCCGGATCAGGCGTGCGGTGCGCGCATCCCAGATCCTGGCTTCGTTGCCCCACGATGTTGTCACCAGCCGTTGGCCACTCGCGTCGAATGCCACGTAGTTGGTTCCGAGGCTGTGGGTGACACCGTCGTCGTCCCACAGCCCGTTCGTCATTCTCGGTGGCTCGGCCAGGGCTCCGGCGGCCGGGTGCTGGTCAGGATCCCAGGACCACAGGCTGGCATTGTCGCCGTACGCGACAGCGGCGACGAGGGTGTCGTCCGGGCTCAGGTCGACGATGGTCCGCCGCCCGGCGCTCACCTGCCACTCGGTGAGCTTCGCCCCGCTGCCGGCGTCCCAGATGTGAGCCTTGCCGTCCTGGGAGGCGGTAACGATAAAACGGCCGTCCCGGCTGAAGCCGGCGGAGTTGACCGGTGCCTCGTGCTGCAGGACCAGCAGGGCGTCTTGTCCCGTGCCGGCCGCCGCATCCGAGATCGTGACCCTGTTGCCCCCCGCCACCGTCAGGATCTTCGTCCCGTCGGGGCTGTAGGCAACATGCGTCACATCATCCTGTCCGCTCAGGGTGCGACCGAAGGGCCGGAACAGGACCCGCTCGAGGGCGCGCGTTGCGTCCTCGATCATCGGGCGGCGGAACGTCTCGCCGAGACCCCGGCTCACCGGCAGCGCTTCGAGCGCCAGCAGCAGGCCTTGCCGACTGTCGCCGCTACCCGTCGCCAGGTCCGCCCGCATCGCCAGGACCTGCGCCCGCTGCTTCGCCGCCTCCCGGTAGGAGTATCCGGCCCAGCCGGCGAAGAGCAGGGCCAGGATGGCCATCAGCGTCGCCGCAATCGAGATGCGCTGGAACCGCTTGGCGATCCGCCGCTGCGCCGCCGCGCGGCGGGTCTGCGCGTCGATTTCGCGCTGCTGACGGACGCGCTCCGCTTCGGCCTCGACCCGCAGCCGTTCCTGCTCCCGCTCGGCCTCTTCGCGCAGGTGCCGCTGTTCGCGCTCGGCGTTGAACGCGTGCTTCCAGGCAAGGATCGGCCGGGCGAGGACGTCATGAAAGATCTCGTAGCGCCGCTGGCCGCTGTCCTGGGCCGGAGCGACGCTGCGAATGATCCGGCTGTCGGGATGACCGAGCGTCGTCAGCACCGCCTCGACCTGCGCGGGCCCCGCCTTGACCATGGCCGCGAGATCCTCCGCCGCCAGCGTGATCTTCATCCCCGATGGCGTGACCATGCGGTCGAAAAGGGCGGCGCAGAGCGCGCGATCGTCTTCCGTCAGCGCCGTTTCCAGGGTGTGCTGCACGTGGCTGGTGGCGATGCCTTCCCACCGGTTCAGGCGTTCGTAGGTCTCGACGCGGAGCACGGAGGAGCCCTGGCGGCGCTCCTCGTTCCACAGCCGCTCAAGGACAAGCTGCAGATACGGTGTCTCGTAATGCTGCGGGTTCGCCGTCCGCCGCGCCCGGGCGAGAAGCTCGGCGACGAGTTCGTCCTCGATGGAAACCGGTCCGGACGCTTCGCCATGCTGCTCGCGGTACACGCGCAGCGGCTCGCGGATGGCCTGTTCGGCGGCGGCCCGGTCGATGTAGTCCAGCCGCATGGGGTCGGCGAGGATGGCCGGCAGCCGCCCGCGAAGGCGGTCCAGCTCATAAAGGGCGTCCTCGCGGATGCTGATGAGGACATGAGCATCGATGTCCCGCCGGTTGACGATCCGCGCCATATCGACTTCGAAGTCGGTCTCGATGTCGTCGTTTTGCCGGTCTCCGGTGATCGGCATAAGGAAGTACTGCTCGAACTGGTCGAAGACGAAGACCACGGGCGTCTCGCGGGTTTCAATCCAATGATCGGCAAGAGCCTCCAGCGAGGCGATCTTGACGCCATCCGGCACCCCGGCGCGCGCCTTCGCCCGCGCGAGCAGCGTCTGGTAGAAGCCCCGCTCCCAGCGGAAGAAGGGGACGAAGAGGGTACCCTCAATGATGCTGTTCAGGGCCCGCGGCAAGGCGGCGCCGAGGACGGAGCTCTTGCCGACGCCGCTCGGCCCGAACAGGACCGACAACGCCTCCGTGATCGTGCTCGCGGCGATGTGCGAGGCGTCTCTCTTGCGCCCGAAGAAGTAATCGTAATCGCTCTCGGCGAAAGGCGCGAGGCCGCGGTATGGTGTTGCGGTCGCCGATGGCTCTGCCGCCGATGGCTCTGCCGAAGGAGTTGCTGACGACGGATCCTGAGCCCGCTCCGTCGCCGAAGCGGTGTTCGCCGGATTCATGAAGGCGCTATGGTTGCGTCGAATGCCTGGCCGAGATCATCAATGAAGTTCTGCAAGTCGAGGCCGAAAACGTCGACGGCCTTTCGTTCCCAGATCCGTTCTTCGACGGTGTCCGGGTTGTATTGGATCGCCCACGACCGCCGCTTTGCCGCGTTGTTGTCGAATTGCGAGAGCATGTCGAGCAGTACGCGCAGGTTCCAGTCGCGGAGGCTGTAGCCGAGAAAGAGAAAGTGCCGCGTTTTCATCATCGCGGCCAGCATCGGCGGAACGAGGGCGAGCTGCTTGGAGGAAAAGCCGCCGAGGAAGCGGACGTAGTCTTCCTCAGTGATGACGTAGCTGTCGTCCTCGCTTCGGATGCGATTGATGCTGCCGTGCATCTTGTAGATGATCGACGCTTGTTCCAGCGTCACATCGAGCTTCTTCGGCGGCACCATGGTGAAGCCCTTGCCGTTCGGTTCCTTGTGCTGCAGGGAGCCGGCCTTTTCGATGTCGCCCATGCTGGTGACGACGAGGTGGTAGGGCACGCCTTCGCGCTCGAACGCCCGTTCGAGCATGTCGTCGTAGTTCGTCGTGACAATCAGCAGGTTGGTCGCCCGGGCGATCCGGGCGAGAAGGACGTGCAACCCGTTCGGCTCGAACTCAGGCGAGAAGACTTCGCGCAGTTCGTCGCGCAAAAACCCGTCGCCAAGGGAGACGAGGCCGAAATACGACGCAACGAGCGAAAGATTCTGCCGATGCTGCTCGTCAGCGGTGTCCGGAAAATGAGCGAGCTTTGCCAGATGATCGGCAAGTGCCGCACCCGTCGGCGGGCAGAAACGCGCGTCATTGGCCCGGTCCCGCGGGCGATGGAACACCGAAGCGCCGGCGCCGAGGAAGGGCACGACATGACCGCGTTGCAGGGCCTTGGCGATGCCCTGATACGGCAGGTTCGCGTCGCGGTCATCGACTCTCGCGCCGATGATCGCAGGCGTAGCTTGATCTTGCACGGCAACTCCCGCCATGGCCAAGCCTTCCCCAGGATTGATTTTGGCGAAAGTGTAGTGCCGTTTGCCCCAATTGTCCAAGATTGATAATTATTAATGGTGGATAACGGTGGCGCTCCCGCGCAGACGCGTGGGTTCCCGCGCGAACGGTTGGCGTTGCCGGTCATGGCGCCGGGAGGGATTTGCAATGAGGCCGCTCTGCGCATGGTCGGGATCGCACGGCAAACCCCTCGTCGATCGGAGACCGCCAGCCTGTCCGGTTCCGCTTCGACCGGCCGCCTGGCGAGTCGTTCTGGCGGGCGCGCTTCTGCTTGCGGCCGTGGTTCCGGCCGCCGCGCAACAGGCGCCGCCGGCTGCGGAGCCCCCGCGGATTTTCACCGAACCCGTAGTGATCGAGCTGGTAAAGATCCTGCCCAGCGCCCTGTGGCTGGTGGTCGCCATCATTGTGGTGCTGATCTTCTATAGACCCATCAAGAACCAGCTGCTGCCGCTAGTCACCGGCCTGAAGATCGGGGGGATCGAGTGTTCCTTCGTTCGCGAGGCGATCCAGGCCTCGGTGGCGCTGGCGCGCAAGAACGGCAACTGGCACGTCGAGGTGAGCGAGGAGCAGGCGAGCCTGGCGATGGACCGGGCCTCGCGTCACCTCGGCCTGCTGCAGAAGGCGAAAATCCTCTGGGTCGACGACGTCCCCGAAAACAACTTCAACGAAATCAAGATGCTGCACCAGCTGCGCGCGGACGTCGAGACCGCTCACGGCACCGATGAAGCGCTGGACCGGCTGGGTAAGCAGGCGTTCGACATCATCCTGAGCGATCTGAAGCGGGGCGACGACGCGGCGGCCGGGCTCAAGATGCTGGACCGGCTAAAGGACTCTCATCCCACTCTACCGGTGGTCTATTATGTCGGCGAGTTCGATCCGACCCGTGGCGTCCCGCCGCTCGCCTTCGGGTTGACCAACCGGCCGGACGAACTGCTCCACCTCATCCTCGACGTCCTGGAGCGCCGCAAGCGCTGACGGCCGCGGGCCGCCGCGGATCAGAAGTATCGCTTGCCGGCCTCGAACAGCGCCCGCGTCGCCGCCACCGACAAGCCGTTGGCGAGCTGGTAGTGCGGGGTGTCGCGAAACGAACGCCACGTCCCGCCCCATTCCAGCTCATCGATCAGTCCCGCCTGCGCGGCGCGCTCGTAGGCAGCGGCCCCGGTCAGATAGACCCCGGCCTCGAACAACCCGATGTCCCAGGCGATGGCGAAGTTGTGGTTGCTTTGTCCGCCCCGGGCGTTCGTGACTTTCGGGCCGGGCCGGCCATAGCGGCCGCGTCGGAACAGCTGGTTCTGTTCATCGTAGCCGCGGGTCGCCGAGATTATCCGGGCGTCAAGTCCCGAGGCCCGAGTGCGGGCGAGGAAGGTCCGCGCGGCTTTTTGTGCGGGAAGCTGGAGCGAGGCGATCCGATGCTCCGAGCGCGCATCGAAACGGCCGTGGCGGGAGGCAATGTCTTCGCTCGCCACGGCGAAGGTTGCCGTCGCCTGGTCGGTCAGCGGCCCCCAGAGGCCGTCAAGAGCGCCGGGGTACAGGCGCGCCGTCTTCAGAAGTCTCTGCTGGAACAGGACATCGCCACCGAACAGCGGTACACTCATAGGATCCTCCGTGGGTATGTAGGATAATAACCCTATGTTAACCCACTTGGGTCCTTCCCGTCCCGGAAATTGTGCCGTCGGTGCGGCGTAGAGCATCCTGCGCCCGGATGGGCGTCAGGGCTCCGGCCCATGGCGCACGACCTGACGTACCGGCACACTCGCGATATACTGGGGGCAGCATACTTGGCCGCATGCAGGGTGGTGGAACGGCCGTGGCAAGAATCCGGATTGTCGCCGACTATTGCTCAGCCGGCTATCAGCTCGGCGACGAGGATACCCGCCGCATGGGCGCACCGCCGCTAAGCGCGGCGCTTGCGCAGCGTCTGGCGGATTGGAACGCCCGCTTCGAAGACCGTTGCCATCCCCTCGATTACGAGGATCTCACCGGCTCGCGCTTCGACTTCGTCGCCTTTTCCGCCGAGGGCCTTGAGCTGGCGCGGGCGGTCAAGCGGGAGCTGCCGGGATGGACCGTAACCTACTGGGACGAGGCGCTCGATTGGTTTCTCGCCCGCGAGCCGCGCAACTACGATCCGGCCCGGGCCGAGTACGAAATCACGGTAAAGGACGCTTGCGCCGCAGCGGGCCGGCCCAGAAATTCCACCAGGGATCTCACCCGTTGACGGATCGACCGGCGAGCGCCGGCTGAAGCTGACGCGCCGGCATGATCAAGTCGCGAAAGCGAACACCGGTACGCTACAGGCCGGCAGGCGAGCAACCGCGATGATGTCGTCCCACAGATCCTGCATCGCCAGCCCGCGTGTCTCGCAGGCCTCGTCGAGGCTCGCGAAGTCGTTGGCGAGCAGGTAGCGCGACGCGGCCTGGGCCGCGGCCGCCCGCTCATGCGGCGCCATATCCTCGAAACGCGGCGCCGCGCCCTCCTTCAGATCCATCGTGACCTCGCCGCGGATCCCGTTATGGCGTCAGGCCTCCGTACATGTCGGCCTGACAATACGTGTAGGAAGCCCATGCAGCGCAATCGCGAAACTTCTTGAGAAAGAACGCGTTGTTCGCATCGGGGCCGAGCATCGTGCGCTCCAGATGGCTGGGCGGCAGGCCGGCGACGTCGGCAGCCGGCGGTAGCGATGGGCTGCCCGCGCAGGCGCCAAGGGCGAACACGGCAATGCAAGCTGCTGTGCCCATGAGACGAACGTGCATTGCGCCCGGCTTCCCAACTTCGTGATCCGACCTGACGATCATATCGGCCGGCCCCGAGCCGGGGCAAGATTACAGGGTTGAAATCGACGGTCGCGTTATTCCTCGCGGCCATCGGGTTCGAGAATGTCCTGGGTGCGGATCCGCTCCTGCTCCACGACGCGGTTGAGCGAGCGGTCGCGGCCGGTGGCGATCGCGGGCGTCGCGTCCATGCTCGGGCGACTGGGCGACGGCGCGCGGCGAAGCCGCACGGTCGGTTCCGGCAGGTCGACACCGGCTGCGCCCATCTTCGTCAACACCACCCGGATGGCTTCGCTGCGCACCCGCAGGAAGTCGTGACTGCTCTGATCCATCCATCCCGCGACCGTCAGGACCACGGCGGAGTCGCCGACGTTTTCGTAAAGCGCCACCGGCGGCGGATCGGACAGAACACCATCGACGCCGGCAAGCGCATCCACCGCCGTCAGCTGCGCCCGGCCCAGATCCTCGTCCGGAGCGATGCCGAGCTGAAAGGTGAAGCGACGCTGCGGCTGACGGGTGAAGTTGACGATCAGGCCCTTGAAGACCGTCGCGTTCGGGATCCGGACCTGGTTGCCGTCGAGGGTCAGCAGCACGGTCGCCCGCGAGGTCAGGCGGACGACGATGCCCTCCTGATTCTCGATCCGGACATAGTCGTAGGGCTCGAACGGGCGACGCAGGCTCAGGAGAATGCTGGCGATGTAGTTCTCCGCGGTGTCGCGCAGGGCGAAGCCGAGCGCCAGCCCGAGGATGCCGGCGGCGCCGAGCAGCGTGTTGACCAGGCCGGTGGCGTCGAGGAGAAGCAGCGTCAGCGCCGCGCCAATCAGCAGCACGGCGATCTGCACGACCTGCGCCAGCAGGCTGGCGATGAAGGCGTTTCCTGAAATGCGGCGGTATAGACCCTTGCGCCGGCCCAGCCAGCGCCCCACCACCACCGCCAGCGCCATGATCGCCAGCCCGACGAGCAGGACCGGAGAAAGCCGGAGGAAGCCCCTCCAGACCTCGCCAAGGCGCTTTAGCGCCGGCGCCAGACGGCCTTCGAGATCCTGTGCGACCTCGATCCTGTTCTCTACTTCGGCAACGCCGCGAATGTTCCGGGCAAGACGCCCCGCCTGCTGACGGAGCGCCTGCGCGCTCACCTCGCCGGTGAGAACGACCACGCCGGCGTTCACCCGCACGTCCACCGGGGCCAGTCCGTCGACGGTCGCATAGGTCGAGCGCAGCCGCTCCGCGATCGCCTCGTCCTTGTGCGGATCGACTTCCGCATCCACCGTGGGCGCCGGCGGCGACGACTGCGGCTGGTTCGACGGCGCCGGGGTGTCGAAGAGCGCGTCCTGGGCCCGGGCCGGCAACGCTGAGAGCGCGCCGAGAAGACCGCCAGAAATAACGATGACGGCCAGCAGGCGGCGGAATCGATAGCTTGTTACTGGCCGCATGGCGTTCCTGTTTCCGTTGCGAGCGATCGGGCAAGACAGGTCCCGCCTTGTCGTGCCGCCCGAGTTTATGCCAACGCGGCTGCGGGCCTAGCGTTCCGGATCGGCTCCGGTCATGCCGCGCCAGAGCCGGCGAAGCGTTGACGGTCTGCTCCCTCCCGGTTCGCTCGCGCCGTTCATGGTAATGGCATCTCGGCAATAAGCGGCGTAGCTCGATGTGACCGGAACGGGGACGCCAAGGTCGCTGAAACAGGCCCGGAGCGCTGTTTCCGTGACGGCATCCGGAGAGCCGACGCCGGCGGAACAAGCCCGCGCCCACGCTGCGAAGGCTAGTTCTTGCCCCCACCAGCCGGCCGAGGCCGGAAGCAACGCCCGGACCATCGCCGCCATCTCATCGGGCGCTTGCGGCTCGTCGCAGCGACGCCAGATATCGGCGAAGAGGTAATCGGGCCGGCGCCCAGAGAGAGCGGCGGCGACCGCGGCGGCGGTCGCGGGGTCTCGGGCATCGGCATGAAGGACGAGTATCTTCCGGCGATCCGACCATGTATCCCAGTCAGCGGCGACGCGCATGAGTTCGATGACGTCCCCCGAAATCTCGATTACGATGACTCGGTCGACGTTCGTTTTGGCCGCAACCGCGTGGACAAACATGGCGAGCCCGAGCCCGGCAACGACGACCGAACCGCGCGCAGCATGGACATGATAGGCATGGCTTTCGCATTCCATCAGTCCGGTCGACATCCACGGCGTCCGGCGGTGGTAGAGGACGTGGCGGTCGGTTTCCATGGCCGTTGGCGAAACGTAGCCGTCGGCGAGGCTGGGCAGATGGCGGATCAGCCGCCACCGCCCTCGACGGCTTTCCCGATAGCGCGGCAGCGGAAACAGACCGAAGCCGTAGGCGGCGAGCATGCGCCGGTGATGCTGTATCTGGACGGGGTTCAACTGCTTCATGGACGTTAATTGCGAACGAATTGCACCTATGTGAAAAAATATGAAGATACAGCTTCACCGGCGGCGAGAACCGGCAACGAGCGGCAGGAACGAAGTCTTAAATGTTGTTAATCCTTCCTGCGCATCAATTGGAACCTGGAAGCCGAAAAAGCGTTATCGCGCAGGCATATGGGAGCGTCTGTGAGACAAAATCCGTTTGCGCTGCACAAAAAGAATACGCTAATCAACCAGATTTCTGACAAGATTGACTCACTATCTCCTCGGTGGATCACCCATCGAGCAAAAACGAGCGGGACGCGATGAGCAAGATTGGGCACATTCGCCGCGGGACGGCGGGAGAACGCGATGAGGGTGCACGGGATACCGCCCTCGCGCTTGAGCTTATGGTCGACGAGGCGCCACCGGAAACGGCTGAGGGCGAGGCGGCCGATGGGGTTCATGCCACGGCGGAGCCTTCGAAATCCGACCCCCACGGCAATCCGCAGACCGTTGCGCCATCGCAGGCCCGCCGCCCGGCTCTGCCGCCCTACGCGACCCACGGCGCGATCCGTTTTCTGCTGCACTACGTCAAGCGTCGGCTGTGGAGCCACCTGATCATCCTTGGCGCAATTCTCACTGCCGTCGGCTGCTCGATCGGCTCCCAGTACGCAATCAAGAACCTCGTCGACGTGCTCGGCATTGGCAAGCCGGCCGACATCCAGGTGTGGGGCGCGGTCATTCTCCTGCTCGTTCTGGTCGGCAGCGACAACCTGCTGTGGCGGATCGCCGGCTGGACATCAACCCACGCCTTTCCCGCGGTCGGCGGCGACATGCGGCTGGATCTGTTCGATCACCTTTCCGGGCATGGTACCCGCTACTTCTCCGACCGCTTTCCGGGCGCGTTGGCCGGACGGATTACGACGGCCGCAAATTCGTCCTGGGAGATCGAGAACAAGCTTGTCTGGACCACCATTCCCCCGGCGACGGCGGTTCTCGCGAGTATTGTCGTGCTCAGTCTCATCAACTGGCAGATCACGGCCGTTCTTCTCGTCGTCATCACGCTCCTGGGCGCGATCATCGGCAGGCTCGCGTCGCGCGGTAGTCATCTGCACGCCAGCTTCGCCGGCCTCGCCGCTTCGGTGACCGGTGACATCACCGACGTCGTCAGCAACATCGGGCTGGTGCGGGCCTTCGGCGCGGCCAAGCGCGAGCGGGAACGACTGTCGGACAAGATCCACAGTGAGATGTCGGCGCAGCGCCAGAGCCTGCGTTCGCTGGAGCGGTTGCGGCTGTTCCACGCCCTTACCGTCTTCACCGTGACCGCCGGCGTTCTGACCTGGGCGATCACGCTGTGGAAAGCCGGCAGCATCACGGTCGGCGACGTGGTTCTGACCACGACCCTGAGCTTCACCGTGTTGAACGCCTCACGCGATTTCGCCACCGCGATGGTCGATGTCATCCAGCACTTCGCCAAGTTGCGCGAGGCGGTGCAGGTTCTCGCCCTGCCCCATGAGATGGCCGATGCGCCCGACGCCAAGACTTTGATCAACCTCGGCGGCTCCGTCGAATTCCAAGACGTCGCGTTCGCCTACCCGGATGGCGAGCAGGTGCTGCAGGGCTTCAATCTCAGCATCGCGCCGGGACAGAAGGTCGGGCTGGTCGGCCGTTCCGGCTCCGGCAAATCGACGATCCTCGCGCTGCTGCAGCGGCTTTATGATCCGGAAGCGGGACACGTGGCTATCGACGGCCAGGACATCTCCACCGTGACGCAGGAAAGCCTGCGCCATTCAATTGCGGTCGTTCAGCAGGAGATTTCTCTGTTCCATCGCTCGGTGCTGGAAAATCTGCGCTACGGCAAGCCCGACGCGACCGACGAGGAGGTTTATCGCGCGGCCGAGGCCGCTCACTGCAGCGAGTTCATCGATCGGCTGCCGGATGGCTTCCAGACGATGGTCGGGGAGCGCGGGGTCAAGCTGTCCGGCGGTCAGCGGCAGCGCCTCGCGATCGCTCGCGCCTTCCTTCGCGATGCGCCCATCATTCTCCTTGACGAGGCGACGTCGGCCTTGGATACCGAGTCCGAGCAGTCCATTCAGGAAGCGCTGATGCGCCTGGTCAAGGGCCGGACGGTCATCGCCATCGCACACAGGCTTTCAACCCTTGACTCCTTCGATCGCATCGTTGTTCTCGACCGCGGCTGCATCGTCGAAGACGGGGCATCGGTCGATCTTCTCGAACGCAACGGCATCTACTGCCGCATGTACAATCGCCAGCTTTCCGCGGCCAAAGGGGCGTATGAATAAACGGGCCGCGGCTGCCCGTCTCTGCGTCTCGCTCCTCTTCGCCACGCTCTTGGTCGGTGCGCCCTGCACCGGCCGGAGCGAAGGCGGCATCGACACCTCCGTCGGAGAGCCGCCGGCACCGTCCCCTCCGCCGGGCGGTGACCATGCAAAGCCCGGCTA
>JBBSCD010000044.1:0-18267 GCA_038250645.1 Rhodospirillales bacterium
AGTTTGTGTCCCACCCCGCCGGGGTTCACCCCTTTTTGCCTCTTGCCCCCCCTTAATTTTTTTTGGCCCCCCCATTTATTTGCGGGGCCCCCCCACGATCCGGGGAAACCAAAGGCCAGAACGTCAATGGTGCAACCGTCGGGATCTCGGACTCCGGATCGACTCGTTCCCCGGCTTCGTCGTCCTACCGCGCCGCTGCGATGTTGAGTGGTATCGACGAGCCATCCTTCAAGTTTACGGCTTGGCATCGGCGCCAGGCCTCGCTATAGGGCCACTGGACCGGCGTCGCTCGACGAAGACTTGGAAGATCGCCATGCCGGTGAGCATGGACACGACGAACGCCACCACCGCCGGCCCGCCGATTCCGAGCGCTGCCAACGCCGGGCCAGGGCAGAAGCCGACGAGGCCCCAGCCCAGGCCGAAGAGGGTCGCGCCGGCGACGAGTTTCGCGTCGATGTCGCGGGCCGTCGGCAGTGAGAACGATCCGGCGAGAAGCGGGCGATCGCGACGGAAGACCAGCCGGTAGCCGACGGCGGTGGTCGCCACCGCGCCGCCGAGAACCAGCGCCAGACTCGGATCCCAGCCGCCTTTCGCAATGGCGGCGACATCGAGGAATTTGAGAACCTTCTGCGGGTTGATCATCTGCGCAATGGTCAGGCCGATACCGAACAGAAGTCCGCTAACGAGGGTGGCAAGGATCCGCATCACGGCCTCAACCCCCGATCCCATGACGCACAAGGGTGACCATGGCCATGGCCGCCGCGGTGAAGACTAGGGTCGCGGCGAAAGATCGTCGCGAGAGCCGGGCCAGGCCGCAGACACCGTGACCGCTGGTGCAGCCGTTGCCGAGCCGGGTGCCGAAACCGACCAGCAGGCCACCGGCGATCACGGCGGGCAGGGGAACGTCGATGACGACCGGCGGCAGCGCGCCCTGGATCGCGAGTACAACCAACGGGCCGGCGATCAGGCCGGCGATGAAGGCAAGCCGCCAGCCGATGTCCGCCGCGCCGGCGCCGGACATGGCGCCGACGATCCCGGAAATGCCGGCGATACGGCCGTTCATGGCCATCAGCCCGACAACCGAGAGGCCGATCAGCATTCCGCCGAGCAGGGCCGAGACCGGGGTGAAGTTCTCCAATTCCATGCTCCGCTGAGAGGCCTGAGCGACCTGTACCAGAAGGTCACGATTTCACCATGGGCGTATCTGTACTTTTACATTAATAAAAACGCATATAAGATGTCAATGAACATGCCAGTGGGGAGGCCTATCGTGCGCATGGTTGCCAATGCCTTGATCTGCGCCGTGTTCGCGGCCGGACCGGTCCGGGGCGCCAGCGCAGACGAGGCGTCGCGAGCAACGGGCAGCGCCAGTTCCGCTATATGAAGGCGATTCCGACCGCACCGCTGTGCCTGACCTGCCACGGCGCCAACGTTGACCCAAGCCTGCGCGAGAAGATCGAGGCGGTCTATCCCAACGATGCCGCGGTCGGCTACAACGAAGGCGATATTCGCGGGGCGTTCACCATCACCCAGCCGATGTAACTGCTGGACAGCGGAGATGAGGCTTTGGCCCGTACTTCTCGCAGGCTTCGCCGTCGCCGGTACGGTCCTAGCGACCTGCGACGAGGCACCGGTCACGACGGTGACCGTGCGCCTGGATGACGCGTGGCGGTTCGCCCAGCCGGCGATGCCGCTTCTGGTCGAGGTCCGCGGCCAACCTTACGCCGCCGACCCGGCGGCGGTCCGGGACATGGTCGTCGAAGCGATGACGCGGGCGGTGACGTGGCAGGCGGATCCGCGGTTCACCTCCGACCCGGCCGCCGCGGCCAATCCGGACATGCGGATCGTCGTCACCTTCAACCCGCCTCGGGGCGCCGGCGGGGCGGCCAACTGCGCGGGATCGGTTCCGGGCGGCGCCGAGGACGGAAAGGGCACGGCCCGGGTGTTGGCCACCTTCTGCGCCGCCGCGCAGGTCCTGGCCAATGTCGAGGGTCGGATCGGCAAGGTCGGCAGCGAAAGCGACGGCAAGGTCCAGGCGCTCATTCGGCAGATCGTCGTCGACATGTTTCAGACCCGCACCCAGCCATGAACAGGCAGGAAGGCTAGGGCGATGGCTTCGGCGGGAAGTCGCGGAGAATCTCGGCGATGACCTCGTCGATGGTTTGCCGGTCGTTGGCGATCAGTTGCGCCGGCGTCGAGCCGATCCCCGACCAGATGGCCTTACCGGTCCGGGCGTCGAAGATGTCGATGGCGATGAGGCTTTCCTCGACCGTATCGACCGTCCGCCGATCGGTCAGCGGCCACCCGGGATAAGGCCCGTAGCGCCGGTCAACGAACGGGTCGCGGGCCCAGAACGTGGTCTGCAGGCGCTCGCGGGTGCCGGCGCGAACGCCGACCAGCGCGTCCGGCGGCGGATCGCCCGGCCGCAACCCCCGCTCCGTCAGCCCGGCCCCGACGGCATCCCGGATCGCCTGCAAGGTCAAGGCGGTAACACCGGGCGAAGTCGACGCGCCGCCCGGCGGCTGGGTATCGACGCCCTCATTGCGCCAGGCAAAAGTGCGAAGGCTGGAAAAATCCGCCGTCGCGTCGGCTTCGCTGAAGGTCCGCACCGACGTGCCACAGCCGGCAAGGAGAACGATGATCAGTCCGAGCCAGAAAGCGCCGACCGTCCGCACGTGAAAAACCTTTCTCCGTTCTCAGTTTGCCGCCGATCCGGTCTACAGAGACGAGCGGCGGCCCACCGAGGCGACGAAGCGCTCCGGCGAGCCCGCCTGGAGATAAGCCACGGCGCAGCCGAGCTCCCGGTCTTCGCTCTTGCCGAGGGCGGGGCAGACCTTGGCATCGACGGTCGCCTGCGCCTCGACCTGCGGCATGACGCCCTGGGCGGGCAGGGCGCCGGGCAGATCGACCTCATGGGCGTCTTCGCCGGTCTCTTCCACGCCGGTCAGATGAACGTTCGGCTCGACCCCTCGCGCCTGGATGGTCTCGCCGTTCGGCGCATAGTAGAGCGCGGTGGTCAGCTTAAGCGCTCCTTCCTGCGGCAGGCGCAGCACCGTCTGCACGGAGCCCTTGCCGAAAGACCGATTGCCCATGACCACGGCGCGGCCGTGGTCCTGCAGCGCCGCGGCAACGATCTCCGACGCCGAGGCCGAGCCGGCGTTGATCAGGACAACCATCGGCCAGCCGCGGGCGAGATCGCCCTTGCTCGCCTGAAAGGCGCGCCCGGTCCCCTTCTCCCGGCCGCGGATCGAGACGATCACACCATCGTCAAGAAACGCGTCCGCGACGGCGAGGGACTGGTCGAGCAGGCCGCCCGGGTTGTTGCGCAGGTCGAGGACGAGGCCGCGCACACCTGGCTGCTTGCGCAATTCCACGAGCGCATCGTCCAGCGCATCGGCCGTCTTTTCGTTGAAGCTGGCGACCCGCAGGTAGCCGATATCCTTCTCCACCGACCAGCGTACCGGCTGAATGGCGATGACGTCGCGCGTGATCGAGACGTCGAACGGCTGCTTCTCGCCGCGCTTCAGCGTCAGCAGGATGGGTGAGCCCGGCGGACCGCGCATGGCGTGCACCGCCTCGCGCAGGCTCATACCGGTAATAGCCTTTCGGTCGAGATGGGTGATGAGATCGCCGGGCTGCACACCTGCCCGCTCCGCAGGCGTGCCCTCGATCGGCGATATAACCTTGATCTTGTCGCCGTCCTGGGTGACCTGAATGCCGAGGCCGCCGAATTCGCCGGTCGTCACCAGTTCGGATTCCTTGAGCGCGTCCGGATCGAGATAGGCCGAATGCGGATCGAGCGATGCCGTCATCGCCTCAAGCGCGGCATCGACGAGATTGCTCGAAGGCACCGAACCGGGCGCCGCGTCGCTCTTGACCGCACCCTTCAGCGCGGCGTCGATCAACGCGGTGTCGTTGACCGGCGTGACGTAGTTGGCGCGGATCCGCTTGTAGACGTCGCGGAACTGCTTCATCTCGCGAATGTCGCTGGGGTTGTCCGCGTAGGTGGTAAAGACGTGGTTGAAACGGGCGAGCTCGCGAGCGCCCTCATCGTCGAGCCGATACGGATCAACACCGATCGCCTGCGCCACCCGGTCCGCACCGGACCTGTCGCCGGCGCAGCCGTTGAGCGCGGGTGTGAGACTGGCCCCGAAGACCAGAGCCGATAATACGACCAATAGTGCCTTGGCGTGCCTCCAGGACAACACCTGGACCTCCCTTTCGTAACGATTTGCGCTCACGGTCAGCTTAGTCGAAAAGGCCTTAAAACTCACCTTCTCGTCGCGCTGGAAGATAAACCCGATCGCCCGCAAGTCACAGGCCGGTCATCCGGCCCGCTGCGAAGACGGCGGATTCAGATCGATGTGGATATGGGTGGGACGGCGCAGGAGGTAAAGCGTTTCAGCGCGCCTGACCTGCGGACATTCCACCACCCGCACCTGAGCTCCCGCCGCCTGTGGCCTTGCCTGCAGCGCCCCGGCGGTACGCCACCGGCGCCGCGGCCCCCACGGCCAGCGGCCGCAGCTCGAACGCCGTCCAGACGATCATGGTCAGAAGTGCTACGCCATTGGCCTGGTGCAGCGCCGCCAGCGCCGTCGGCATGACCAGGACCAGGGTCGAGATGCCGAGCCCAGCCTGGAGCAGGGCGACCGCAAGCAGGCCGTTGATGGCGAGCCGGGACCGTTCCGGCAAAGCCCGGCCGCGGACAACGAGCCAGAAGGCGACCACGGCGGCAACCGCGCTCAGCGCCAGGACCCGGTGGGTGAACTGGACCGTGGTGATGTTCTCGAAGAAGTTCAGATAAACCGGCGACAGCGTCAGCAGGCCCTCGGGGATGAGCCGCCCGTCCATCAGCGGGAAGGTGTTGTAGGCGAAGCCGGCGTCGGTTCCGGCGACGAAGCCGCCCGACAGCATGGTGACGAAGATCAGCGCGCCCACGGCGAGGGGCCCCCTGCCGAGGCCGCGCGAGGGGTTCCAGGGCGGGGTGCGAACGACGAGGCCGAGGGCGATCCACAGCAACGCCGCATAGATGGCCAGCGCTGCGGCAAAGTGTGCGACCAGCCGATACTGGCTGACGTCAGGACGATCAACGAGGCCGCTTGCGACCATGAACCAGCCGAGGGCGCCCTGAAGGCCGCCAAGTGCGAAGAGCAAGGCAAGGCGCGGCGCAAGCCGGCGATCGAGCCAGCCGCGAACAAGAAAGACGAGAAACGGGACAAAGAAGACGACACCGATCATCCGGCCCCACAGGCGGTGAATGTACTCCAGCCAGAAGATCCCCTTGAACGCGCCGAGGCTCATTCCGGCGTTGATGTGGCGGTATTCGGGTGTTGCCTGGTAGGCGCGAAACGTCGCCTCCCAGGCCGCGTCCGACAGCGGCGGCAGCCAGCCGGTAACCGGGCGCCATTCGACCATCGAGAGGCCGGAATTCGTCAGACGGGTCAGTCCGCCGATAACCACCATGACGAACACCATGGCGGCCAGCGCAAACAGCCAAAGGCCGACGATACGGTAGCGGTGGTAGGACGCGATGGCCCCAGTTTCGGACACGAACCAACCTTTCCTGCAATCCCGTGCCGCAAATATTAGGGCCGCAGCAGTGACTTTGCCACGGCGACGGTGGACGAAAATGGTCTTGTGGACTGGCGCGTCGGCGGTCGCTTCGCCTTGCCCGGTCGCCGGGACCGCGGCCGGCGCCGTCGCAGCCGGCGGGGAAGCGGAGCGCTAAGCGCTTGCCCGATACCGCTGCAATGGCTAGGAAAGGTGGTATGGCGGCGGGGCGATGGGACGTGCGGATCATGGCGGGACCCTCTTCTTGCGTATCCATCGTCGGGGCCGGGCCGGGCGATCCCGACCTGCTGACCGTCAAGGCGCAGCGGCTGCTGGCTGCGGCCGAGGTGGTTGTCTACGACAAGCTTGTGTCCGACGAGATCCTCGCTCTCATCCCGCCGGGTGCGGCCCGGATCTTCGCCGGCAAGGTCGCCCGCCACCACCACATGCCCCAGGATCAGATCAACCGGCTCCTCGTCAGCCTGGCGCGCAGCGGCCACAGTGTCGTCCGGCTCAAGGGCGGCGATCCGTTTCTTTTTGGCCGCGGCGGTGAGGAGGCGGCGCATCTCGCCGCCCACGGGATCGCCTTCGAGATTGTTCCGGGCATCACCTCCGCATCCGGGTGTACGGCCTACGCGGGAATTCCCTTAACCCACCGCGGGGTTGCCCATGGCGTCCGCTTCATCACCGGCCACGCCAAGGAGGACGAGCCGCTCGACCTCGACTGGACCGGCCTCGCCGCGCCGGAGACCACGCTCGTTATCTACATGGGCCGCATCACCGTGCGCCGGATCCGCGACCAGCTCATGGCCCACGGTCTCGCCGCCTCGACGCCGGCGGCGGTCCTCGTCAACGGCACGCGTCCCGACCAGGACGTGATGATCACCAGCCTCGCCTGTCTCGCCGAGCGCGTCGAGGCGCTCGATCTGGCGGCGCCGACGCTGCTCGTCATCGGCGAGGTGGTCGCGCTCGCAGACAGTCTCCGCTGGTTCGAGGGCGCCGGCGCGGCCCATACCCCGGTCTCCCGCTCCGCCTCCTAGATGCCCTGGGCCAGGCGCCGCGGAAGTCGCCGCGCGAGATCAGGGTTTGTGCATCCGTTGCCGGGCGTCGATCCCCGGCACGCACAGGAGCCGCTGATCCTCCGGCAGGGCCAGTTGGCTCGCGATATAGGCTGCGCGCTTCTCGATCGTCGAAGGCTTGGCTTCGCCATAGAGGATCTTCTGGAACAGGCCCGGGCCATCCACCGCGCCGGCGTCGATGCTTAGCGATTGCCGATAATCGGCAAGCGCCTCCGGGTAACGCCCGGTGCGATCGAAAAGGATGCCGCGGTTGGCGTACGCCCCGGCGAGCACGGCCCGGCCGGTGGGATCATCGGCAGGGAGGCTGGTCGAGAGAAAGGCGATCAGGTTGCCGAATGCGCTCTCGGCCTCGCCGACGCGGTCGGACTGGAGCAGGGCGATGGCCCGCCCCATCATCGCGCCGCGATGGTTGGGAGATACCACCAGCGCCGCGTCGAACCGCTCGATCGCCTCGCCGAACTTTCCGTCGGTGAGCAGGATGTCGCCCTGGCGGACCTCGTAGTCGCCGGCCGGCGCGTCGATGACCTCGCGCACCACCGCCCACAGGGTGAACATGGCGAAGGTGGCCGCGGCCACGATCAGGATGAACCGGCGCAGGACGCGAGGATGAGCCGGACCGGTACGAAAGGCCGGGGGCGGCGACAGGTCGCCGCGGCGGGCGGCGCCCGGCATCAGTACTTAACCTGCGCCATCGCCAACCTGTCACAAGCCGTTTGCGCGTCACGGACGGTGTGAAGGCCGCATTCGGCGAGAAGCGGAATGAGCGCGAGGAAGACCTCGGCGGTCGCCATGGCGCCCCCGAGCGCGGTGTGTCGGCCGGACACGGTGACGCCGAGGCGAGCGGCGATGGCCTCCAGAGACTTGTCGTCCTGGTTGGGGTGGAGAACCAGTTCGAGCAGCAGGGTATCGAGCACGTGGTGAGCGAACTTCAGACCCGTCTTGGCCTCCTTCAGCTCCAGAAAGCGCATGTCGAAGGCGACGTTGTGGCCGACGATTACCGTGTCTTCGAGAAAACGGTGAAAGCGCGGCAGCACCTCCTCGATGGGCGGCATGCCGCGGAGCATTTCGCTGGAGATGCCGTGGATCGCCCGCGACGCCGCGCCAATCGCACGACCCGGATTGATCAGTGCATCGAATACCTCGCGGCGCAGGATCCGGCCGTTGACGATACGTACGGCGGCGATGGCGATGATCTCGTCGCCGCCGCTCGGATCCAGACCCGTCGTCTCGGTATCGATCACGGTGAAGCTCAGGGTACCCAGCGGCGCGTCGAGCAACGCCGCCGCCCCACTGCCTGGCTGGAAAAGATGAAAGTCGAAGTCGTGGGATTCGTTCTCGTCCCCGCCCCAGATGGCGGTGACGCCGTCTTCTCCGCCGACGGGGAGAACCAGGCGCACGCAGGGCCGACCTGCGGGTGAGGTCGGATGCGCCCAGATCGCGCCGCTGTGACGTTCGATCACGTCGAAGAGGTTCTGCGAGCCGCCCTTGATGCTGGCGCTCACCTGCCGCAGACCCCAGGAGCGTAGTGCCTCAGTGTCGAGCGCGGCCCCGGTCCATTCCAGCATCAGGGTGACCAGCGCGCGACCGTGGTGCAGGGAGATGCTGGGCTCCGTGGCGCGGCAGACCCGGCGGAGCTGATCGATGAGAAAGATCAGGCACCGGGCGATCGCATAGCTGTCGGCGCGCAGCCACACCGGTTCCAGCGGCGCGCTGACGTCGACGACGACGCCGATCGCATCCTCGACATGGCGCTCGATGGCCGCAAGCAGGTCGCTGCCAAGTACGTCGTGCAGCGGCCCCTGGGCGTCGAGATCGCCGGGATAGCGCTCCTCCAGTTCGGCAAGCTGCCGGCTGAGCCGCACCGACTCCTCATGGATCACGCTCTGGAACTGGGCCCGCTCGTCCTCGTCCATGTCGGGAAAGGCGATGATCGCCTCGATCGCGCCGCGAATGCTGGCGATGCCCGAGCGGTGGCCCTCGGTCAGGGACAGCAACAGGGATGCCCGGCGGGTCTCCTTGTTGACGCGGCGGGTAACGTCCTCGATCGACAGGATGTAGCCGTAGGAAGCACCCGACGGGTCGGGAATGGGGACAAGATGCACGTTGAGAAGCTGCCCCGATATCCGCGAGATGACGAACGGGACGATTTGCCGCGACTTGCCCTGCCGATCGAGGTGCTCGATTGTCGTCAACGCGTGGCTGATGACGTTTTTGTCGAGGACGCTGTAGACGGAGCGGCCGAGGCCGATCCAGTCGCCGCCGCCGGTCTCACGCTCGGCGCCTTCGAGCAGGCGCTGGGCACGCTGGTTGTAGAGCAGAATGCGCCCATCGTGGTTGCAGACGAGGATGCCCTGGGTCAGCTTCGACACCAGCGTGGCGAAGGTGTTGCGCTCGATTTCGATTGCGGCGTTGGCTTCGCGGATCCGCAGCGCGACATCCTCCTGCAGTGCCTGATAGCGTTCGCCGAGGAGATTGACGTTGGCGGCGATGTCACGCAGTTCCGCCTGTCCTTCGACCTTGAGCCTGTGCCTGGCGTTGGACACGGCGATAACCTGAACCTCCTCCGCCATCGCGCGCATCGGCCCGACATAGAGGCCGGCCATGATCATCACGACCAGGGCGGGAAGGGCGGCCAGCAGCGCCGTCGCCATCAGCAACAGGCCGGTGTGCGGGGCCAGCGCAGCGGACAGTGCGGCCTGTTGTTCCGCAGGCAGCATGGACCAGCACAGCCAGGCGGCGCCGGCGACCACGCCGGCGGTGGCGGCGGTCAGCGCCACGCAGGCGATCCAGAAGGCGAGTTTCATTGCAGGCGGCTCCGGAACCGTGTCCTCCCGAAGAGTGCCGCCCGTTGGCGCGGCGTCCGCGGCGCGCGTTGTTCTTTCGGTTTTCGCGGCGTCCGCGGCGCACTCTCAGTCTCGGCTCAAGATACCATGTTCAATTTGAAATGGTAGCTGATGTCCTGCTTGAACTGCTTGACGATTCGCAATGAATCCTTGAGCAGATTACGGTCGAGGCGGGAGAGCTGGGCTGGCAGGACATGGGTGTCGGTCGCTGCCCCGCGGTCCAACGCCGCCAGTTGTGCGCGCAACCGCAGCATCGACATGAACTCGAAGGCTTCGATGATGTCGGCGATGGTCTGCTGGCCGAACGGACCGCGGCCGCTCAGCGCCTGGACCCTGGCGATGGTGTTGGTTTCCTCGATCTGGTACTCCACGGCCAGACTGCGGACGCCGTGAACGATGGGGAAGATCCCGCCCTTCTTGATGTCGAGACGACGGCCCTCCGGACCATCCTCGACGCGCAGCCGGTTAAACAGCCCGAGCGGCGTCGGAAATGACAGGATCGCCCGGGCGAAATGGCTGAGAAGGCCCTGGCGGCCCTGGTATTGCGCAAAGATGCGGCTCTTGAGCGCGGCAAGCAGGCTGGCGTCGCCGGTAACCGCTTCGGCGTCGATCAGGATGGCGAGGTTCAGGAACGCTTCGCCGGTAGGATGATCGAACCACTGGCGCAGATCCCGCTCGTAGTCACGGGCGGCTTTCGCCCAGACCGGATTGGAGACCATGACCTTGCCGGGACAGGGTGGGTAGCCGAGGTCGAGCAGCGTCTCGGTGAACCGCCGGGCCGCCGTCGATGCGGCCTCAGCCGGCGGTGGTGCGCGGAAGATCAGGCCGTTATCCTGGTCGGTGCGCAGGAGCTGCTCGCCCCGGCCTTCACTGCCCATGACGATCAGGCAGGCGAGATCGCGAACCTCGGCCGGCGCCACCTGCTCGAAGACCTGGCGAAACAGCTTGCGGTTCAGGTCGGTGACCAGCCGGGCGATGTACCGGGGCTTGACCCCGCGGTCGAACAGCGAGCGGACCATCCGTGGGATCGCCTCCGCGGCGTCCCTGAGTTCGGCTTCGGTTCCGGCTTGTTCGACCTGGCTGGCGATGACCAGCGAGGAACTCGACAACCGCCGGAGCAGATCCGCCTGTTCGAAGATGCCGGCGATCTCGCGGCCGCGGGTGACAACGAGATGGCGCACGGCGTACTTGGTCATGATGACGAGCGCGTTGAGAAGCAGGTCCTCGCTGTCGATCGTCAGGAGCTCGAAGCGGGTTATCTCGCCGAGCGGCGTCGTCTCCGGCAAGCCCATGAGCAGGTGTTTCTCGCGGACGTCGCGCTCGGTGAAAATCCCGACCGCGCCATCGCGAGCAGGGCCGGCGCCCTCATTGCTGCGGACAAGAACGGCGCTGACGCCATCGACCTGCATCCGCGCGATGGCCTCCCGGATGGTCGTCTCCGGCCCGACGAAGATCGGCGGGTGCAGTGCGCTTTCGCCGACCCTGCCGGTGAGCAGGGAAGCGGCTTCGCGCTGCTGCTGGACGGCAACCTGAGCGTCGAGGCTGCGGCTGATCTGGTTCTGGAAGAACGCGCGAAAGCTTGGGTTGCTTCGCGCCAGCGCGGTGAAAAGCTGCGCCGGCAGGAGCAGGCAGACGCTGTCGGAGCGGGCGATGAACTGGTTTTCGCTCCTCCCGTGGAGCAGGCCACGGGCATCGAACATGTCACCGGGACGGAACGTGGCGACAGCGCCGCTTCCATCCTGCTCTTCGATCGCGCCATCGGAAACAATGAACAGGTGCGGCGGGCTCTGCCAGCGGTTCAATACGGTCGCGCCGGCGGAATAGTGGCTGGGGGTCAGCGCTTCCGCAACGCGCAATCGATCCAAGTCCGCCAAGCGATCGAATGGCGAAACGGAAACGAGAGAGTTTCCTGGCTCCGGCGCACCCATGCCAGCGACTCCGGGACCGCCACCGCACAAATGCGGTAAGCAGTCCCGAATAGCTCAAGACGATCGGTCTGTCATGCGGTTATCGCCCGATGGAGCGCCGCGCTGCGGGGCTATCTCAGTACGCCTCGGGGCCGGACCGGCTAGCCGCCCTTCCTCTCGGATCCGTCGACAACATCGATGCTATTGGCGGCCTTGTCCCATGTTGTCTTCTGTTCGGTCTCGAAGTGATGGACGGCCGCCTCGACCGCCTCCTCCTTCGACGGCTTGCCGGTGATGTAGACGGTCCTGACGGCCACCTTGTGGGCGCGGCCGTAGGCGTCAGTCTTTTCTTTGTGAAAAGTGACATTGACACCCTGTTTACGGGTCGAGATCTGCCCGTCGATATTACTGGACGAGACGATACCGACAACTCCGTGGCCGTCATCGATTACCGGCAGCCGGCTGACATTATTCTCCGCCATCAGGCGCTTGACCTCGTTGGTGCTCTGCCGGGCAAGGCAGCAGACGATTTCCACCGACATGACATCGGCGACGGCGGCCTGAGACAGGTTGCACGCCGCAGCAACCCCGCGCGCGACGATGTCCCGGTCGGTAACGACGCCCACCAGGACGCCGTTGTCGATGACCGGCAGGAAGCCGACGTCATTCTCGACCATCCTTCGCGCGGCCTCGACCAGAAGCGCCCGCGGATCGACGGTGATCGGCTCCGCGTTCATTACATCTCGGACGTTCATTGTATTTCCTCGTTCGTCTTGTTGTCTCGCTGCAGCCCTCATTCTCAGGCTGTAACTCCGGTGTAGCAATGACGAATCGAGGTCCTTCTTGCGGTAGAGGCCGTGTCGGCTGAGACGGCGGGCGCGGTGGCGAGCACGTTTAGCCGCCGTTGCCGCGGTGGGTTTCCGAGCTTTCAGCATCGCGCTGTTCGGCGGTCAGAACGGCGCGCAACCCGTCGCGATATCCGGGGTAGACGAGGGTCAAGCCCAACTCCTGCTTAATGCGCGCATTGTCGACCCGGCGATTGTCCGCCCAGAAGCTGAGCGCCATGGCCGACATCTCCGCCGCCGCAAGCTCGAAAGGGACCGGCGCCGTCGGCTCGACGCCAAGCAGGCGGCAGGCGAAGGCGACGACGTCCGCCTGGGCGGCCGGCTCATCGTCGCAGACGTTGTAGATCCGGCCCGGGCGCGGCCGGGCCATGGACGCCTGCGCCACCCGGGCGATGTCGTCGACGTGGATACGCGAGAACAGGTGGCCCGGGCGGTCGATGCGCCGGATGCGCCCCGCGCGCACCTGATCGAGCACACTGCGCCCCGGGCCATAGATCCCTGCAAGGCGGAAGACGTGCACCGGCGGCCCGTGTCGGCGGCCGAGATCGAGCCAGTCTGCTTCCGCCGCGACCCGCCTGCGGCTGCGCTCCGACGTGGGGTGGAGCGGCGCGTCCTCATCGACCGGCGCGCCGCCGGTGTCGCCGTAGACGCCGGTCGTAGACAGATAGCCGATCCAGTCGAGATCGAGCCCGGCGAGGTCGCTGGCGTGGTGATCGAGCACCGGATCGCCGCCGGCGTCCGGCGGCGCCGAGATCAGCATCGCCGTCGCCGTTTCCATCGCCCGCCGGGCGGCGTCCAGTGGGCGATCGCGGTCGAACAGCCAGGCGTCGACGCCCTGAGTGGCGAGCCGCCGGCGCTTGCCCTCGGCCCGGCAGGTCCCGGCGATGCTCCACCCCGCCCGCGCCAGCCGCGCCGCCAGCGCCTGGGCGCTGAAGCCGAAACCGAAGCAGAACAACCGCGGCTCCCGGCGCGACGAGGCGGTCTCGGCCATTGTCGTTACCCTTCTATCCGCTCTTGCCTTCGGACCGACGGACGCGGACTTTAGGCGCAGCCGACCGCGTCCGCAAAGGAACACGATGCGCGCCCGCCCCGCTACCAGCGCCGCACTCGCCGCGATCATGGTTGTGCTGTGCACCGGGCCAGCCGGCGCGGCACGGCCCGCCCCCGCTGACGAGGTCGCGGCGGCGCGCTGGTATCGCCAGTGCATGCAGCTTGCCGACACCGATCCGCAGAAAGCTTTGGAACGCGCCGAGGCCAGGCGCAAGGCGCAGGGCGCCGCCTCGGCCGGGCATTGCGCCGCCGTCGCGCTCGTGCGCCTGGAGAGGTTCGACGCCGGGGCAAGCCGGTTCGAGGAGCTGGCCGCCGAAGCCGAGCGGCTTGACCTGCGCGCCGCCCTGCTCGATCAGGCGGCCGGCGCCTGGCTCCTCGCCGGCAAAGGCGAACGGGCGGTCCGCGTGCTCACGGCGGCGGTGGAGATTGCCCCGAACGATGCGAACCTCCGGGTCGACAAGGCCGCGGCTGAAGCGGAACTCGGACGCTACGAGGAAGCCGCGGGCGAGCTTGATCGCGCGATCGCGCTGGATCCGGGGCTGGCCGATGCCTACGCATTCCGCGCCAGCGCCAGGCGACGGCTGAATCAGATGGATGCCGCCGCGGCAGACCTTGAGAGGGCGCTGACCCTGGATCCTCGCCTCCCCGAAGCGTTGCTTGAACGCGGCATTCTCCGCCAGCTCCGCGGCGATCGCAGCGGCGCCCGCGCCGATTGGGATCAGGTCGTCGCCGTCGCGCCGGATAGTCCGGCGGCGCGGGCCGCGCGGATCAACCTGAGCGCGCTGGCCCGACGCCCACGCTGAAAGGGGCGCTATTAAAGCTAAACGGCATTTGCTTTAATAAGCGCGACGCTTGTTAAAGCACGCTGGCCGCTCACGCAGCCGCATTTTCGCCTACGGCAATTATCTCGCGATCCTCAGCGAAGGCACAGAGCCGCTCCCGCGCTGAACGGCGGCGGCTAAACCCAGCGGCGGACGGCGGCGGCGGTGTCGGTCGGGCCCGTATTTAAGCAGATCGCGGCATCGGGCGCGTCCCGGTGGATGACGTTGATGAGCTTCTCGAACAGGATGAACTGTTCGTCGTCCTTGCGCACCCCGGCACCGACCATGATGCAGTCATAGCGGTCCCGAGCCAGTGTCCCGGAGACGACTTGCTCCGCTGTCTCGACGTGATCGACAAAACAAACGGAAACATCATAACCCAGGTCCCGAAGCTTGGCCTCATCGGCCTGGAGCGCAGCCTCCAGTTTGTCCTTCGTCAGTCCGGGCCATCGATCGTAATCAACGACCTTCGGATCCAGCCCGATCAGGAGAACGCTCTTGCGCTCGGCCATGCCGGGATCCTCGCTTAGCCGACGCGGGGGACGTCCTTCTCGTCGAGCACCTGGACGAGTTCGCCCGAGGCGTGCATCTCGCGGACGATGTCGCAGCCACCGACGAACTCGCCCTTGATGTAAAGCTGCGGGACGGTCGGCCAGTTGCTGTACTGCTTGATGCCCTCGCGGAGCGACGAGTCGGTCAGAACATCGATGCCCTTGAACTTGACGCCGGCGTCGGAGAGAACCTGAACGACCGCGGCGGAGAACCCGCACTGGGGGAACATCGGCGATCCCTTCATGAACAGGACGACGGGGTTCTCCTCGACTTCTTGCTGAATGCGGGTGAAAACGGGGTTCTCGCTCATTCGACTGCCCTCATGTTGAAGCGATTGAGGTGCCTACGTTCACACCGAAGTATGACCCGGGACGCCGGTCTGCAGGGCCAGCGCATGCAGCGCCGAGCCCATCCGTCCGCGCAGGGCGCCGTAGACCATCTGATGCTGCTGGACCCGTGACTTGCCGGCGAAAGCGGCGGAAATGACCATGGCCGCGTAGTGGTCGCCGTCGCCGCGCAGATCCTCGATCACAACCTGGGCGTCGGGTATGGCGTCCTTGATCAGCCGCTCGATCTCCCCGGCTTCCATTGCCATAATCTCTCTCCCGGCTGCCTAGATCAACCTGCTTCCGGGTGGAATCATCCGAAAGCAGGAAGTTTAACGGGTACAAAAAGATCGAGCGTCTCATCTGCGCCTATCCGGGCGCAGAACGCTCTAAGGAACTGCCGCCTCGGCCATGTAGGCGGGCAACCATGCCTCGTTGACTGTACGCAAATCTGGCAAGGATATGGATTGCCCATCCGCGACAATCAACCGACTGCCGCCGATGGTGCCGATGACCCTGGCCATGACGCCGGCGCGAACGGCCCTCTGGACCAGGGCGGTCAGCTGCGCCGGAGCGATGGCGATGACATAGCGGCCCTGGTCTTCGCCGAACAGCCGCGCGTGGAGGCTTCCTTCGCCGGAGCCGGTGAGCGTCGCGCCACGATTCCCGGCCAGCGCCATCTCGGCGATGGCGACGAGTAGGCCGCCGTCGGCGACATCGTGGCAGGTGACGATCGACCCGTCCTCGATCAGCCCGCGAACCAGATCGCCGGCCCGTCGCTCGCGGGCGAGATCGACCGGCGGCGGCGCGCCCTCCTCGCGGCCGACGACCTCGCGCAGGTACAGCGACTGGCCGAGCCAGCCGCCGCCGTCCTCATCTTCGGCGCCGACCAGGACCAGGGCTTCGCCGTCGGTCTTGAGCGCGGGGGTGGCGCGGCACGCGGCGTTGACCAAGAGTCCGACCCCGCCGACGGTCGGCGTCGGCGGAATGGAGACGCCGCTGGTCTCGTTGTAAAACGAGACGTTTCCGGAAACGACCGGGAACTCCAGCGCCCGGCAGGCGTCGGCCATGCCCCGCAGGCAGCCGGCAAACTGGCCCATGACTTCCGGCTTTTCCGGGCTGCCGAAGTTGAGGCAATCGGTGATCGCCAGCGGCGTTGCGCCGACCGCGACAAGGTTGCGCCAGGCTTCGGCCACGGCCTGACGGCCGCCCTCGACCGGATCGGCGAGACAGTAGCGCGGCGTGCAGTCGGTGGACATGGCGATAGCCTTGGCGGTGCCATGGACACGCACGACCGCGGCGTCGCCGCCCGGCCGGCCGATGGTATCGCCCATGACCATGTGGTCGTACTGCTCCCAGATCCAGCGCTTGCCGGCGATGTCCGGGCAGGCGAGCAACACCTTCAGCGCCTCGATCGGCGCCACCGCGGGAACCGATCGGGCATCAACCACCGGCTGCCGCCGGGTCGCCAGCCATGGTCGGTTGTACTCGGGCGAAGCCGCCGCGAGGGGATCGATCGGCACGTCGACAACGATCTCGCCGTGATGACGGACAACCATGTGCTTGCTGTCGGTCATCTCGCCGATGACCGCGAAATCGAGCTCCCACTTCTCGAACACGGCCCTCGCCACGCCCTCGCGACCCGGCTTGAGCACCATCAGCATGCGTTCCTGGCTTTCCGAAAGCATGATCTCGTAGGCGCTCATCGCCGTTTCGCGCACCGGCACGCGATCCAGATCGAGCTCCACGCCCAGACCGCCCATCGACGCCATTTCGAACGACGACGAGGTCAACCCGGCCGCGCCCATGTCCTGAATGGCGACGATCGCATCGGTCGCCATCAACTCCAGGCAGGCCTCGATCAGCAGCTTTTCGGTGAAGGGGTCGCCGACCTGGACGGTCGGTCGCTTCTCCTCGGAATCGTCGTTGAATTCGGCCGAGGCCATGGTCGCGCCGTGGATACCGTCGCGACCCGTCTTCGAGCCGACATAGACGAGCGGATTGCCGACCCCGCTGGCGGCGGAGAGAAAGATCCGCTCGCGCTCGGCGATGCCGACGGCCATGGCGTTGACGAGAATGTTGCCGTCGTAGCCGCGGTGGAAGCTGCACTCGCCGCCGACCGTGGGCACTCCGACGCAGTTGCCATAGCCGCCGATGCCGGCGACGACACCGGCGACGAGGTGGCGGGTCCTGGCATGGGCGGGGGCACCGAAGCGAAGGGCGTTGAGGTTGGCGACGGGCCGCGCGCCCATGGTGAAGACGTCGCGCAGGATGCCACCGACGCCGGTCGCCGCGCCCTGGTAAGGTTCGATGTACGACGGATGGTTGTGGCTCTCCATCTTGAAGACGACGACCTGACCGTCATCGATGTCGACCACGCCGGCGTTCTCGCCCGGCCCGTGGATGACCCGCGGCCCTGTCGTCGGCAGGCAGCGCAGCCACTTCTTCGACGACTTGTACGAACAGTGCTCGCTCCACATCACCGAGAAGATGCCGAGCTCGGTCAGGTTCGGCGCACGGCCGAGAATGTCGAGGATCTTGGCGTATTCATCGCCACTCAGGCCGTGCCGGGTGACGACCTCGGGCACATCCTCGCTTGAGGGTAAAGAGGTCTCGGCAGGGTAGCACGCTTTCTTCTTGTTGATCACGTCGCTACCAATCCCGTACCCGTTGCCGCAATCATGACGCCAGCGCCGCCGCCATCAGCCCGGCGAACAGGCCGCGCCCGTCGGTTCCGCCCAGGTCGGCGTCCGCCATCCGCTCGGGATGCGGCATTAGCCCGAGGACGTTGCGCCGGTCGTTGAGGATGCCGGCGATGTTGCGCTGCGAACCGTTGGGATTGGAGGCTTGCGTGATCGCGCCGTCTTCATCGCAATAGCGGAAAGCGATGCGTCCTTCACCCTCCAGCCGGTCGAGCGTCTCCTCGTCGGCAAAATAATTGCCATCCTTATGCGCCACCGGAATTTTGATGGCGCCGCCGGGCGCATAGGCGCCGGCAAACGGCGTGTCGACGCGCTCCGGCCGGACATGGACGTCCTTGCAGACGAATTTCAGCGAGGCGTTGCGCATCAGCGTGCCGGGCAACAGGCCGGTTTCGGTCAGCACCTGGAAGCCATTGCAGATGCCGAGCACGGCCACGCCCTGCCGCGCCCGGTCGGCAACGGCCCGCATCACCGGCGAATGGGCGGCCATCGCGCCGGAGCGCAGATAATCACCATAGGAGAAGCCGCCCGGCAGCACGATAAGATCGCTGTCGGGCAGGTCGCTGTCGCCATGCCAGACCATGCGCGGCGC
>JBBSCD010000045.1:0-17239 GCA_038250645.1 Rhodospirillales bacterium
CATACCGCCGCCTGGCCCTTACGCCAAACTGGCCTGTGCCAACGCATCCGGCCGTTCGGCCCACGATCTCGGCCTGCCCGAGCCCGAGTTCACGGTCATGTCGAGCGTGCTGACGTCGGGCAAGAACGAGTCCAACCGACTTGCGCTGGAAGCTCTGTCCGGTCTCGGCACGCGGATCCTGTACTACATTCCTCGGCAGATGTATCGCCACGCCCCGATCAAACGGCTGCTGAACATTCGCGAAGTCATGGCCTGCGGCCCACGCCCGTTCGAGCGCGGCCTTCGCGCGGCCGGCTACCGCTTCGACGCGTTCGTCTTCAGGCCGCTGGCCTGGTACATCGATCTGGTGAAGACGCTGTGCGGCGGCGACGCCGACGTCGAAACGCTGCTCGCACACAAGCACCCGTCGACCGGTATCATGGCCGCCGTGCTGGGTCTGGCTGAGTGCGGGTACACCCGGGTCATTCTGAGCGGCTTCAGCTTCGAGATCAGCCACGCCTATGCCGACAATCCACTGATCGGTTCGCGCAGCTCACTGGCGAGCAAGCACGCCGACACCGACATTGCCGTCATCCGACGGATCTCGGAGCGGCATGGCACCCTGCTTACCACGGAGCCGATCGTTGCCGAACGGGCCGGCATACCCCTAATCACGGCCTGAGCCGAGCCTGCACATGGGGGTTCTACTCCCCGGCATGTCCGTCCGTCATCCTTTCGCGGCGACAAGGGAGGTCATGCAATAAGTTATCGAGTTCCCTCCGCACGGGTGCTAAATTATGTGCTTTATGTGTTCAGTAGATGTTGCACAGCAGCATCCACTCGTCTATAGCGAACGCGGTCGGCAAAACTAGTTGTTGCCCTCATAGCTCAATTCAGGATTGTGTGAGACTAGATCCGGCAACCGTACTGCAGAATGTGTTGAGTGTCTTCAGATGCTTATGTACAGGGCAGATCCAGAAGCGCAACGGTCGAAGCAGCAGCATATCTCGGCCACCGGCCTTGGTCCGCCGCGGCTCTCATTCGACCATCTCGCTTTTCGCTACGAGCCCTACCCTATCGGGGTGGCTCGGCCGGTGTTCCCGGAAGGACGCTATCGCGACCTGATCGAGCGGTACCCGCAGCGAGATCTCTTCGTCTACATGCCGAAGTTCGGCCACAAGTACACCTTTTCGGAGAAATTCAACGGCGAGGGTTATCAGCGATTCCTCCGCCAAGAGCCCGTCTGGCGCGCGTTTCACGGCTGGGTCAAGAGCGAGGCTTTTATCGTAGAGGTCATGGACGCCTTGAGGCTACATGGCATTGACCTCGGCTTTGGCGCAGCGCCTCCGGCCACGCAGAGGCTGCTGAAGACTATGAAGCATGCGCTGCGGCCCAGCCAGAAGTCGAGGACACGGCGGCTGAGCGCGCGCTTCGAGTTCTCGATGCTGCCCGCTGCCGGCGGAAGCGTCCTGCCGCATACCGATCTGCCGTCGAAAATCGTCACCATCATCGTGTCCATGGTCGGCGAAGGCGAGTGGGATCCGGCGATCGGCGGCGGGACTGACGTCAACCGGCCCAAGGATCCGCGCAACAGCTTCAACAGGCTCAATACGCGCGGCCGCTTCGAGGATATGGACGTCCTCGACACGTTCGAGTTTCAGCCCAAGCAGGCGATTATGTTCGTCAAGACCTTCAACTCCTGGCATTCGGTCCGGCCGATGACCGGAGTCGGATCCCAGGCGATGCGCAAGACGCTGACGATCAACATCGAGGCGCGCTAGCGCCTTGCTGCGACATCCCCGTCGGGCGAGGGCAGCATTCTGTCGACCATGCCGATCTCCCCGGCGGACAGATAGTCGCGATAGCCGCCGATCTTGCCGCGCCGAACCTTGCGCCCTTCCGGCGCCTCGCCGCTCGCCCGCAGCCGCTCGCTGTTGAAGAAACCTTCGCGTTCGCGCGCCTGCATTATGCCGAAATCGCCGAAGACCACGGCGCCGGCGATCTCCGCCGCGGAGGTCTCAGGGTCGAGAAAGCGGGCGACGCGGCCGAACGCCTCGCCGGTGTCCGCGCGCAGCTCTTCGTAGCTCACGATCAGTGTGTCCGGATGATCGGCGAAGGCCTGCCGCCATCCGCGCAGGAAGCGGTCGACGCGTGCCACGCCGAGGCGTGGGTCGAGGAGGAAGTCGATCATCTTCATTCCTCGCACGGCGGCGCGCGAGCTTACGCCCTTGCGGCGAAGCTCCCGCTCGGTCGCCCGCTCGGTCATCTGAAAGTAGAACGACACGGCGACATCGCGGGGATCCCTGGTCAGCAGAACGATGCGCTCAACCGCCGCGACTTCTTCCGCCCACGTCCGGCCGGACGGCGCCCGGTCATCGGGCTGCACGCCGGTGAACAGGATCCGCGGGATCGCGGCGTGGCGGGCATGGAAATTATCGAAGTCAATCAGATCTTCCGCTGGCAGGCCGTAGCGCTGATGGTAGATGTGCGAGACCATCGCCCGTAGCCATGTGCGCCCGCTCTTGCCAACGGAAACGACCGCGGCATCCGCCGTTCGCACCCGTCGCATCAGCTTTTTCGCCCGGCGCCGTTTGTCGAGCCGGATCGCGAAGCGACTCCATAGAGCTGCCTGCACCGCAATTCCTCCGCCGCTCGAAGACGTGAACGGAGAGGCATCCTAGAGCATGCCTCACGCCCCGATGGGCGCAGATAAGATGCTCCATCTTTCTGTAACCGATCAACTTCCTGGTTGCGGATTCCATTCGAAAGCAGGTGGATCCGGGCGCCCGTCTTGCGGGGCTTAACAGCCGCGTCCTGCCGAGGCCGGCGTGGCGCGGCGTCTCCGGCAACGAGGCCTTCGGTAAAGAAGTAAACGCGCCGCCGACATCCGTGCAGAAGTCCAAGTAAATTGACAGCAATATACTGAGTATGAGAAGAGCTGTTTCGAGCCTATACTAAGGAACAGATTGTTAATGGTTCTGTGGTTGGGCGTGGTATGGGCGGAGCACGGATAATGGATGTCCAGAGGTTTCTTCAACGCATTCTGCGTCTTCGTCATGATCAAGGTGGATCTCCAGCCATAGAGTTCGCCTTTGTCGCGCCGATCTTCTTTCTGGCGGTGTTCGCCACGATCGAATTCGCGCTGGTCATGTTCGTCACGGTGTTGATGGAAAGCAGCCTGCGCGACGCCTCGCGCTATGGCGTGACCGGGCAGCTCCCTGACGGCGCGACGACCATGGCCGAGCGCGAGGCGTACATTCGCGAGATGATCGCTGACCGGACCCTGGGTCTCATCGACTTCGCCGACGCCACCGTCGAAATGCTCAGCTATCCCACTTTCGGCGACGTCGGCGAGGGCGAGAAGTTCGTCGACGGCAACGGTAACGGCAAGTACGACGCCGGCGAAACATTCAACGACTGTAACGGCAACGGCACCCGCGACGACGATCGCGGCGCCGAGGGGCCGGGCGAGTCCGGCGCTGTGGTGCTCTACAGGATGAGGTACGACTGGCCGCTCCTGACTCCCCTCGCCGGCCCGGCCATCGGCACCAACGGCAAGTTTCCGCTGCAAGCGAGTATTGCCGTTCGCAAAGAGCCGTGGAACCCGCCGCTCGACGGCGCGGGACCGAAGGACTGCTCCAAATGACCCAAGGCTTGACGTTCATGACCATCATCAGCCTGGCCCGCCGCATCGCCCGCGACCGGCGCGGCAACTTCACCATCGAATTCGCGCTGGCATTGCCGCTGCTGCTCGTCCTGCTCTTGACCGGCATCGAGTTCACCCGCTACGTCCTGGTCAACCAGAAGGTCGAACGAACCTCAGCAAGCCTTGCCGATCTCGTCGCACAGTCCACGGTTATGACCGAGCGCGGCATGGACAACCTGTTCGAGGCAGCGAAGTACACGATGGATCCCTTCGATGTCGCCGCCGAAGGCCGACTGATCGTGACCTCGATCGCCGCTTCGGGCGGGCCTGCGCGGATCAAGTGGCAGCGGGCCTACGGTGCCCGTTCGAATGGCAGCAAGTTCGGCGTGCAGGGCGCGGTCGCCACCCTGCCGGCGGGACTGGTCGTGCGCGACGGCGACAACGTGATCCTGTGCGAGGCCTTCTTCCGCTACGAGCCGATGATCTATCAGGGGATCATCGGCGAGAGCACGGTGCGCCGGTACGCCGCCTTCCGTCCCCGCTACGGTTCGCTCGAAGTGATCTACCCTTAGCAGGCCGCGACTGATGGCGCGCAAGCAGTCACCATCAGTCGCGGTGTCGTCGGATCGACCCGACGCCGTGGCCCATCTCCTAGCGACTGTCCCCAAAGCATGCGCTATAACGCCTGCGAACGGCGGTGCGTGACTATCGCACCGCGACATCTGGCGGCTGCCGAGAAGGGCGGAGCGCATTGTGCAACAGGACGGACGATGATTAGCCACCACGCCGCGCTGATCTACACGATGGTCATGATCTCGGCCTCGGATCGGGATATGACCGACGCGGAACTCCGCGTGATCGGCGAAATCACCAGCGGCCTGCCCGTGTTCAAGGAGTACAACCGCGACCTGCTGCCGGCCACGGCGGCGGCCTGCGCCGAGATCCTCGACGCCGACGACGGCATGGAGGCGGCGCTCGCCCAGATCGAGGCGGGGCTCCCGACCAGGCTGCGCGAGACGGCCTACGCCCTAGCCTGCGACGTCGCCGCCGCGGACGGGCGCGTCCACCGCGAGGAGATCCGCATGCTTGAACTGCTGCGCGATCGCCTGGGCCTGGACCGGCTAGTCGCGGTGGCCATCGAGCGCGCCGCGAGAGCTCGCTTCACCGTCGCCTAGGCCAACCTGTTTTCGCTGGAACCGCAGGTCGCTGCCCGCGTTCCTTGATTGTCTTGCGGAGGCAGAAGGTGGCGGCATGGATACGATCCATCCGGCCAATCGGGACTGGGCACGGATACGCCGGCTGGAGCGGCTGGCTGGGCTGCTCGACGACCGCTTTCGTATACCCGGCACACGCTGGCGCTTCGGCTTGGACAGCCTGATCGGGCTGGCGCCTGGGATCGGCGACGCCGCCGGGGCGATCATGTCCATTTATATCATCGCCGAGGCGGCGCGCCTTGGCGTACCGAAGCGGGTGATCCTGCGGATGCTGGCGAACATGGGCATCGACACCGCGATCGGCGCGATTCCGCTCGCCGGTGACCTGTTCGACGCCGCCTACAAGTCCAACCGTCGCAACGTCAACATCGCCCTCGATCACTTCACGAAGTAGCGAGCGGCCGGCAATAAGGCGCGCGCCCAGCCTCTCTCCCATAAGTCAATGCGCGCCGATGCCGACGTACGCCCGCTTGCGGCTCGCCGTCGCCGCGGTCGGCGGCGCGGCGTAGATCTGCTTCGTCGCTTCGACCATTACAATTCCCGCGAAGGTCGTGAACCAGCGCTGGCCGATCTGCTCCCACGCTGACGCCGATGACAGGATCATGCGCGAAGCCACGGGCGGAACGTACAGCGCCGCGCTCGACTGGTAGGGCGTGAACATGGCGTCGCGCAGGGTGCGCGAGAGCTGCCCCGCTGAGTACGGCCGGCCGTGGCCGAACGGCGAGCGCTCGAACCGGGCCCACAGGCCGCGGCGGTTGGGCACGACCACAAGCAGCCGGCCGCCGTCGGCAAGCACTCGCCAGACCTCGCGCATCATCGGCCGGGTGCGCTCGGCGCATTCGAGGGCGTGGACGATCAGCGCCCGGTCGACGATGTTGTCGGGAAGCGGCAGCTCGGTGTGATCGCACAAGGCCGTCAGGCCCGCCTCGTCCGCCGGCCAGTGCATGACCCCCTGGGCCGCCGGCATCATCGCCATCACCCGCTGCGCCTCGCCACGGAAGAGGCTCAAATACGGGGTCGCATAGCCAAGCCCGAGCACATTGAGGCCGTGCAGGTCCGGCCACAGCAGACGGATGCGCCGGGCAATCATCCGCCGGGCGACCCGGCCGAGGCTGGTCGTATAGAAGTCACGCAGGTCGATGACATCGGTCCACATCGGAGCCAACTCTAGCTCAGACGGCCGTGCGGGTGGTAGTCTCGCCGCGCTATGGCAGCGGCCGTTGGGGCCGAGCCATGAATTTGCGGGACACGGAGAGCAGATGAGCAAGCTCGAGGTGCGGCAGATCCCTGTCCTCCGCGACAATTATATCTATCTCGCCCGTGATCCCGCGACCGGGGTTTGTGCCGCGATTGATCCGGCCGTCGCGGGGCCGGTGCTGGACACGCTGGCGAAGCTCGACTGGCGGCTGACCCATGTCCTCAATACCCATCACCATCACGACCACGTCGGCGGAAATATCGAGCTCAAGCGCGCCACCGGCTGCACCATCGTCGGCAACGCCGCGGATGCGGCGCGCATCCCGGGCATTGATGTGCGCGTCGCGGACGGCGACACCTTTGCCCTCGGTACGCGCGCCGCGAAGGTCATCGCGGTCAGCGGCCACACGATCGGCCACATCGCCTACTGGTTTTCCGGCGACGAGGTGCTGTTCTGCGGCGATACGCTGTTCGCGCTCGGCTGCGGCCGGCTGTTCGAGGGCACGCCGGCGCAGATGTGGCACAGCCTCAGCCGGCTGCGGGCGCTGCCGCCCGAGACCCGGGCCTATTGCGCCCACGAGTATACCGAAGCCAACGCTGCCTTCGCCCTCAGCATCGACCCGTCGAACCCGGCGCTTGTCGAACGCGCCGCAAGCATAAGGGCGCAACGGCGGCGGGGCGAGCCGACGGTGCCGTCGACTCTGGGCGACGAGCGCCGGACCAACCCGTTCCTGCGCGCCGACGAAGCGGCGCTGGCGAAAGCCGCCGGCCTCGCCGGACAGGATCCGGTCAGCGTCTTTGCCGACATTCGCAAGCGGAAGGACTACTTCTGATGATGAAGCTGCGCTATTCCCCGACCTCGCCGTACGTCCGCAAGGTCAGCGTGGTCGCGATCGAGACCGGTATCGAGGATCGGATCGAGCGCGTGCCGACGGATATCCGCGCGGCGCACGCCGAGTTCTATCGGGACAACCCGTTGGGCAAGGTGCCGGCGCTGATCACCGAAGGCGGCGAGTCGCTCTACGACTCGCCCGTGATCTGCGAGTACCTGGACTCCCTCCACGACGGGCTGAAGCTCTTCCCACCGCCCGGCGGCCCGCGCTGGACAGCGCTTCGCCGTCAGGCCCTCGCGGACGGCATCATGGATGCGGGCGCACTTGTGCGGATGGAGACGCTGAGGCCGGAGGACGAACAGTCGGCGACGTGGGTTTCGCGCCAGCAGGAGAAGGCAACGCGCGGCCTTGACGCGCTCGAAGACGAAGCCCGCGCCCTCGGGTCGGCCTGCACCATCGGCCATGTCGCGATCGGCTGCGCGCTCGGCTTTCTGGACTTCCGCCTGCCGGAACTCGACTGGCGCCAGGGGCGTCCCGAACTCGCGCGCTGGAACGAGCAGTTCTCCGCCCGCGCCTCGATGACGGCGACGGTGCCGCGCGATCCGGCGTAGAGCATCCTGCGCCCGGATTGACGCAGATGAAATTCTCGATCTTTTTATAATTGATCAGTTTTCTGCTTTCGGACGATTCCATTCGAAAGCAGGTTGATCTCGGCGGCGGTTGCGAAAGGGTCGACGCGTGCTGGAGAGGCGTCGACCCGATCGCCGGAACATCTAGTCGTTCATCTTCTTTTCGAGCTTCTGCGCAAGCTCGAGATGCTTCTTCAGAACCGGCAGCGTCTCGCGGGCGTACTCGACGACCTGCTTGTTCTTGCCGTCCTCGACCTGCTCGCTGTAGGTATCGATGTCCTTCTTGTGATCCTTGACCGCAGCCTCGACAAACTCCTCGTCGAACTTCTGCCCGGAAAGCTTGGCGAGGCGGTCGTGGGTTTCCTTCGCGTCCTCGGTCGGCCTGGTCGGCGGATCAATCTTCATTTTCTTGGCCAGCGCGACCGACTGGGCTTTCGCTTTCTGGTGATCGTTGACCAGGGTCTTGCCAAGCTCCTGGACCCGCGGGTTCTTCCCCGTCTTCTCCGCCAATTCGCCCATCTGAATCTCGGCGATGTTGCCGCGGATGGCGGTCTTGACGAAATCGCTGGCATCCTCCGCGGCCTTTGCCGGTGAGCCACACAGCAAGGCGGCGAGCCCCAGCGCGCCGACGGTCGCAATAATCGTGCGTTTCATGATCAAGTCTCCTCGTTGACCCGTTTTCGTCGCGTGTTTCGTTATCATGCTGAAACGGGGCGCGGACGGTTTGGTTCCCCGCTCGGGAATGTCACCGCCGCCGCAGGACGCGTGCCAAGGTCAGCGGGCTGCGGACGGATGCAGGTCGGAGAGCCTGGCCCGGGTGGTGATCATCTCCGGATCGACCTTGAGCACGATCACGGCGGGACCGGCGCCCGCCAGAGCACGCGACAGCGCCGGCGCGAACGCCTCGGTGCGCGCGACAGTCTCTCCCTGCGCGCCATAGGCGCGGGCCAGCGCGGCGAAATCCGGGTTGGTCAATGCCGTGGCGATGGCGCGCCCGGGGAATGCACGCTCCTGATGAGCACGGATGGTGCCGTACATCCCGTTGTCGAAGATGAGCACGACGACGGCGAGGTCGCGGGCCATGGCCGTCGCCAGCTCCTGACCGGTCATGCCGAAGCCGCCGTCGCCGACGCAGGCGACGACCGTGCGTTCCGGGGCGACGTGCTTCGCCGCGATCGCCGCCGGCACGGCGTAACCCATGGCTCCGTTGCACGGCCCGAGCAGCCGCCGGGCGCCGCCGAAGCTGAGGAAGCGCTGCGGCCAGCCGCTGAAGTTGCCGGCGTCGACGGTGACGACCGCGTCATCGGGCAGCGCCGCGTCGAGTACGGTCATGACCTGGCGCAGATCGAGCCCGTCGCCGCCGACGGCGGCAGCGCGGTCGGCGAGATAGTCGGCGCGCGCCGCCGTCGCCCAGTCCCGCCAGCGCCCGGCATTGACCGGGGCCAGCCGACTGGCGGCGGCGGCAAAGGCCGCTGGGCCGGCCGGAACGGCGAGCACGACCGGGAAAACCCGGCGCGGTTCCGACGCATCCGGGTGGACATGAACGAGGTCGGGCCCGTCGGCGCCGCCTCCACTGGCCGCCGGCAGCAAGGTGTAGCCCTGGCTGGTGATCTCGCCGAGGCGGGTGCCGACGGCGATGAGCAGGTCGGCGGCCCTGGCCCGGGCAACCAGCGCCGGGTTCGGGCCGATCCCCAGTTCGCCGACGAACAACGGGTCCCGGTTGGGAAAGATGTCGTGACGCCGGAACGCGCAGGCGACGGGCAGGCCGTTGGCAACGGCGAAGGCGTGGATGTCGGCGCGAGCCTGATCCGTCCAGCCGCCGCCGCCGAGGATCATCAGCGGCCGGCGGGCGTCGCCGAGAAGATGGTGCAGGCGCTCCATCAGGCCCTCATCGGTTTCGGCGTCGAGTTTCGCGTCGCCGGCCCGGTGCGGCGGGATGTCGGCCAAGGTTGTCGTCGCGGCCAGCAGATCCTCGGGCAGGGCGAGCACCACCGGCCCCGGCCGACCGGCGGAGGCGTCGCGGACGGCGTCGGCGACGGCCGCCGGAAGCGCGGCGGCGTCGCCCACCTGGGCGGCGCGCTTGGCCAGCGGCGCGAACATCCGCGCCAGATCCACCTCCTGGAAGGCCTCACGGCCGATAAAGGCGCGCCTCACCTGGCCGATCAGCAGCAGCATGGGCGTTGAGTCCTGGAATGCCGTGTGGACCCCGATGGCGGCGTTGCAGGCGCCGGGGCCGCGGGTGACGAGGCAGACGGCGGGACGACCGGTCAGCTTGCCGTAGGCCTCGGTCATCATCGCCGCGCCGTGCTCGTGGCGGCAGGCGATCACGGCGATCTCGGGTGCGTCGTAGAGCGCGTCGAGGATCGGCAGGAAGCTCTCGCCGGGAACGCAAAATGCCGTGTCAATACCGTGGTCCCTGAGCGCGTCGACCACCGCCTGCCCGCCGCTGCGCTTTGTCTGCCCGGCTCGCCTCGTGTCGCCCATGGCTACCGCCCTTCCTGCCGGCCCCGCTTGCCCGAGCCGCACCCGATCATGGCGTGACGACGGTCGCGGATCATCCCTTTTCCGGCCCGGCCTGCGTGTCATACTTGTGGGAGACAATGCCGAAACGGGAGGAACGCCATGGCGCTCACCGACGCCGGGTCCGCCGGCAGCGCAGCGAAAGCCCGCTTATCCAGGGATACGCACGCGGATCCGCAACCGGCGGATGTGGATGGCGCGACGCAGGCGCCGGCCGACGCCGACCCGTCGTGGCGGTGGAGCCTCAACTGGAACGAGATCCGCGGCGATCTCCTTATCGGCTCCTGTCCCATGAGCCTTGCCGACATCGAGCGGATCGTCGCCGAAACGGACGCCACCGCCATCCTCTCGTTGCAGAGCGACGCCTGCCGGGCGGCGTTCGATATCGACTATGAAACCCATCGGGGCTTCGGCGAGGTCGCGGGGGTGGACATGGTCAACGCGCCGATGCTGGACTTCGACCCGCCGGATCAGCGCCGCAACCTGCCGACCGCGGTCCGCGCCCTGACGGCGCTGCTCGCAGCCGGTCGTCGGGTCTACGTCCACTGCACCGCCGGCCTGAACCGCGGCCCGCTGGCGGTGCTGGGCTATCTCGCCTTTGTCGAGACGGTGCCGCCGGCCGAGGCGATCGCCTTCATCCGCAAATCGCGCCCCGAGGCCGAGCCGTCGTGGGAAGCGTTCAATGGCGCGCGCGAGGATCTGGTCGAGGCGCTGGCGCCCTTCATCGGGGTCCGCGCCTACTACCTGCACCGGCAACATCCCGGCGACGACCCGGCGCTGAACTGGTCGCGGGCGGAAACCGACGTGATCCGCCAGGCCTTCGTCAGTCCGCGCTCGCTGCCACAGCTCCGCCTAGATCCGGCCAGGGAGTACTAAGACGCCAATTTCAATCGCGTAATTGAAGTCTATCATATAAATAGATGCGTGGTGGCTATCTCTAAATCAAATTCGAGTGTACTTTATCCAATAATATGTTTTCCGCGAGAATTCGGCACACCACCGCATGTTGCTCGGCAGTCTCCGCCGCGTTATTTATGATACTGTTCATATTCGTGGCGATCGATCTTGCTCTGACAATATCCGGATCATCGGCATAGGCGAAGGGATTGTAGAAAAAGACAAGCATCTTGGAGGCGTTTTCTGTCCCTCTGACAAAGTCGGGAGCCGAAAGTTGCTGGTGTTCGACAATGAGCCGGCCCATATCCAATCGATTCAGTTCGGACACATCAGCCAGGACATGAACGATCGTCGAATTCATTACCTCATCTTCGATGCGGTGGCGAGAAAAAATACTGACCGTGTTTGCAACAATGCCGCTCAGCAAGCCGACAACGTAGGCGTCCGCCCATATCGTTTCTGTATCGATACCCTTGTTTTCCAGAGCTCCGACAAAAGAAACTACGGCTTCCAAAGCTCTTTCGCTGACATCCTTTTCGAGAAGTGCAAACATCTTATTATCTCACCATCCCGGTTTTCTCGAATTTCGGAAAGCAGCAGAGTCATGCTTCTGAGCGCAGCGCTCGCGTTATAATGGCCCGCGCCGGTTTAGAAAAAGTTGCCGGTACGCCGGTCGCGTCTCACGCGCTGCCGCGAAACGGGGACGGGGCCGATGAGGTTCGTCGAAGGCGTTAATCTCTCGAATTATCCGCCGGATGCGGACACGTCATCGGAGACGGTGGCGAACGCGGCGAGGCGGGCGCCGGTGATCCTGTTCCTGCATGGGATGGGCGAGCGCGGCGACGGGCCGGCCGATCTTCCGGCGGTCAGCCGCTGGGGTCTGGCCAGGTTCCGCGGCGAGCGGCGGCGACTGCCGGGCCGGCCCTTTCCGTTCCGCGTCGTGGCGCCGCAGTGCCCCACCACCAGCACCTGGTGTGACGCGGAGGTGCAACAGGGGCTGGACCGGTTGATCGACGAAGTGTTGGCGAAGGAGGGCGATCCAGCCCGGCTTTACCTCACAGGCTTCAGCATGGGCGGAATCGGCGCGTTCTGCCTCGCCTTGCGCCAGCCCCGCCGCTTCGCCGCGCTGGCGTCTATCTGCGGCGCCTGCGCGACGCCGCAGTCCCTGCCGGAGCTTGCCCACCTGCCGCTGTGGATCGCCTACGGCGAGGACGACGAGATCCCCGAGCTCACCTCCGGCTCACGCGAGATCGTTACCCGCCTTGCCGGCCATGGCCGGCTGGTCGAGAAGGCCTACCGCCTCGGCCATCGCGGCGGACAGGGGCCGCACGTACGCACCTGCGACGCGGCCTATGCCGAGCCGGCGCTCTACGACTGGCTGCTCAGCCACCGCCGCGAGGGCTGATAGCATTCTTTACACTGGCGCAGCGGGGGTTGACAGCGATGCTGCCGGGTGTTGTCATGCCCCAATGATGATATTAATTCGCATTAGCGTCTGCGTTGCCGTGGCAACCATCCTGCTCGCTCCCCCGAGCCTGCGCGCCGAAGCTCCGGGCGCGTACACCCTGACACTCGAAAACCACCGGTTCTCGCCGGCCGAACTCAAGGTCGCAGCCGGCCAGCCGTTCCATATCGTGGTCAGGAACCGCGATACGACGCCGGAGGAGTTCGAGAGCCACGCGCTCAAGCTGGAAAAGATCGTCCCCGCCGGCTCCGAGATCACGTTGCGGGTTCGCCCCCTTGGTGCCGGGCGCTATGAATTCGTCGGCGAATTCAACGAAGACACCGCAAAGGGTGTCATCATCGCCGAGTGAGGGCGGGCGATTGGACGCGCCGCCGGGAATGAAACGGAACCGCCGATGCTACCGAGCATGGTAATTGTCTTTCGTGAAGTCCTCGAAGCGGGTTTGGTGATCGGCATCATGCTCGCCGCGACCCAGAGCGTCGCCGGCCGCGGTCGGTGGGTCGGCGGCGGCATCGTTGCGGGCATCCTTGCCGCCGCGGTGGTTGCAGCCTCTGCCGACATCCTGGCCCAAGCTCTGGCGGGTGTCGGCCCGGAAGTGTTCAACGCATCGGTGCTCGGCCTTGCGGTTGTGATGCTTGGCTGGCACACGGTATGGATGACCCGGCATGGCCGCGAGCTCGCTGGTCGGATGCGCAGCGTCGGCCAAGCCGTTTCGATGGGGGAGCGGTCACTCGCGGTTGTCGGCGTCGTCATCGCGATCGCGGTTCTACGCGAGGGCGCCGAAGTGGTCCTTTTCCTCTACGGCATCGCTGGAGCCGGCAGCAACGCCGCCGGAATGGCCATTGGTTCCGCGCTTGGCATCGCGCTGGGCGCCGGCGTCGCCGCGCTGCTCTATCTTGGCCTGCTGCGCATCCCGACCCGCTGGCTGTTCGCGGCGACGACTTGGCTGATCGTTCTTCTCGCCGCCGGCATGGCCTCGCAGGCCGTCGGCATGCTCATCCAGGCCGGCCTCATCCCGCCGCTCATCGATCCGGTGTGGGATACTTCGGGCGCGCTCGCCGACACCAGCCTCGTGGGCTTGGCGCTGCAGACCCTGGTAGGCTACGTCGACCGGCCGGCGGCGGCGCAGCTGATCGCCTATGCCGGGACTTTGGTGCTTATCGCCGGGGCAATGCGCCTGGCCCGGCCTACGCGGCACCCGGCGCCGCCGCGACGGCCTGAGGTGGGATGCGGACCGAGAGATCGGGCTGAGGTCTCCCACCTATGACTTCGCGTAGGTATCGCGCATCTCGCGCTTGAGGGTCTTGCCGGCGACGTTGCGCGGGAAGGTGTCGTAGAAGACCACGTCCTTGATCCGCTGAAACTTCGCGTCGACGCGGCTGTTGGTCCAGGCCACCAGGTCGTCGCGCAATATTTTCTCACCTTCGCGCGGCACGATGGCGGCGACCGGCACCTCACCCCATTTGTCGTCGGCGACGCCGAAGACGGCGACGTCGCCCACCGCCGGATGCTGAATCAGGATTTCCTCGATGTCCTTGGGGAAGACATTGACCCCGCCGGTGATGATCATGTCCTTGATCCGGTCGACGAGAAACAGGTAGCCGTCCTCGTCCAGATAGCCGGCGTCGCCGGTATGCAGCCAGCCGTCGATGATCGCTTGCGCGGTCAGGTCCGGCCGCTTGTAGTAGCCGGGCATCATGCAGGGACTCCGGCCGATGATCTCCCCGACTTCGCCCGGAGCGCAGTCGCTGCCGTCCTCGCGGATGATGCGGATTTCCATGAACGGCGGCGGCGCGCCGACCGAGCCGACCTTGCGGATGGCGTCGTGCTTGTCGAGCACGGTCATGAACCCTTCAGTCAGCCCATACAGCTCGTAGAAGCGGCCGGGCAGCCGGTCGTTGAGTTTGCGCTTGTATTCCAGCAGCAGCGGGGCGCCGACGTTGTGCAGCATCTCCAGCGACGCCAGCTTCTCGGGCGCGAAGTCGGGGCTGTTGAAAATGGCCATGATCTGCGCGGGGACCATGACGACGTGGGTCACTTTCCAGCGCTCTATGTCGGTAATCACCCGCTCGGCGTTGAAGCTGTCGTGGAGGATGTAGGTACCGCCGACGAACATCCACGGCATGAGGTCGAGCATGGCGCCGTTGAAGACGATCGCGCCGGCATGGAGGACAATGCTCTCCGGCGTCATCCGCCAGCACTGGGAGAACAGCGTGCAGTACATGGCCCGGACGTAGTGGGTGTGGACGATACCCTTGGGCAGCCCCGTCGTCCCGCTCGAATACATGATGTTGTAGATGTCGTCGTCGCCCAGGCCTACATCGGGAGGCTCCTCCGTGCCCGCCCCGGCAATGAAGTCGTCATAGGCGGTCATCTCCGAGGAGCCGTCCGCGCCGACGAGGATGAAGCGGTCGGCGCGGATCTCCGGCAACTGCTCGCGAAGGCGCGTCAGCGTTTCGGCGAAAGCGGCATCCGTGATGAGCAATGCGGTGTCGGAGTCGGTGAGCAGGCTCACCAGCCCGCGATCCTGGAGCATGGTGCTCAGCGGGACGATGACGAGTCCGGTCTTGGCCGCCGCCCAGTAGGCCACCATCAGCTCGAGGCAGTTCGGCAGCAGGGTGGCGAACTTGTCACCCTTGCCGAGCCCTGCCGCCAGCAGGGCGTTCGCCAGCCGATTGACTTCGGCGTTGAGCTCCCGGTAGGTCAACCGCCGGTCGCCGACGATCAGCGCCGGATGGTCGCCACGATAACGGGCGTGGCGCGGCAGAAGCGAGCCGATGTTCATGGCCGTCCTCCAGAAGAGGCAAACCTTGCCGGTCTTGCCCCACGTTGGTCTTGGGCTGGAGGATATAACTACGCCGCCGCGGGCGTCATCCCGGATTTTGCCGAGGCCCTCTCCCGCACGCTGCGGGAGAGGGGGCTTTCGCTAAAGCGACCTGGTGCTGCTACTTCTGCTAACGGTAGGCGCGCGAACGAAGATCGCGCGGCGAGCCGGCAGCGCCCGCAGCCGCACCGACGATGGCGCCGACGACGAGGGCGATGAAGGCCCAGATCGCAGCCTGAGCAACGGTATTGGCCGCGGTCTCGGCGGCTTGCTTGGCCTGTTGCACCAGGTTCTGGTAGGCCTGCTGCAGCTTCTGGATCTGCTGCTCCACTTCCTGGCGGTTCATGTCGGTATTCTCGACGATGACGTTGATCGCCTGGTCCTTGTCGGCCTGACTGAGGCCGTCGCCGTTCATTACGATCCGGCGCAACGCATTGCGAACATCCGGATTATCGGCCGCCTGCTGAAGCTTCTGGTTGGCCTGGCTCATGATCTGGTCCAGCCGCTGCTCGACCTGATCCTGGAGCTGACCGAGCGCCCCGGGAAGCTGCATGTTCTGGTTCGACGCGTTGGCGGCGGCCTGGCCGCCCTGGTAGACCGCCTGCCCGGCCGTCTGTACCGCCGAGCCGACCACCGAGAACGCGCCGCCGACAAGGCTGCTCATGGCCGTCGTTGCGAGATAGAAGACGACCAACGCCGAGAGACCCCAGGTCACGAGCCCATGCAGAGCCCCGTCTATCCGCTGGGGCATGCCTGCCAGCCTGCCGGCGACCCAGGCGCCGACGGCGACCGAAATCAGCGACGCCACCACCCACCAGATGCCGGCGCCGATGCCGAGGGTCGATGCCTGCGGGGACTGACCCTCGACCACGTCGACGGTGCTAGCACCAATGCCGACGCCCAGCATGCTAAGCAGCACCTGGACAATGAGAACGATGATTACGCCCGCGAAGATCGCACCCCATGAGGTGCGCTTGACCGCCGCTGGAGCGTCAACATCCGACGCGTACGCGCCTGCATTCGCAACTCTACCCTGTGCCATTATCCTAATACTCCTTTACATCGCCCTGCAGCCGATCCGTTAGCGGCCGCCGACGCCCGTTGTTCCTAAACTGCTAAACGCAAGTGTTGGCGCTACCGCCCTGCGGGACGGTGTCCTAGGGCAAGCTCTGCACTCAAAACTTGCTCCGACCTGCTCTTACGCTCATCGGTCGCCGCGAGCCCGAGGGGCCGCGCCGCCGAACTTCCGGCGTCAACGGACTGTGGTGAGAAAGGTTCCCGGTTCTTGCACCGGGACTTGGGTGACAAGCCGATCGCGCGGCGTAAGCGTGGCGACCCGGCCACAGGCAAAGAAACGATGCGGCGGCCGCGGATCCGGTGCTACAAGGGTCGAAAGGATTTACCGGCGTCAAAACCAAAAGGGGGAGCGATTATGGAGCTCAAAGTTCTCGCGCTCGTGCTGGCCGGCGGTGAGGGGACGCGGCTTTATCCACTGACCAAGGAGCGGGCGAAGCCGGCTGTCCCGTTCGGCGGCAAGTACCGCATCGTCGACTTCGTCCTCAGCAACCTCGTCAACTCGGGCATCTACTCGATCTACGTCGTCGTCCAGTTTCGCAGCCAGTCGCTGCTCCAGCATCTCTCGGACGGCTGGCAATTCGGCAGCCTGCTCAAGAACGACTTCATCGTGCCGGTGCCGGCGCAGATGCGCTCGGAAGGCAAGGACTGGTACCGCGGTACTGCGGACGCCATTCACCAGAATATCAACCTCATCGAGCAGTCCGCCCCAAACGTTGTTGCCGTGTTCGGCGCCGATCACATCTATCGCATGAATATCCGCGAGATGATTGAGTTTCACGAGCAGAAGCGGGCCCACATCACGGTCGCGGCCATTCCGACCGACAAGAAGTACGCCAAGGAGTTCGGGGTTATCGAGACCACGCGCGGCGGGCGGATCATCGGCTTCCACGAGAAGAAGGCCGACGCGCCGACGCTGCCCGACGATCCGGACCAGGTCTACGCCTCGATGGGCAACTAC
>JBBSCD010000046.1:0-17081 GCA_038250645.1 Rhodospirillales bacterium
AGGGCAGGCAGCGCGCGAGCTTCATGCCCCAGGTAAAGCGTTTCGGAAAGGTCACTTCGAAGCGACCCGTCTTCAGCCCGGCCACGATCCGATCAGCGGCATCGTCGACGTCCATCAGGAAGGGCATCTTGAACTCGTTACGGTCGGTCAGCGGCGTCTTGACGAAGCCGGGATTGATCAGGGTGAGTTGAACGCCGTAACCGTCGAACTCCGGCTTCAACGCCTCGCACATGTTGATCAGCGCCGCCTTGCTCGCCCCGTAGGCGGCTGCCGTCGGCAGCCCCCGATAGCCGGCCACCGAGGCGACAACGGCGATGTGGCCAGCGCGCCGGTCGATGAAGCGAGGAAGCACCGCCGCGAGCGCATTGACCGTGCCCATGAAGTTGGTTTCCATCAGCTTGCGGAAGATGCCGGTCTCGAAATTCTCGGCGCTGACGGGCGTGTGAGTTCCGGCGTTAAGGATCACAAGATCGAGCTGACCCATCTCCGCCTCGATTGCGTCAACGGTCGCGGCAACGTCTTCTTCCTGGGTCACGTCGAGAGGATACGGCCGAATCGTACCGCTTAGCCCTTCGCTCTCGGCGGCGAGCGTTTCCAGATCGGCCGCCGTCCGCGAACTTGCCGCCAAACGCATGCCATCGCGTGCGAGACGGTAGGCTACCGCTCGGCCGATTCCTTTACCTGCTCCCGTGCACCAGGCGATGGTCACGCGAAATCGCGCCTCATGACCGACTGGTCGATGCGCCGCGCCCGCAGCTCACGCAGCGATACTCGATCGTCGAGCCATCCTTGGCGGGGAACCGCATCTTCACCCATCGCCCGTCTTCGTCATACCAGACCTCGTTGTTCAGCTCGCCGCGGTAGACGAAGTGACGGGCCGTAGCAGGACCATCGTTCTCCGTCTCCACCTGCTCAAGGCCCACGAACTTCACATCCACAACGTTCACCCGGCCGGTGATCGTGTTGATGACCGCGCGCTCGTTCACCACGTCGGCGTTCCAATGCTCCGTCGGCAGCGTTGATACGCCGGTCGTTGATGCGCCGCCGGACCCATTGACCTCGAGTTGGTTCCCTTCTCGCTTAACGGTTACATTTGCCCGCTCGCCATTGTCGTCGGTCTTCGCCGTGAGCGACAACAGGCAGCCATTGCGCCATGTGGCTCTCGATTCATAAACGTAGCGATAGGCGCTGAAGAAAAGGACGTCGACCCGCACGTCGAACCGGGTCCGGGTTGCCAGGACATCGCCGTCACGGGTGAAGCGAACTCTATGCGTGCCGACCTGCCGGTTGTTCCGGCGGACCTCGAATGCCAGAGTGTCGCCATACAATGTCATCGGATCGGGTGCCGAAGCATGCGAACACCCCGACCGTGTCGCTGTAGATCTCGCAGCACTGGGGCAAGCAAGCAGCACCGTCAGCAACAGCGCCAACGTAATTCTGGATGACACATGGAGGGTGCCGCGTTTGACCGCGTTGTCGAGGCTGGCAAGCACCGGTGCCAACTCCCCTCCGTGTTCAGATACGGAGGAAGGGGTTGACGATCGTCCCCACTGCGCCGGACAGGCGCAGCGGTGCGTCGAGAACGACGAGACACAGACAGTCCGCGTCGTCATCCACGACAGGCTTGTGCGTGTGCGAGGTATCCCGGGCGGCAAAATCGCCGGGTCCATATTTCTCGACGCCATCGCTGAAGCCGCCGGCGAGAACGAGCGTGAACTCGTTTCCCCGATGTGAATGTTTCGGCACCAGGCTGCCGGCCTTCAGCCGCATGAGCGCAACCTTGATGTTCTTGGCTACCATCGGAAGCCTTGCTTCCTCGACCGTGGCCATTCCGGCTACCCGGCGCCAAGCGAGATGGGAAAGTCCGCGGCCGATGTAGCGTAGCAGCGGCTCGGGAACGGGTTCGGCGCTGCCCGGTTCCAGGCGCGGCGAAGGAGCAACGGATGCATCCGGCGTGTCGAGCATCGCCAGCGTCTGATCGAGAAGACTGGCAGCGACCGCTTCACCCTCGACGCTCTCCAGCAAGGCGCCACCGACCGCTTCGATCAAAGCGACATCGCCACGACAGGATCCGCACATTGCCACATGGCTTGCAACGGCCAGAGCTACACCTTCGCTCATCGCGCCGGCAGTGAAGTCGAGAAGCAGTTCCGCTGCCGGGTGGTGCGTGATCATTGGCAATCCTCCGGCAATGCATTGCGCAACCGCGCCAGCGCCAGCCGAATACGCGACTTCACTGTTCCCAGCGGCAGGCCAAGCTCATCGGCTATTACGCTGTGCGATTTGTCCTCGAAGAACGCTTTCTGCAAGACGGCGACCTGGTCCTTCGGAAGCCCCGTCAGGGCTTGGCGCAGCATGGCGCCGGTTTCGGACACACTCAGTTCATCGTCGGCCGCCCGCCCCTCGTAAGCCGTCTCGTTTGCCTCACTCAGATCGGCGTCCGGATGGCCCTGGCGACGGAAAAGGTCGATCCGTTTGTTCCTCACGATCGTGAAGATCCAGGTCGACACGGTGGCGCGAAGCGGATCGAACGTTCCGGCCTTCCGCCACACCGTGAGCATGGTTTCCTGAGCCAACTCTTCCGATGAGGCCGCATCGGTTCCCCGACGCATGCCGAAACCCTTCAACCGCGGGGCAAAGTGTTTGAACAGACACGCGAAAGCATCCCGGTCGCGCCGGGTGGCGATGGCTTCGACGAGGCCACAGAGCTCTTCGTTGGTCACGAAACGATCCCGCTGCGTCCGAACCCAGGCTAAAGCGCGAACGGCTGTCAGCGGTCCAATCCCGCATGATGCTCCGCTGACGGTAGCCTGCAATTCCATCTCTAACCCTTGCAGCAGGAATGTTCTACCGTCATACGTGCCGCCGCCCGCCATGGATCAGTCGATACCTGCGCCATCGCCTGCAACAATTTGATTATTATAGTCATCATCGCGCCAGCCAATACTAAACTAAATTGGTCGGAAATAAAGCTGCCGTCGCCGCGGCGGGCGTGCGGCCGATTTATCCTTCCGGTTTTTCCAGAAACGGTTCGATTGCTCTGATCACGTCCTCGGACAGAGGCGACGTCATCGTTGGGAAGAAACGCACGACCGCGCCGTCCGGGGCGATCAGGTATTTATGGAAGTTCCACCGTGGCGCGGACTGCGGGCCCAGTTCCGCCTGCGCCCACTTGTAGAAGGGGTGCGCGTTCGGCCCGACAACATGCACCTTGGCCGTCAGCGGAAAGTCGACGGCAAAATTCACCTCGCAGAACTGCTTGATTTCGGCTTCCGACCCCGGCTCCTGGTTGCCGAAGTCGTTCGACGGCACGCCGAGAACGACAAGTCCTCGGTCGCGGTAGCGCGCCCACAACGACTGCAGATCCTGATACTGTTGGGTAAATCCGCAAAATGATGCCGTGTTGACAACGAGCACCGGAGTCCCGCGGTAGAGCGCTAGGGGGAGCTGTCCGCCGTCGATCGACGTAAATGAGAAGTCGTAGGCAGAAACATTGCCGGCGCCCGCGGTCGTCGTTCCCATTGCAACGACCATCAGGGCCGTGATGAGCAGGTTTTTCAGCACCAAGACCGCGTCCTCGCCCACGCCTGCGCGTCTTATTGCAGTTAGATACGTCATTGAGGCGGGCACGGATCTGCAGGCGGTCGCGCAAAGCGCCAGATCCTCGAGAAGGCCACCGTGCGCTTTGGCTGGTTAATCACCCCCGTTTGGACCATTATAATCTGCGGATCCCAACAGGACGACCACTGCCGCTCATGAGGAACCTGAAAGCGTTGGCTTTCGCTGTCCGGTCTGGCATGTTACAGCTCGCCCCGAACCGCGCCCGGCTAAGCCTGATCGCCATGATCCTTGCGCTTTGCGCAGCCGTTGGCGCTGGCGCCGCCATGGCGCAGGACCACGTTCCGGGCCAGCCTGTTCAAGCCATCATCGCCGGCTGGAGCCAGACTCTCGATTCTGTCGAAGCCTACGTCAGCGGCCTTCCCTACACCCCCGCCCAACACACCGCGTTCGCTGCCCAGCTGTCATCGGTCAGTGAAGAGGCGAAGAGGATAGCCGCGCAGGCGCAGGCCGTAGTTGACGCCAATGTCCGGCTGCTGAACACGCTGGGTCCTGCGCCGGGAAACGATGAGCCGAATGAAGCCTGGGAAATCGTCCAGAAGCGGCGCGAACTGAATGACGCGATTGCCGCCGGGCGGGCGCAGACCGCCCAGGCCGACCTAGCCAGAGCGCGCGCCGCCGGCCTTCAGGACGAACTTTCGCAAGTCTACCGGCGCAGCCTGATCGAACAACTTGGCCAGAGGCTCCGGTCGCCTCTGACGCCCTCGCGTCTGGCGCCGGTGATCAGCGAGGCGGCGACCGTGATCGAGACGATCGTCAGCGCGCCGACCGCATGGCTGGCCGGCCTGAGCGACGACAGATGGCGCGCCTTCTGGTTGAACTGGCGCATGCTTTTTCTTGCCGGCGCAACGATCGCCGGCTGGCTGGTTCGGCGCGCGTTGCTGAGCAAGCTGGGACGCGACGTGACCATATCCGCGCCAAGTTACGCACGCCGCCTTGTCGCCGCCATCGCCGAGAGCGTCGCCGACGGCATGGTTCCGGCGGCCATTGTGGCCTGCGTCTACTTCCGGGTCCAGGCGGACGCGGACATGGCGGACACACTTGCCGGCAGGGTCGTCACCGCCGCATGCGCCGCATTGATCTTCTTCATCCTGAGCACGGCCTTCTCCCGCGCGGTGCTCGCGCCGGACCTGCCGCAGTGGCGATTGACATCACTCGCCCCGACGGCGGCGCGGATGCTGAACCGGCGGATCATCGCGCTCGCAGCGGTCTACACCTTCGATCTGCTGTTCTCCCATGCGACCCGGGAGATGGTGCTGTCTTCGGATCTGCTCGCGCTATACGCCATGGGCATGGGCGCGATCGAGGCATTGGGCATCGTCGCGATCATGCAGGGACTGATCTGGCGCGCGCCGGCCAGCCTGCAGGCGGCGGCAACAGACGCAAGCACACCTCCGGCCGGAGCCGGCCGCCGCCGCGCCTGGACCGTCCTGCGCTGGAGCATCAGCGCCCTCGCGATTGCCGGCGTCCTTGCCGCCTCCGCCGGCTACGTCCGGCTCGGCCACTATCTCATCGGCAATCTGCTGATCAGCGGCGCGATCTTCGCCCTCATCTACCTCTGCCGCGGCCTCCTCCGCGAGGTCATCTGCATGAGCCTGCGGTCGACGTTTGTGACCCATCGCTGTGGTCTCGGCGCGCGCAGCGGCGGCCTGATCAGGTTCTGGCTGCAAGCGTTGGCCGGTCCGCTTCTCGTCGGTGTCGGCGTCTACGTCGTTATGCCGAGCTGGGGCGTCCCCAGCGAAGACATCCGTCGCTGGATCGGAGACTTCCTCAGTGGGTTCACAATCGGCGGGGTCAGGCTATCGCTGATCGACGCCGCCATCGCCGTTCTGGTCTTCGTCCTCGCCCTGCTGATGACACGCGCCGTTCGCCGGGCCCTGACCGAGCGCGTGCTGCCGCTGACCGAGCTCGACTTCGGCGTTCGCAACTCGATCTCGGTCGGCGTCGGCTATATCGGCTCGACGGTGGCCGTGCTCCTCGCGATCGCTGTTCTGGGCATCGACCTCTCAAGCCTCGCCATTGTCGCTGGCGCGCTGTCCGTCGGCATCGGCTTCGGCCTGCAGAATATCGTCAACAACTTCATCTCCGGCCTGATCCTTCTCGTCGAGCGTCCGATCAAGGTCGGGGACTGGGTGGTGGTTGGCGCCCAGCAGGGATACGTCAAGCGCATCAATGTGCGGGCCACCGAGATCGAAACCTTCGAGCGCGCCTCGGTCATCCTGCCGAATTCCGAGCTGCTGCAGTCGGCTGTCCTCAACTGGACTCACAAGGACAAGACCGGTCGGGTCGACGTCCGCGTTGGCGTCGCTTACGGCAGCGATACGCAGAAGGTGCGCGACATCCTCCTCGGCTGCGCCCGCGAGCACGTGGAAATTTCCAGCTGGCCGACGCCGTACGTCGTGTTCCGCGACTTCGGCGCCAGTGCACTGGACTTTGAGGTCCGCGCCTTTATCAAGGACATCGAGAAGCGGTTGTTCGTCGCCAGCGATCTGCGCTTCGCCATCGACCTAGCCTTCCGCGACAGCGGCATCGAAATTCCGTTCGCGCAGCACGACATCCGCTTCCGCGATCTCGATCGGCTCGAGCAGGTTCTCGCCGGTACGCGGGGCGCAATGCCGGCAGCGGCGCTGGTGCCTCTGCGCGGCAACGCTAGCGGCGAAGCAACGCTCACGGCTGTCGATGGCGAGGATCCGGACTTCGCCCGGATGCCCGGCTCACGAACGAGCGCAGGTCGCGGAACAGGGCCTCGTCCGTAATCACCCGCGGCACCTTGTTCTGCCCGCCGAGCCTGCCCCGCGTCTTCATCCAAGCGGCGAAATCGCCGGACGGCAACGCCCGGATCCGCGGAGGCGCCATGCCATAATCGCTGGCACGATGGACCCGGTAGTCCTCGTTCAGGTCACTTAGACGGGCGTCAAGCGCGGTGGCGAAGGCACCGAGCGCATCCGCCGGCGGCGAGCTACCGGCAAACTCGACGATGAACAGATGTCCGCCCGCTCCTCCCTCGCCGCTTCGGCCGCGTCGTCCATCAGGCACAAGAGGGCCGACGGTGAAGTCGGTGACGTCGCAGCCGATGGCGCTTGCCGCCGTGGCGACGGCGTCTTCGATCTGCTCGCCGATCAGATGCTCGCCGAATGCCGACAGGCCGTAGGCGGTCCTTCCGGTAACGACGAGGCGCGGCGGATCGAGCGCGACAAGGCGCACGGTGTCGCCGAGAAAGTAGGCCCACAGCCCGGCGCAGCTGCTGACCACAAGAGCGTAGTCGCGGGTGCAGGGAATGTTCTTGGTCGCCCCGGTGGTGATTCCGGAGCTCACGGCGAAGAAAGGGATTACGCCAGGCCAGGTGCAGTCGTCGAGCCGCGGATAGTCGCCCTGCCAGTAGGTCTTCCAGAAATCTTCATAGCGACGCAGCGGAACCTGACGCCGGAAGTCCTCCACGCTCCGGATCGCTGCAAAATCGTGGTCGCGACCGAACCGGGTTGCCCGGGCCGTGCGCACCAGCCGGAGAAGCTGGCGGCGCTGCGCCTCCACGAGATCCAGGCGGGCAAGCGCCGACAGCCTTGCGCGGGCGTAGAGTCGAAGCAGGGGCGTGGCGTCGATCAAGGCTCGAACCTGTCGTGCTTCGCGCTCAGCGCGACAGGGCCATAACCCGTGTGAACTGCCGGCGCACCGTCTCAGGTCGAAGCGGCAGCTGGACGTGGCGGCCCTCGCGCCACAGCGGCACCTGATCGAGAAAGGTACTGCTATTGAGCCAGCCGTCCTGGCCGCCGAGGAGCACAAAGTCGTTTTTGTCGACGTCCGTCATATCGGAGATGTGGCGGGCATTCGAACCATAGCTGACGCGGTGGCGTTCGCTGGTCAACGGATGCGCCGTCTTCATCAGCGTCTCGGAACTGCCGCCGGCCGGGTAATTGGCGAACTCGAACCGACCGCCAATGAGCGGCAGGAACGCCAGTGGATGGCGGAGCTTGAGCCGATGCATCTCGCCCCACTCGGCGAAGTCGTCGATCTTTCCCCCGGCCGAGGTCAGGGCGTCGCGCAAGAGGGGCACGACCACCGCCGGTTCGGCGGCCTCAAGATCCTCCGCCAGCAAAGCCATGATTTCGCCGGCGCCGGTAAAGGCCTTCCAGTCCTCGTCGCCCAGCTTGGCCCGGTAGAAGGCTTCGGTGAACTCGGCGCGGAAGATTTCGAAGGCGACGGCGCCGCGCGAGCCTTCATCGTAGCGCCCGTCCCACCGGGCCATACGCGCAACGACGGCACGCTGGTCGGGAGCGAGACCGGCATCGTCGGGACCGAGGCCCGCCGCGGCAAGCTGATGGAGGAAGGCATCGCGCAGCGCCAGCGACGCGCTGAGCGCGACGTCGCGCTGCTGGTCGCCGGCATCCTGCATGCTCATCAGACCGTGCTCTTCGACCAGTTCGGCCATGCGCCGGACCCGGTATCCGGGCGAGAAGAAATAGCCGATGCGGATGTCGCCGGCGTCTGTCGGCCAGTTGTTGGCCGAGGCGAGAAAACCTTTCGCCGGGTTGTAGCTGTAGGGCAGCTCGGGGCTGGTCAGGATCCGCGACCAGTCCGTGTCGCTGGCTTCCGCCGAGGTCGTGATGTCGGCCGGCGTTTTCCGATCGCGGGCCGGCAGCCGGACCGCCATGATCTCGCCGATGTTACCCCTCGCATCGGCATAGATCATGTTCTGCGCCGGCAGGGAGAACGCCGCGAATGCCTTCCGAAACGCGGGGAACGACCGCGCCCGGCTGGCCTCCAGCATCGCCGAGATTTCGTCGCTCGGCTGATGCCCGATCCAGCGCAAAGCCAGCGGCGGAAGGCCCAGATCGGCCAATTGCGGTGCATCCGAGATGATCGGCCCGCGCGCCGTTTCCCGTACGATGACCTCGCGGTCGCGCCAGCCGCGAACTTTGATCGTCTCGCGCCGCTCTGAAATGACCTCTTGGGGGACCGTGGAAAGGTCGACCAGGTCGCTTGCTGCGGCGCGCATGTTGGTCCCGCCCCAGGCTATGTCCGGATTGCGGCCGATGGCGAACAGCGGCAGCCCCGGCACCATCATCCCGACCACGTGGTACGACGGCGACTTCAGCCCGGCGAGGATCCAGGTGTTCGGCAGGTTGAGGCCGAGATGCGGGTCGCTGGCGATCAGTGCGCTGCCGGTGGTCGTGTGCTCCGGGCCAATGGCGATGCTGTTGCTGCCCGATCGGCTAATGCCTTCGAGCAGCCCGCCAAGCACATCCGACCCGCCGCTGGCCTCGAAGCTCGGCAACGAGCGGCTGCCGGCCTCGACAAGCCGGCTCCACAGCATCGGCCAGTCGGCGCGTTGGCGCAGAGGCAGCAGCCGGAACCAGACCAGCCAGGTGACGTCGGTCCCGCTCAGGCGGCCGAAGGTGAGCACGTCGCGCACCGTCCACGGCTCTCGCTCAAGACCGAGGACGGCGTACTCATAGGGCAAGACCTCGAGCCGCTCCTGATAAAGGTTGATCCCGGCGACGAAGCGCTCGACCCACCGCCGCGCCTCGGGCGACATGCGCGCCTCGCTCTCGGCCGCGGCCTTGCCGAAGTCGATGATCCGCAGACCGTGGTCGATATCGGCGGCGAGCGGACCGCCCATCTCAGCGATCCGCCCCTGGGCGATGCGGCGGTAAATGGCCATCTGGCCGAGGCGGAGGTGGGCGTGGACCAGGCCCAGCGCGAACGCGGCGTCGTCGTCGTGGTCAGCCTCGATGAACGGGATCTGGTGGTCGTCCCACCGCACCGTCACCGGGCCCGCCAGCGGCAGCCCCGTCGTCGGAAAAACCGCAAGACGCTGGTCCAGCGACGTCTCCTTCGGCAGCGGCTTGAGCAGCGAGCAGCCGGCGACCAACCAGGTCAGAGCAATCGAGAGGAACAACCGCATGCTGGGTTCCGGATCCGATCAGCCTCGGCTGCCGCAGGTGCGCCACGTCGGCCGCAAGGCCGACATGGGGGCGCAGCCGCGATCGCGACAGGATTTGGGACAGAATGCAGCCACCGCCGTTGCTCTCGCATGCACCGACGGCGTGCCCTAACTTAGACGCGGCGCGGTTGACCTAGGACGCTGATGAACAAGGAGGACCGATGACTGCGACACTGACCGTCACCATCGCCGGTTGGGCGAACGGCGAGCCGATACCGGACAAATTCGCTTTCTGCATCCCGGCCGAAGAAGGCCATGTCGCCATGAGCGAGAACATCAGCCCGGAAATCGCGTGGTCAGGCGCGCCGGACGGTACGAGGTCTTTCGCCATCATCTGCCATGACCCCGACGTGCCGTCGAAGCCGGATGCCGTGAACAAGGAGGACATGACCGTTCCCGCCGATCTGCCGCGCGTCGATTTCTACCATTGGGTGCTCGTCGACATCCCGGCGAGCATGCCCCGACTCGTCCAGGGCGCCGACGCCAGTGGTATCGTCGCCGGCGGCAAGCCTCCGGGAAAAACAGCGCATGGCGTCCGCGGGATCAACAGCTACACGGACTGGTTTGCCGAGGACGAAGACATGAAGGGCGAGTACGCCGGCTATGACGGGCCGTGCCCGCCGTGGAACGACGAGATCGTTCACCATTATCACTTTGCGATTTACGCGCTGGACGTCGAGAGCCTTGGGCTGAGCGGCGCCTTCGGCGGCGACCAGGCGATGAAGGCCATGGCGCCGCACGTCCTCGCCAAGGGAACCTGGGTCGGGACCTACACGCTCAATCCGGCGCTGCGGCGCCGATAGCGCGCGGGAGGTAAACCGCAATCGCCGACCCGGCGGCTATGCCGCCGACATGCCGGCTGTGGTACAATAATAATCATGGGCTCGGGCGGTCTCCGCTCATCCGGCACGCCGCGGAGCGGTGAACAAGCGGCGCAACGATGGGCTCGGAGCCTGAACCGGGCGGGATAACCACCATCGGGAGGGCGCTCATGAGCACGTATCGGGTCATCCGCATCGTCGGCAGCAGTCCCACTTCCTGGGAAGAGGCGGCCAAGTCCGCGGTCGAGGAGGCCGCACAACATCTCGAAGACCTGCGCGTCGCCGAGGTCGAACTCCTCGATATGCGAATGCTGGACAACAAGGTTGTGGAATACCGGGCACGGGTCCACGCCTCCTTCCGCTACCATCCGGCTGCCGGCGAGTAGCGGTTCCGGCATCACCTTGGCGCCGGCGGCCGGCCGATCCCCATCCGGCCCGCTGGCGCCGCGCTTTGCGTCGCGCCGATCGGGCTCCGAAACGCCGTTCGGGTTCGGGGCTGCGCACGCCGCCGCTCCGCCGTCCCCGCATATGCAGGTGTACCGATGGCTTAAATCTGCCCGACAGGGTCTTGCGACGCTGACCGAGGCAGCATACCTCGTTGCTGCGGAGCCGCCCGGAGGGGGCTCCGCGCCACCACGGGCCGGCCGCAGGGCGACCAGGGTGGCACCCACACATTGCTTGACCGGAGGATGTGTCACGATGACGACGTTTGATTTTTCCCCCCTGTTCCGTTCGACCGTCGGTTTCGACCGGCTGATGCGACTCATGGAGAACTCGACACAGCTTGCCGACGCCGCGAACGGGTATCCTCCCTACAACATCGAGAAGACCGGCGAAGACCAGTACCGCATCACGGTCGCGGTCGCCGGGTTCGGCGACGACGAACTGAGCGTCGAAACGCATGAGAACACGCTGCTTATCGAAGGCCGCAAGCGGGAGGGCGACGGCGAAGCGCGTTACCTCTACCGCGGCATTGCCGGGCGCTCGTTCAAGCGGCAGTTCCAGGTCGCCGACCATGTCAAGGTTGTCGCCGCGTCGCTCGGCAACGGCTTGCTGGTTATCGATCTTGTGCGTGAGATCCCTGAGGCGATGAAGCCGCGGCAGATCCCGATCACCGCCGGCAACGCAGCGCCCGGCGCGACGATCGAGGGCGAGAGCGCCAGCACCGGCGAGGCAAAGCAGATCGAGGTCGCGTCGCACGCGGCCTGACGCGAGCGATCGACGGCAATCGAATGAGGGCGCAGCGCCTGCTGCGCCCTTTTCTTTCGCCGCGCCGCAAGCTGTTTGTGCGCCCCGTACAACTGCTGCAGCGCACTCTAACTTATCATATTTCACAACCGGCGGATGTCATCCATTCTGTCCGCCCGTGCTGGTCGTGAACCTTGCGCAATTTCAACTTTGCCAAGGTGCAGATGGTCTATAGCCTGCGTTGAAACATTGCTGCCGAGGATAAAGAGATGAGGATTGCGCAGATTGCTCCCCTGATCGAGTGCGTCCCGCCTAAGCTGTACGGCGGTACCGAGCGCGTGGTGTCGTGGCTGACCGAGGAACTGGTGCGCCTCGGCCACGAGGTCACGCTGTTCGCCAGCGGTGATTCTGAGACCAAGGCCGAACTGGTCGCAGTCAGCGATCGCGCGCTCCGTCTCGATCCGACGGTCAAGGACGTCGTGCCCTATAACGTTCTTCTTCTGGAAGCCATTCGGAAACGCGCTGCCGACTTCGACATCCTCCATTTTCACGTTGACTTCACGTATTTTCCGCTGTTCCGGCACATGGCCGACCGCACGCTTTCGACCCTGCACGGGCGCCTCGACCTCCCAGATCTGCAGCCGCTGTTCCGGGAATTTCCCGACATGCCGCTGGTCTCGATTTCGAACAACCAGCGACTGCCGCTGCCGCCGGTCAACTGGCAGGCGACCATCTACCACGGCCAGCCCGCAGATCTGCTCACGTATGAGGAAAACCCGTCACGCGACTACATCGCCTTCCTCGGCCGGATCTCGCCGGAAAAGCGTCCCGATCGGGCGATCAACATCGCCGCGCGAACGAAAATGCCGCTCAGAATGGCGTCCAAGATCGACAAGGTTGACCGAGAGTATTTCGACGAGAGCATCAAACCATTGATCGACGCCAACCAGGACCTGGTCAGCTTTACCGGCGAGTTCGAGAACGACGCCAAGCAGATCTTTCTCGGCAACGCCAAGGCGGTCATCTTCCCGATCGACTGGCCGGAGCCGTTCGGTCTGGTCATGATCGAGGCGATGGCATGCGGCGTCCCGGTCATCGCCTACCGCTGCGGCTCGGTGCCCGAAGTCATCGACGATGGTCTCACCGGCTTCATCGTCGAAAATGACGACGAGGCGGTCGCCGCGCTGGCTCGGGTCGACACTCTTGACCGGCGCAAGATCCGCGAGCGGTTCGAGGAGCGCTTCACCGATCGGCGCATGACCGCCGACTACGTAAAGCTTTACGAGGCCATGCTGGCAAAGGCCCGCAAGGTGCGCGCTGCCTGAATAGTCAGCCTGAACAAAAAGCGCTGATCGTTCCCCCGGAGATGCCGCGTCCGGATTAACCGGGCCGGCCTTGACCGCAGGAGATGATGCGACGACCGGCGTCGTCTGGCATTGATATCCGCTCGCAGGCAGCGTACGACAGGACCGGTAAACGGCGCAGCCCAATTAGCGCCGAGCGCAACAGCGGATCTTCAAACCCCTCTGCAGCGACGAGGTTGACAATGCCGCCAGGCCGAGACACCGGAGAGCCTTCTCGCAGCGACGGCGATGCGGCGCCACCCGCCGTCATCTTCGACGTCGATGGCGTACTCGTCGATTCTCCGCATGAACGGGCTTGGCAGGAGTCACTGGCGACGCTCATGGCAGGCCCCTGGCGGGACATAGCCGCGTCGACGTCCTATACGCCTGAGCGCTTTACCTCCGAGGTCTACCAGACCCGGCTGTCCGGTAAGCCGCGGATGAGTGGCGCCCGCTCAGTACTCGAGTACTTCGGCGTCCCGGATGTGGAACGACGCGCCGCTGAGTATTCGGATTACAAGCAGACTCAGATCGAGACCCTGATCGACGCCGGCGAGTTTGTTGCCTACGGCGACGCGCTGCGCTTCGTCACCGCGCTGCGGGCGCGCGGCGTACCGCTGGCCGCGGCTTCGTCTTCGAAAAACGCCAACCGCTTTATGGTCCAGATCCAACTCGACGACGCTGGCAGTCTGCTCGATGTTTTCGCCGCCAACGTCTGCGGCCGCGATTTGAAGCACGGCAAGCCGCACCCGGAGATCTTCCTGCTCGCTGCCGAAGAACTGGCTATGCCGCCCGAGCGCTGCATCGTTGTCGAGGATGCCGCGGCCGGGATCGCCGCCGCCAAGGCTGGGGGTATGCTCGGCCTCGGGATCGCCCGCTTCAACGATGAGGATCTGCTCGCGGCTGAGAAGGCCGATCTCGTAGTGACGTCGCTGGACGACGTGTCGCTGCCGGATCTTCTCACCGGCCGGCTGATGCGCGGCGCCCACACCGGCGTCGCGGCGAGCGCGTTCGGGGCGAAAACTTCAGGATAAGGCACCGCGATCATGGACAACCGGGCTGAAGCGAAACCGACGTCGTGGCTCGAGGGACGGCTCGATCTGCCGTCGGCGCCGGCGTGGACCTTTCACGAGCCCAGCTATAATCCCAGCCGCGAGAGCGGGATCGAATCCCGGCTCGCCATCGGCAACGGCTTCCTCGGCGTCCGCGCCGCACGGGCGATCAGCCGGGGACCGATGTGGGTGTCCTGGCTGCACACACTCAACTGGGCCTCGTCGCCGCGCACTTACATCGCCGGGCTGTTCGATGTACCGAATACCGAACCGCCGGTCCCCGCGCTGGTTCCGGCGCCGGACTGGTTGCGGCTGCGCATTATCCTTGACGGCGAGCCGATGTTCATCCGCTCCGGCAAGCTTCTTACCCACCACCGCGTTCTTGACGTCCGTCGCGGACACTTGCTCGTCGAGTGGCAGCAACAGACGGAAGCCGGCCACCTCGTTCAGGTCCGCGCCCTGCGCATGGTCTCGCAGGCCGAACGAGCGCTTGGCCTCCACGTTCTCGAGCTGAAGATCGACGGTCGTCCGGTCGATGTCACCCTCGAAGCCCTGATTGAAACAACCGGCACCGCGCTCGAGATCGAGCGTCTCGATCCGGATCTGGCACTCTGGCGGACGAACTCCGGCAAATGGCTGTCCCTCGCCAGCGACGCGGGCCTCGCCATCAATGGCAAGGCGATGGAAGCGGAGACCGTCGAGCCCCTGAAGCGCTCGTGGTCCTGGCGCAATAGCCCCGGCGATCACGCGATGTTCTGGCGGACCGTTGCCTTCGCCCGTGGCGATGAAAGCGCACGAGAGCCAACCATCCGCGTCCAGGTCGCCATGGGACGCGCCCGCGCCCGCGGCTGGCAGGCCTTGCTCGACGATCACGAAGCTGCCTGGGCCGCGCGCTGGGCCGACGCCGATATCGAGCTCGACGGCGACGAGGAGGCGCAGAAGGCGCTCCGGTTCGCGGTCTATCATCTGGTCAGCGCCGCCAATCCCGAAGACGATCGGGTCTCGATCGGGGCACGGGCGCTGACGGGCGATTCGTACCTCGGCCACGTCTTCTGGGATACCGAGATCTATCTCCTGCCGTTCTACACCCTGACTTGGCCGGAGGCGGCGCGGGCGCTGCTGATGTATCGCTATCACACGCTGGCGGGTGCGCGCGCCAAGGCCGAGCGCCTCGGCTATCGCGGTGCACTTTACGCTTGGGAGTCCGCCGACACCGGCGAGGAAACGACGCCCGAGGCGGTGCTCGACCTCAACGGCAATGCCATACAGGTGCTCTGCGGAACCCAGGAGCAGCACATCAGCGCCGATATCGCCTACGCCGTCTGGCAATACTGGCGAGCCACCGGCGATGACCAGTTCCTCCTCGACGGCGGCGCCGAAATCATCCTCGACACCGCCCGCTTCTGGGCGAGCCGGGCAGCGCTGGAGAGTGACGGGAAATACCACATCCGCGGGGTCATCGGCCCGGATGAGTATCACGAACACATCGACGACAACGCCTACACCAACATCCTTGCCCGCTGGAACATCGAGCGGGGCCTGGAGATGGTCGGGATGCTCGCCGACCGCTGGCCGCAGGCCGGCGACAGCCTAATGAACAAGCTCGACCTGGAAGACGCAGAGCTGGAAACCTGGCGTGCCGTCGCCGGCGGGCTGGTGACCGGGTTTCAGCGCGACACGCGCCTCTTCGAGCAGTTCGAGGGCTTCTTCGGTCTGGAGCAGCTCGACCTTGACGCCTTCAAGGGCCGCACCGTGCCGATGGACGTCATCCTCGGCCGCGAGCGGACCCAGGGCTCTCAGGTCGTCAAGCAGGCCGACGTCGTCGCCCTGCTCGCCCTGTTGCCCCATGCGTTCTCGCCGGAAACGCACATTGCCAACTTCGAGTACTACGAACCTCGCTGCGGCCACGGCAGCTCGCTCAGCCGGGGCATGCACGCTTTGGTCGCCGCCCGTCTCGGCCGCATGGATAAGGCGATGCGCCACTTCAAGGAGACGGCGGCGACGGACATCACCGACCAGGCGCTCGGCAGCGCCGGCGGGATCCACATCGCCAGCATGGGCGCCTTATGGCAGGCCGCGGTTTTCGGATTCGCCGGACTGACCCTGCGCGATGACGGGCTGGAGTTCGATCCGCACATCCCAAGCGAGTGGAACGCGCTCTCCTTCCGCGTCCGCTGGCGCGGGCGCCGGCTTCTGGTGCGCCTCGAGGCGGGAACTCTGCAGGCAACGCTGGAGGCCGGCGAGGCAATGGATCTTTATGTCGGCGCCGATCATCACACCCTCGGCGCTGCGACGCCGCGGACGATTCCGTTCGGCGGCATGGCTTGACGTATTGGGTTCCAATCTCGGCCGGTTTGAGTTCGGCGGTGGCGAGAGTTGCGGGCGATCTCTCTTAGCATGTCCGGGCCCTGGACGCCGGACTCAAGTAGCTCTACCGCAAGCTGCAGCACCGCGGTGGAGGCGATCAAAGCGCTCGAGCGCGCCGACTGATCGGGATGCTGGGCCAGATGCGCCGAAATCACGGATACCGAGCCGTCGTTTCCCACACGCTTAAGAAGGCTACAGAAACCGCTCGATGTTGATTGTCAGGGTCTTGCGCAAAGCTGTCGAGCCGTGCCCCCTGATCGGCGGTACCGAATGCCACGAATTGAAGGTCTTGACGAAGACAACGGCCTGATTTGGCGCATAATCGTACGTTGCGACAACGTCCATGTCCTCGAAACGGGCGGGCTCGTTCATCTGATTGAACGCCAGCCGATCGTCCTTCGGGACGTTCACATCCGTTCCGCCGCCGAAGGTCGGGTTCCACTCGCCCGGACGCATCATCGACACGATGAGCGTGACAATCTTGGTCGGCGCGTCGGTATGCGGCGTAAGATGGCCGCCGTCAGCCGTCATTGCCGAGAATTCGAAACGCGCTCTTAATCGCGCCGCGTCCGGGGAGAGGCGGGCGCGGGACAGGTCCCTGCATCGTTTGACAAAGCGGCGCCCCGGCGGCAGGTAGTGGGGACCCAGGTCAAAGGCTTATCCCTCTGCGTCCGGTGGTACCGAATGTGGTGGTGACGGCATGGGGTGAGTGGTGTAGAACATAGAGCGAACATCTTTCTTGAGAGTTCGC
>JBBSCD010000047.1:0-17080 GCA_038250645.1 Rhodospirillales bacterium
CAATCATCTCGCGACCGACCGCGGCCATCGACTCGGTCACCGGCAGCCCGGACTTGAGGCCGCGGACCATCAGATCGATGGCTTCGGGCAGCAGATTGACGAAGCTCGCCTTGCGGCGCGCGCCAAGAATGCCGACGACCAGATGCGGCAGACCCATGCCGGCGACAAGGCCAAGCAGAGCCGCGAGGGGAAGAAGACCGATCGTCAGATAGATCGCGGCGCAGACAAACGCGGCGACGCCGAGGCAGATCATCGCGTAGCTGCCTGGGGCAATGGCGTAGCCGGTCCGGGCGAGACGGTCGCGCAGGGCGGCCTGTCGGGGCATGATGCGCTTGGTCAAAGCCTCAATGAAGGGCACCGAGCGGGTCTCCGACCGCTTCACGCTAGCCGCTGCCGCCTGGCGGCTGCTCGCTGCGACACTGGCCTTGTTCTGCTGAGAGCGGTTGAGCGCCCGCGCCCGCTTGCGCACCATCGCACGCGCGCTGTTGCCGCCGAGAGCGACAGCGACGATGCCGACGCTAAAAAGAACACCGAAGAAGATAATGATGACGGGAAGGCTCATAGGCCGAAGTCCGCATCGGTGTTGATCGCCTCGAGCAGAGCCCGATCAAGGCCGAAATACTGGGCGCGTGCGGTGAAGTTCGGCCTCAGGCCGCTGCCCTTGAACCGGCCGACCAGGTTGCCCTGGGCGTCTTCGCCCTCGAAGTCGAAGGTGAACAGATCCTGGGTCGTGACCACCTCGCCCTCCATTCCGACGACCTCGGTGATGTGGGTGATCCGACGGACGCCGTCGCGCATGCGCGCGATCTGGACGATCATGTTGACGGCGCCGGCGATCTGGGCGCGCACGGCCTCGTGGGGCAGCTTTACCCCGGTCATCGCGACCATGTTCTCCAGCCGGGTCAATGCCTCGCGCGGCCGGTTGGCGTGCAAGGTGCACATCGAGCCGTCGTGGCCCGTGTTCATCGCCTGGAGCATGTCGAGCGCCTCGCCGGCGCGGATTTCGCCGAGGATGATCCGGTCGGGGCGCATGCGCAGGGCGTTCTTGACGAGCTCGCGCTGGGTGATTTCGCCGTTGCCTTCGAGGTTCGGCGCGCGGGTTTCGAGACGAACGACATGGGGCTGCTGGAGCTGCAGCTCCGCCGCGTCCTCGATGGTCACGATGCGCTCGCCGTTGTCGATCATTCGCGACATGGCGTTGAGCAGGGTCGTCTTACCCGATCCGGTGCCGCCGGAGATGACGATGTTGAGACGGCAGCGCGAGGCGATCTTGAGGACCGTCGCCATCGGCCCGGAGATGTTGCCCGCGCCTTCCATCTTTTCGAGCGTGATCTTCTGCTTGGCGAATTTGCGGATCGAGATGGTCGGGCCGTCGAGCGCGAGCGGCGGAATGATGATGTTGACGCGTGAGCCGTCCTGCAGACGCGCATCGACCAGAGGCGAAGATTCGTCCACCCGCCGGCCGATACGGCTGACGATCCGGGTTGCGATGTTCATCACGTGGGCGTCGTCGCGGAAGGTGACGTCGGTGAGCGTCAGCTTGCCGCCCCGCTCGACGTAGATCTGCTTCGGCCCGTTGACCATGATGTCGGTCACCTTGTCGTCGGCGAGCAGAACCTCGAGCGGGCCAAGGCCGAGAAGGTCGTTGAGCAGGGTCGTGACCAGATCCCGCTGCTCGCTGCCGTTGAGCTGAATTTTCTCGTCGCCGAGAATTTCGCCGACGACTTCGCTGATCTGACTGGCGAGCTCGTCCGGCGGCAGCGTCACCGCCTTGGAGATGTCGATCCGGTCCATCAGGATCGGCTGAACCCGATGCTTCGCCGTTTCGATGATGCTGCTTTTCGCCGGATCGGCCGCAGCGTCTTCGGCCGGCTGGCCCTGGACGTGGCGTTTGGCTTCGCCGATCAGTCGGTTGACGACGGTGGTGACAACCTTCCGTCGTTCATCGACGTTCAGCGCAATGGCCTCTTCGTCGCAGACGGCGTCGACGACATCGGCCATCTGGGTGGCGAGGTTGCCGCGGCTGATGCGCAGGACTTCGCTCAGTTCGATGCGGCGGCGGGCCGTCGGCAGAATCTTCTGCACGGCGGCGTCGAGATCGACCTTCTCGGACAGGACCGCCTCGCGGCGGGCCGCGGCACTGCTCTCCGACGGCAGCCGGACGTCATGGCGCGGCGCGGCACCTGCTTCCGGCACGGCAGTCTGCCCTTCCGGCTCCCTGCGGTTGTGCTCGGGGCCGCTTCTCGACTGGGGCGACGGCAGCGGAACGACGCTGCTTTGAGATCTCCGCCCGAACATCGGCTCAGCCCTTGGCCGCGAAACCAAAGGACAGCCACTGCTGCCAGAACGGCGCTCGTACCCGGCGCTTGTGGTCGCCCGCGACCTCGACGCTCAGGGCCCGCAGGGCCTGGGTCGTCTTCGATCCTTTCGCCACCTTCGCCAACGGTTTGCCGGTCCCGGTCGTCGCCGCCAACGTCTTGGGCTCGAACGGCACGACGAACCCGGCCTTGGTCTCCGCGCCGGCCTCGAAGTCGCGGCGGCTGACTTCGGCGCCCTTGTTGGCTCCGACCCGATTGAGGACGACGCTGAGGTCCGCCTTCGGCGCGCCGTTGGCAAAGAGCTTGACCAGGCGCTGGGTATCGCGCGTCCCGGCAAGGGATGGTTCGCTGACAAGCACGACGGAGGACGGCGGCGTCAGGATCGACGTCTGCGTCCGCGCTGCAAAGCGCGGCAGATCCACGACCACCGCCTGGAAGTCGCGACGGAGATGCTCGATCAGCAGCTCGATCGCCGAGGGATCGAAACTGATGGCATAGTCGAGGGCTTCCTCGGCGCTGAGGACGAACAGGTTGTCGTCGGCGCGAACCATGGCGCGCTCGATGAACAGCCCGTCGATCCGCGACGGGTTCTCGAGCGCCTCGCGGAAGCCGCGCCCGGCTTCGAGATCCAGCGTCAGGCCGCAGCTTCCAAAGAACAGGTCGAGGTCGACCAGCGCAACCCGCAGTCCCTGCTCGTGGGCCAGCATCCAGGCCACGTTGACGGCGACGGTCGTCGCTCCGACGCCACCGCGGGTGCCGACCACGGCGACGACGCGCCCGGTCGTCTCCCCGGCCGGCTCGGCCGGCTGGGGGCCATCCTTGGCCCGCGTCAGGCTAGCCGCCAGCATCGAGGGGTCGATCGGTTTGACCAGATAATCGTGCACACCGAAGGCGAGTAGAGCGCGGTAGAGCGCGATATCGTTGACATCGCCGATCGCCAGCACCTGGGTTCCTTCGTCGCAAACATCGGCGAGAGCGCCGATCTCGCTCATCGGATCGCCGGCGCCGGTGAGATCCACCAGGAGAAGCTCCGGCGTCGCGACGTTGCCGAGACGGCGGACCGCGTCGGCGACGCCGCCTGAGGTAATCGCCGGATTGGCGATGCCGAGTTCCTCGGCGGCCTGGGCGATAGCCGCGCGGCTGTCGTCATCGCCAACAAAGGCGGCGAACGGCTTGGCCTTACCCGGCCTGGTTAGCGCCTTGGCAAGCATTGTCATTCTCCCCCGGAGTTCTTGCCGCCGGCCTCGGGGAAGACCTCCGCCGCCGAGGCGTCGCGTATGAGGTCCTTGGTCTTCCCTTTGCGATAGTTCTCGATCGTCCGCGCGGCCGCTTCGCCGTCCGCATAGCCGGGATCGCTACCGCGAACGAGATCGCCCGGATCAGCCAGCATCATCCCGAAGTTGACGGCGTTGGCGCAGCTCCAGTTGCTCATCGGCTGGTTATTGAAGTTAACGGCGGGCACGTCGCTCCAGTCCGGACAGGGCGGCAGCACCGCGACGTAGCGGCGGACGTAGACCGTCACCAGATCGCCGGCATCGCCGGCGGCGGCCGCTTCCTCGGCGATAACCGCTCTGATACGCTCGCGGGTCAGAAAGGCCTTGACCGCCTCGGCCCGCCGGCCGGGGAGCCAGGTCGCCTCGCCCGCTGCAGGTTTGGCCGGCGCGGGCGCGACGATGAAGATGCGATCGCCGTAGCCGATCTCGGCGCGGGCCAGAAATGATCGCAGTCGTTCCATCTCCTCGCGATCCAGACCATAGCGGGTCGAGGCGAAGCGGACGGGATGGCGCAGTTCGACCAGCTCGGCCTCCGGCTCACGCGCAACGCGGACGTCCGACCAGTCCTGCACCGGCAAGCCGACGTAATTGGCGGCGTCGGATATCGAGCCGCAGCCGGAAAGACCAGGCGCTGTCGTTGCCAGCAGCGCGCAGACGATCGCCGGGCGCGCGACTTTGCGGGCCCCGGCCGCCGCGAGGGGAACGTGGCCTCTCGACTTGACCTTGAGCGACGGGACACTGCGGATCATGGGGCGGATCATGGGCGTGTTCTCCTTACTCAAGGACGAAGCCGACGGGGCCGATGACCCGGGTACCGTCGCCGCCCACCGTTGTCCGCGGCCCGACCACCGGATTGCGCCGCCAGGTTCCGGTCGTCGTGTAGCGTTCGAAATCGTGCGGCGGGGCAAAACCGTCGGTCGGCGCCGCCAGTCGGGTGGACGTCGGGCGAACGATGTAGGGCGTGACGATGATGACCAGCTCGCTCTCGTTGCGACGGAAGCGATCGGACGAAAACAGGCGGCCGACGACCGGTATATTACCGAGCAGTGGGAACCTTCGGACATCGTGGGTCGTGTCGTTCTGCAGCAGCCCGCCGATGGCGAAACTCTGGCCGCTGCCCAGCTCGACAGTTGTCTCGGCGCGGCGCACCGTCAGCGCCGGAATGGTAATCGTCCCGCCAATGCCGATCGGCACGGAGATGGCGCCCTCGTTGGAGAGCTGGCTGACCTCTGGACGGACGTGCAGATTGATCCGCTTGCCGCCGATGAACGTCGGCGTGAAAGCCAGGGAAACCCCGAACTTCTTGAATTGGACGACGATCTTGTCGTCGCCGTTGGGGACCAGGATGGGAAACTCGCCGCCAGCGAGAAAGCTCGCCGTCTCCCCCGAGACCGCCGTTAGGTTCGGCTCGGCCAGGATGCTGATCATGCCCTCGGTGTCGAGCGCGTCGATGATGGCGTTGATGTCCCAGTTGCCTGGACGGCCGCCAAAGCCGACAGACTCGGTTGTCGAGCTGGCGAACCCGCTGAGACTGAAAGGATTGACGGTCGAAAACAGCATACGCAGGCCGTCGCTGAACGCCACCTGCCAGTTGATGCCCAGCTGCTTTTCGACATTGCGGTTGACTTCGGCAATCCGCACCCGGAGGTTGATCTGCGTCGGCGCGGCTATGCCTAGACGGTTGATCAGGTCGACTTTCTGGCCGATGAAGCGCGCAGCCATCCGGCGCACGTTCTCGGAAACGGTGGCGTTGCCGACGACGCCGTCGATGATGATGGAGTCCTCGACGCTGGAGAGGCTGATGTCGGCGTCGGGATAAAGGCTCCGCACCGCCTCGCTTAGACGGGTCAGGTTCGGCGTGACCGTGATCTCGAAGTTGGCGAGGACGCGCTCGTTATTGTCGACCGCGTAGAGAGTCGTCGCCCCGGCCTTCTTCGCGAACAGGTAGACAAGGCTCGGCGACTTCACCTGGATGTCGCAGATTTCGGGATCGGCGACAAAGACCGTATGCGCCGGCCGATCGAGGCGGACAAGCGCGCCCTTGTTCAGCTCGACATGGACGGCTCGGCCCGCACCCGAGATGACCTGGGCCGCACCGGCGGCGGCGGCGACGCCGATGAGCGCCGCGGCGACAAGGAGTAGCGCGAGGAGGCCGCGGCGAACAGGCAGCGCGGTGCTGCGCAGGAGGGAAATGGACATCGTGTCGCTCCTCAGAACCGGACCTGTTTGGCGTCATCGCCACGCAGAACGTTGATGCGCGGGCCGAACCCGGCCGGAGGCGGCAAGCCGTATGGGTCGCCGTACATTTTCAAGACGTCGATGTCACTGGAGTAGCTGCCGGCGGCCGATGCCGCCGGAGTCGCTGGCGAGACTGTTTTCGCCATGCGCAGGCTGGCCTGGCGGATCAGCGTGTCGATCTTCGGCTCTTCGAGGACGATGCTGTGCAGGCTCAGCGATAGCGAGCCAATCTCCAGCGCGACCGCGATCTTCTCGGCCTGCTTCGGGCTGACTTCCAGCGTCGCGGTTTTCGCGACCTGAGCGGCGCCCCCGTCCGGGTTTTCGACCGTCTGGTCGATGGCCAGGATGCGCACGCGGTTGAGCAACGTCTGGCTGAAATAGCGAGTCGAGCTGCGGTCGGACGCCTCATCGCTAACCGTCTGGTTGAACGTCAGGAGAACGTCGACGAAGTCGCCAGGAAAAATGAAGCCGGAAATGCCCGAGATGGCGTCAACCGGGATCGATACTGCGCGCTGGTCGGGTTCGAGGACAGCGGCAAGGAAGCCCTGGTCCCCCTTGTTCACCACCCGCGAGCGGGTGATCGGCTCACCGGCGAACAACCGGGTGCGCGTTACGGCGCCGACGAGGTCGGCGTCGCTCGCCTTGCCCTTGACCAGATAGTCGTCGATGATGTTGTCTTCCGGCCAGGCGTTCCAGGTCAGGTCGCCGTCGCGGATGAAGGCGCCGGTGGGTAGGCTCCGCTTGGCGACGAGAACGTCCACCGTGGCGATGGCCGGCGCCGCCTCGGTCGGAACGGCATGATCTTCGAGCGCGGCGCGCTGCGCGACCATCCAGCTATTGGCGAAGAATGCCGTAAGCCCCGCCGCCGTCAGCGCCACGACGAGGAGAATGATCGTTCTCGGATTCATGGCCTAAAGGTCCTTCATTCTCAACCGAGGGCGCACAGAAGTTCCGGGCCCACCGTCAGGTAGCCGCCGGCGGCAATCGCGACGGCGTAGGGAATGGCGCGGTTGAGCAGAACCTTGCCAATATCACCGCGCCCCATCGCCTCGCACGTCGACGCCAGGGCGAAGCGGAAGGGGCTGATCATCAGTAATGCCATGACACCGCCTAAGAAAAAGGTAACGGCCATGAAGTCGATGACGACGGCCGGGCCCGCCCACAGGGCGACGGCGGCCATGAGCTTGACGTCGCCGCCGCCCATGAGGCGAAAGAGGAACGGGATCAGGCCGATGACGAAGACGGCCGCTGCAGCCGCAACGGCGCCGGGCCAGTCGATCGACAAGGTGCTGGCGAGCACATGACATGGATAAAGCGCGGCAATGCACAGGCAGATCCGGTTGGGGATCCGCATGGACTCGACGTCGGTCACGACGGCTAGGGCGAGCAGGCCGAGAAGCAGGGTTACCGTAAAAAGGTCGATAATCGGCAGGATATTCATGGTCGACCTGGGCTGATCGCGTCTGCGCTGAGCTCTCTCACGCGGCGGAAGAGGCTTCCCCGCTTGCTTGGCAATCGCTTTGTAAGGTTCGCGCGATGGAAGCGTTTACCATGGACCCGGCGGCGCGGCCGGGCGGAGCGGCGCACGCCAGCGCCGCTCCGATCCATAGCCGCAGAAGTGTTCAGGAAGGGGCTTACTGGGCAGCTTCCGCAAGCTTGGTCGAGACCTTCTCGAAGATCGAGATCAACGAGTCACCAGTCGCGCTCAGGGCCGTAATGGCAACGACCGATACCAGGCCGGCGATAAGGCCATACTCGATGGCGGTCGCGCCGGACTCATCGCGAAGAATACTTGTAACGTTATTGAGCTTCATCAGATCCTCCTGCGTGGATGCGCCCCCCGAACGCTTCTAGAATATTAAGTCCACAGCAAATCAAGGTCAAAATTATTATTTAACAACAGATTGACGCCATTAAGGATTACTTAATGGCTGCAAAATCTGCGCAATTTTTTTTGAATCCGAGATTACGCCGAGACGAGCGTTAGGCAGGCGAATCCGCCGCCTGTCCGCGCACGAAGGGGCGCCGGCGCCCAGGCTTCGGCGGTATCCGTTAGCGCGTCAGTGCGAGAGGAAAACCGGGACCGTCATATGCCGCAGCAGGTGCCGCGTGACACCGCCGAGGACCAGCTCGCGCCACCGGGCATGGCCGTATGCACCGCTTACAATCAGGTCGGCGCCGATATCGGCGGCGCGATCGAGTAGGATATCGCCGACGTCCAGATCATCCGCATAGAGGTGTTCGGCTTCGGCCTTGACCCCATGACGGGCCAGGTGCAGGCAGATGTCGGCGCTCGGGATCTGCCCGTCCCCGTCCGTCCCGCCGTGCGGGTTGACCGCGAGCACGCTCACCGACTTCGCGCGGACCAGCAGCGGCAGCGCGTCGTTGATAGCGCGAGTGGCCAGTCGGCTCGCATCCCAGGCGACGAGGACGTGCTCGCCGATCGCCGGGTAGGTGCCGGCGAAGGGCACGACAAGGACCGGGCGGCCGAGCGAGAGGATCAGGTGATCGGGGATCGCCGGGTCGTCGCTCGCATCCTCACCGGAGGGATCGCGTTGGCCGACCACCGCCAGATCTGCGTAGCGCGCGTGCAGATTGAGCGCCGACAGCGGGTCGTTTTCGACGCTCCGCCATTCGGCGCGGACCCCGGCGCGACGCACGCGTTCCTGAAAGACGGCTTCCGTCTGCCGCATCCTCTCGGCGTTCTGCGCCACCAGCGACCGGAGCATGTCCTCGCCGATCTGCGTCCAGATGTAGTTGGGTATGTGCGGCCGGGCGATCGCGTGAACGCCGATCAGATGCGCATCGTGCGCCAGCGCCAACCCGATCGCCGCGTCCAGCCTGGCCTCGGTATGAGGACCCTCGTCGATGTGCACCAGAAGATCCTTGATGGTCATGGGGCCCTCCTTTGGCCGGCTCGCTGCCTCTCGCGCAGGGATCGCAGAGGTCCGCGGTATTGCCGGTCCGCGGAGCGATTGTAGAAGACGCGCTCTTCGATCGCCACGGCCGACTTGCGCCCCTCCGGCATCCGCCGGCTCAACGCAAAACGCGCTCGCAACGCTCAGGCACCGCCCCAAATTGAAGAGGTTCTCGCGCCCGGTCAAAGTAGCGGAGGGAGCTATACGCGCATGTTCGGGCTGAGGCCGGCGCCGGAGCTCAACCGGCCAGGGCTTGCATGGTTCAACGTCGACCGGCCGCTTGCGCTTTCGGATCTGCGCGGCCGGCTGGTCATTCTCGATTTCTGGACGATCTGCTGCGTCAACTGCATCAACGTTCAACCGACGCTGCGCAGGATCAAGGCTGCCTTCCCCACCGACTCTGTCTGCGTCATCGGGATTCATTCGCCGAAGTTCCCCGCAGAGCGCGACAGCGCCGCAGTGAGCCACGCATTGGCCCGCTACGACATCCGTCACCCGATCGTTCACGATCGCGATCTGGATCTGTGGCACGCGTATGGGGTCGCCGGGTGGCCAACGCTGGTCTTCATCGCCCCCGACGGCAATGTGCTGGGCGACCTGCCGGGAGAGCCGGACTGTGACAAGCTGCTGTGTGGCATCGGCCGCATGGTTCGCGATTGCCGCCAACGCACGAGCATGCCGTCGCCGCTCCCCTGCCGCGAGCCAGTTGCACCGGCTGCCAGCGCGGGCGGAACCGGGCCGAGGCTGCGCTACCCGACCGCCATCAAGCCGCTGCCGCTGTCGCCGTCGGCGGGCGCTGATGCCGATCACCGGCTGTGGGTCTGCGCCGATAGCGGGCATCACCAGGTGGTTCTCTTCGCCGATGACGGCCGCGAGGTGCGGCGGTTCGGATGCGGCGTTCCTGGCTTCATCGACCTCGGCAGCGCCGATAGCGCCTTCAACAGTCCGCAGGGACTCGTCTGCGACGGCCGCTTCATCTACGTCGCCGATACCGGCAACCATGCGATCCGCAAGATCGAGATTGCTACCGGCGCGGTCTCGACCGTCGCCGGCACCGGGGTGCGCGGTGGGGTTCTGCAGCGGACGCTGCCGGCGCACGAAGTCGCGTTGGCGTCGGTGTGGGATCTCGCCTTGCGCGGCCAGAAGCTGTTCTTCAGCAATGCGGGAACGCATCAGCTCGGCGTGATCGACCTCGGAAGCGGGACAGTCGAGCCCATGGCCGGAACCGGCCTCGAAGATCTCGTCGACGGCCCCGCCGGCGCGGCGCAGCTGGCCCAGCCTTCGGCTCTGGCGCTGAATGGCGCAGGGACGAGACTTTACTTCGTCGACAGCGAGGCCTCTGCCGTACGTGCGCTCGACCTCGGCCACGGCTGTCACGTGCGAACGCTGGCCGGCGCCGGGCTCTTCGAGTTCGGCCACGTCAACGGCGCGCTGTCTGCGGCGCGGTTCCAGCATTGCCTCGGTATCGACTGGTGGGGCGGTCGGCTTGTCGTCGCCGACAGCTACAACGGGGTGCTACGGGTGATCGATCCGCTCGCGGGTCAGGTCAGCGACCTTGGCGAGCGCACGTTCGCGTGCGCCGAAGGCGCGTTTGCCTGCAACGAGCCGTCGGGCGTTGCCGTCGCCGGGCCGGACCGGCTGCTGGTGGCCGACACCAACAACCACCGCCTCGTGGAGCTCCGCCCGGACCGCGGCACCGCCCGCACCTGGGCTTGAGCCGGCGGGCGAGCCCATTCGCGCGAATGCTTGTCGGTTCCGGCGGAGAGCGAGTACGCTTCTTTCATAGAGGCGTGATCGACGCCCCAACCGGTACATGGCAAGCCAGTGCCGGGAACGCGTGATGGGAGACGGAACCTTCATGAACGTATTTATCAAGAGTGCGATCGCGGCCGGCAGCGTGATGACGCTTGCCGGCGCGGCCTCGGCGCGCGACCTGAGCGTCGTCTCCTGGGGCGGTTCCTACCAGGACGCCCAGCGCAAGGTCTACTTCGAGCCGTTCAGGCAACAGACCGGAATTCCTCTGGTCGAGGACTCGTGGGACGGCGGCATCGGCACGCTGCGGGCCAAGGTCGAGGGCGGTGCGGTTTCCTGGGACGTGGTCCAGGCCGAAGCCGAGGAGCTCAGCATCGGCTGCGATGAAGGCCTGCTGATGCCGATCGACTGGGACGCGCTCGGCGGGCGTGACAAATTCCTGGACAGCGCGGTCAGCGACTGCGGCGTCGGCGCGATCGTCTGGTCGACGGTGCTCGCCTACGACGCCGCCAAATTTCCGAAGGGCGGGCCGAAATCCTGGGCGGATTTCTGGGACGTGGAGCACTTCCCGGGCAAGCGGGGCATGCGCAAGGGGCCGAAGTACACGCTCGAATTTGCGCTGATGGCCGATGGGGTCGCGCCGAAGGACGTTTACACCGTACTGGCAACGAAGGAAGGCGTCGACCGGGCGTTCGCCAAGCTCGACAAGATCAAGCCGCACATCATCTGGTGGGAGGCCGGCGCCCAACCGCCGCAGCTTCTGGCCTCCGGCGAGGTCGCGATGACCTCGGTCTATAACGGCCGGCTCGACGCCCCGCGCCGCGAGGGTAAAGACTTCCGCATCGTCTGGCCGGGGAGCATCTACGCCGTCGACTCGTGGGTGATCCTCACCGGCAGCCCCAACGCCGATCAGGGCAGGAAGCTGATTGCCTTCATGAGCGACGCCAAGCGCCAGGCGCAACTACCCGAATACATTTCCTACGGCGTGACCAACAAGGCGGCGATGCAAAGCATTCCGCCCAAGTTGCTGGAAAACCTGCCGAGCGCGCCGCAGAACCTCGACGTCTCGGTACCGCTCAACGTTCGCTTCTGGACCGACCATGTCGACGAACTTAACAAACGGTTCAATTCCTGGGCGGCGCAGTAGCGCTGGTCTTGAAGAACAAGACCGTACGATGGTGTGGGTTTGCGTGAACAACCGGGACGACAGGCGCAATGGCGGCTGAGGCGCCGCCGCCGGGACTGAAGGCGCGCCTGCGTCGGGCCGAACGGGCGCGGATGCTGCGGGCTTTGGCGCTGGTCCTGCCGCTGGCGCTGTTCCTGCTGCTGGTCTTCTTCGCCCCGATCGGCGACATGCTGTTTCGCAGCGTTCGCGATCCGGAGCTGGCCCTGACATTGCCAGCGACGGCAAGCGCACTGCGCGAGTGGGACGGGATCGGCGCGCCGCCCGCGCTGGTCACCGCGGCGCTGGTCCGCGAACTGCCGCAGGCCTTCATCGACCGCAGGTTGGCCGGAGCGGCGCAGCGGCTGAACCATGACATCTCCGGCTTCCGCAGCCTGATCCTTTCGACAGGCCGCCAGCTCGCCGCCGAACCGGAAGATCCGGCGGCTGGGTCGGTGGCTGGGCCGACGACCGCGGCGTCGCGCCTCGCCGCCATGGACGACCGCTGGGCGGATCCGGCCTACTGGGCGGCTCTGCGGCGGGCGTCCTTCAGCCTCACCGACTTCTACCTGCTCTCCGCGCTCGATCTGCGCCGCGACGCGGCAGACCGGATCACCCCGGTCCCGCCCGACGAGGCGATCTTCGTCACCATTCTCGGCCGTACCCTCAAGATCGCGGCGATGGTCACATTGCTGTGCCTCGCCCTCGGCTACCCGCTCGCCTATGTCATCGCGACCGCACCGGCCGGGACGAGCAACCTGCTGATGATCCTGGTTCTGCTGCCGTTCTGGACATCCCTCCTCGTGCGCACCAGCGCCTGGGTAGTTCTCCTCCAGAACGAAGGGGTCATCAACGGCCTGCTGCTCGCCGCCGGACTTGTCGACAAGCCGGTGCAGATGATCTTCAACCGCTTCGGGGTCTACGTCGCCATGACCCACGTGCTGCTGCCGTTCATGATTCTGCCGCTGTACAGCGTCATGCGGACGATCAACCCGGCGACCATGCGCGCCGCCGCCTCGCTCGGCGCCCCGCCGCCGACCGCGTTTCTGCGCGTCTATCTGCCGCAGAGCCTGCCCGGCATCGGGGCCGGTGGCCTGCTCGTGTTCATCCTCGCCATCGGATACTACATCACGCCGGCCCTGGTCGGCGGCGCCAATGACCAGATGGTCAGCTACTTCATCGCTTTTTACACCACCCGGACCGTGAACTGGGGCCTTGCCGCGGCGCTGGCGACCCTGCTCCTTACCGCCACCGGGGTGCTCTACGCGGTCTACGTCCGGATCGCCGGCACCGCCGGGGTGCGCCTCGGCTGATGCGTGCACGTCAAAAAGTCGATGGCCTGACTCCGCCACAAAGCGGGCGCTGGTCGCGGCGAATCCTCGTGGCTTATGCCGTTCTGGTTCTTCTGTTTCTCATCGCGCCGATCCTGGCGATCGTACCGCTGTCCTTCAACGGCGGCTCCTTTCTCACCTACCCCCTCGACGGCCTGTCGCTGCGCTGGTACGCCGAGGTGCTTACCACCGATAAGTGGTTACGCGCGCTCACCAACAGCCTGATTATCGCGCTTCCGGCGACGGCGCTGGCGACGATCCTCGGCACCCTCGCCGCCGTCGGCCTCTCCCAGGCGCGACTGCGCGGCAAGGCGGTCATCACCGGCCTGCTGATCTCGCCGATGATCGTGCCGGTCATAATCACAGCGGTCGGCATGTACTTCTTTTTCGCGCCGCTGGGCCTGGTGAATAGCTTTGCAGGCCTGATCCTGGCCCATGCCGCGCTGGGCGCTCCCTTCGTCTTCATCACTGTCTCGGCGACCCTCGCCACCTTCGACGATAGCCTGGTGCGCGCCGCCGCCAGCCTCGGCGCCCCGCCGCTGACGGTCTTTTTCCGGGTCGTCATGCCGCTGATCGCGCCGGGGCTGATCTCCGGAGGGCTGTTCGCCTTCGCCACCTCGTTCGACGAGGTCATCGTCGTCCTGTTCATCGGCGGGCCCGGTGAGCGCACCCTGCCGCGGGAAATCTTCGACGGCATCCGCGAGCATGTCACCCCGGCGATCACCGCTGTCGCGACGCTGCTGATCATCTTCGCGACTGCCCTGATGGCGACCATGGAGGCGCTGCGCCGGCGCAACGAGCGCCTCGCCGGCCGCCGGAAAAACCCGTAGAGCGAGCGTCAACCGGGATCCAGCGCCCGGCAATCCTCCAGCGCGAAGCCGACGACGATGCGGGCGCCTGGGCGCAGGTGCGGCGCGCCGCGGGTGTGTGCCACCTTCAGCACAAACTCATCCTGGCCGCAGGTGGAGAGCCGCAGTCGGGTGTGGTCGCCAAGGTAGATCAGCTCGCGCACGTCGGCGTCGAAGCGGTTGACGCAGTCGGCTGCGTCGTCGCCGAGGCGAACCCGTTCCGGGCGCAGGCTCACCGTTGTCGGCGCGCCGACCGCGCCCTTACCAACGCAGAGTGCCGAAATCCGCCAGCCGTCGGCGACCTCGACCACGCAGGTCCTGCCGTCGACGGAAAGAATGCGCCCCGGCAGGCGATTGTTCTCGCCGATGAAGTGGGTGACGAAGGCGTTCAACGGCGCCTCGTAGATATGCTCGGGCGTGTCGAGCTGCTCGATGGTCCCGTTGCTCATCACCGCCACCCGGTCGGACATGGTCAGGGCCTCGCCCTGGTCGTGGGTGACGTAGACGAAGGTGACGCCGAGGGTCTGGTGGATGTGCTTGATCTCGATCTGCATGTGCTCGCGGAGCTGCTTGTCGAGCGCGCCGAGCGGCTCGTCCATCAGCACCAGCTTCGGCGCGAAAACGAGGGCGCGGGCCAGTGCGACGCGCTGCTGCTGGCCCCCGGAAAGCTGGTTCGGCCGGCGGCCGCCGAACCCGCCGAGGCGAACGATGGTGAGCGCGCGTTCGACCCGGTCGCGGATCTCGCCCTGCGGGCGGTGACGAACCCGAAGGGGAAACGCGAGATTTTCGGCCACCGTCATGTGCGGAAAGAGAGCGTAGCTCTGAAAGACGATACCGATGTCACGCTTGTGCGGCGGCAGATGGGCCACTGGCCGGCCATCGATCACGATCTCGCCGCTGGTCGGCGTCTCGAACCCGGCGAGCATCATCAGAATTGTCGTCTTACCCGATCCGGAAGGCCCGAGCAGCGTCAGGAACTCGCCGCGCAGGATGTCGAGATCGACGCCCTTGACGACGAGGGACTCGCCGTCGAAGGTCTTCTCGATACCGCGCAGCCGGGCGATAACGGGATCGGTTACCGTGGTCTCGGTGTTCCTGCGCAGATCCTGACGCAGATCCAAGGCTGTTTCCCGTCCACGAGCAGGGCCGCGCGGCCGAAGCCGTTTTGCCGGAGAATCGTCATGCAAAGCTAAGGCGTCGCGTGAGGATCGGCAATGTATGGAATCATGGCGCGTCGGTGCGAAAGCGGGATTAAGCTACGGCCAAGAATGGAAGGCAACCCGCAAGACCGGGTCAGGTGGAGACACGACATGAGTTCCGAGGCACAGGCGGCGTCAAAGCCGAATGTAGCGCCGAATTCGACGGCGGCGCGCGATATCGCCTATTGCATCCATCCGTACACCAACCTGAAGCGTCACCGCGAGACCGGGCCGCTGGTGATCACCCGCGGCGACGGCGTGCGGGTCTACGACGAAGCCGGCAACGCCTACATCGAGGGCATGGCAGGGTTGTGGTGCACCGCGCTCGGCTTCAGCGAGCCGCGGCTGGCCGACGCCGCCGAGCGGGCGCTGCGCCGGCTGCCATTTTACCACGCCTTCGGCGGCAAGGCCCCGGCGCCGACCATCGATCTGTCGGAAAAACTGATCGAGATGGCGCCGGTGCCGATGTCGAAGGTGCTGTTTGCCAACTCCGGTTCGGAGGCCAACGACACCGCGGTCAAATTGGTCTGGTACTACAACAACGCCATCGGCCGGCCGGAGAAGAAGAAGATCATCTCCCGGCACAAGGGCTATCACGGCGTTACGATCGCCGCCGCCAGCCTGACCGGGCTGCCGGCCAACCACCGCGACTTCGACCTGCCGATCGCACGTATCCTCCACGCCGACTGCCCGCATCACTACCGCGTCGCCGCCGCCGGCGAAAGCGAGGAGGATTTCGCCGCCCGTCTGGCCGAGCGGCTGGAACGCCTGATCGTCGCCGAGGGACCGAACACCGTAGCTGCGATGATCGCCGAGCCGGTAATGGGCGCTGGCGGTGTGATCGTTCCGCCGGCCACCTACTTCGACAAGATCCAGGCGGTCCTCGCCCGCCACGACATTCTCCTCATCGTCGACGAGGTCATCTGCGGCTTCGGCCGGACCGGACGGATGTGGGGCTCCGAGACCTATGACATCCGGCCCGATATCATCACCTGCGCCAAGGCGCTGTCGTCGGGTTACATTCCGATCTCGGCAACGCTGGTGTCCGAGCCCATCTATCAGGCCATGGTTGCCGAAAGCGATAAGATCGGTATTTTCGGGCACGGCTTTACTTACTCCGGCCATCCCGTAGCCGCGTCGGTGGCGCTCGAGGCGCTCGCGATCTACGAAGAGCGCGACATCGCCGGTTACGTCCGAGAAGTTTCGCCGGTGCTGCAGGATGGCTTGCGGAAGCTCTGCGACCATCCCATGATCGGTGAGGTGCGGGGCATTGGCCTGGTCGCGGCGGTTGAGCTGGTCAGAGACAAGCGAACCAAGGACTCGTTCGCGTCCGCAGCAGGCGTTGGCGCCTATCTGGCAAAACGGGCGGAAGCTCACGGGCTCATTCTCCGGGCGATGCCCGGCGACGTCATCGCCTTCTCGCCGCCCCTGATCATCTCCGCCGCCGATATCGAGGAATTGATCGAAAGGTTCCAGCGCGCCCTCGACGACACCCACGCCTGGGCGAAGCGGGAGTGCCTGATTTAGGAAACGCAGCACGCGGGAGCAGGAACGCATGGACTACGAGGCTTTTTTCGGCGAGCAGGTCGATCGGCTGCGGCGCGAAGGGCGCTACCGCATTTTTGCCGAACTCGAGCGCGATGCCGGGCGATTTCCGGCTGCCATGTGCCACGTCGATGGCTCCGTACGCGAGATCACCGTCTGGTGCTCCAACGATTACCTCGGCATGGGGCAGCATCCGGCGGTTCTGGCGGCGATGCATGACGCGGTTGAGCGCTACGGCGCCGGCGCGGGAGGCACCCGCAATATTTCCGGTACCAACCACACCCATGTGGTGCTCGAGCGCGAGCTCGCCGACTGGCATCGCACCGAAGCGGCGCTGCTGTTCGGCTCCGGCTGGATCGCCAACATGACCGCGCTGAGCACCATCTGCCGGATGCTGCCGCAGTGCGTGGTCATCTCGGACTCGATGAACCACAATTCGATGATCGAGGGCATCGTCCATTCCAAGGCGGAGAAGCGGATCTTCCGCCACAACGA
>JBBSCD010000048.1:0-16670 GCA_038250645.1 Rhodospirillales bacterium
AACACCGCCGGTATCACCAACCGCATCTTCGACTTCGCCAAAGCTCTTGTGGGCTGGCTGCGCGGCGGCCTCGGCCACGTCAATATCGGTGCCAGCGTCATCTTCGCCGGCATGTCGGGGGCCGCGGTGGCCGACGCCGGTGGCCTCGGCAGCATCGAGATCAAGGCGATGAGAGACGCCGGTTACGACGTGGACTTCTCCGTCGCCGTCACCGCCGCTTCATCGACCATCGGGCCCATCATCCCCCCGTCGCTGCCCATGGTCATCTACGGGGTCATGGCTTCGGCTTCCATCGGCCAGCTGTTCGCGGCGGGCTTCGTGCCGGGGCTGCTGATGGCGGTGGCGCTGATGGCGATGGTGGCGTGGTACGCGCGCCGCCGGGGCTACCCGCGCGACGCCGCATTCTCGTGGCGCCGGCTGGGCGCGACCTTCAAGCACGCGTTCCTGTCGTTGATGACGCCTGTGATCATTATCGGCGGCATCCTGACCGGCGCCTTCACCCCCACCGAGGCCGCCATCGCGGCCGTGGTCTACGCCATGATCCTCGGCATCTTCGTCTACCGGACCCTGACCTGGCGGCGGATGCTGAAGGTCAGCATGGACACCATCGAGACCACGTCCATCATCCTTCTGATCGTCGCCGCCGCCTCGATCTTCGCCTGGATCCTCACCAGCAACCGGGTGACCGAGCAGTTCGCCGACCTGCTGCTGGGCATGACCGGCAATCCGTTTGTCATTCTGATCCTGGTCAACCTCCTGCTCGTCGTCGTCGGCTGCTTCATGGAGACCATCGCCGCCATCACAATTCTGGTCCCGGTGCTGCTGCCGATCATGGTCCATATCGGCGTCGACCCCGTGCACTTCGGCGTCATCATGGTGCTCAACCTGATGATCGGCCTGCTGACGCCGCCGGTCGGAATGGTGCTGTACGTGCTGTCCAGGGTGGCGGGCGTTCCGTTCGACCGCTGTGTGACGGCCACGGCGCCGTTCCTGATCCCGTTGGTGGCCGTGCTCCTGCTGGTCACGTTCGTTCCGGCCGTCGCCTTGTGGGTGCCCACGCTCATCTATCGTTGAATCGCGATCATCATGACGAGGAGCGGACTGTGGAACACGCTGGCGTACAGGCGCGATACAGGGGCGTTTTTCCGGTCGCCCCGACAACGTTCGACGATGGCGGTGAGCTGGACCTGGACAGCCAGAGGCGTTGCATCGACTTCATGATCGATGCCGGGTCGAACGGGATCTGCATCCTTGCCAACTTCTCGGAGCAGTTCGCCCTCGGCGATGACGAGCGTGAAGCGCTGGTCGACGCGATTCTGGCGCATGTCGCCGGGCGCGTGCCGGTGATCGTCACCGTCAGCCATTTCAGCTCGCGAATCTGCGCCGAGCGCAGCCGGCGGGCGCAGGCCGTCGGCGCCGCGATGGTCATGGCGATGCCGCCCTACCACGGCGCGACGCTCCGTGTTCCGGAAGCGGCGGTCCTTTCCTTCTTCCGCGTTGTTTCCGACGCCATCGATATTCCGATCATGATCCAGGACGCGCCGGTGGCGGGGACGCCGCTTTCGGCCGCGGTCCTCGCCCGCATGTCCCGGGAGATCCCGAACGTCAGCTACTTCAAGATCGAAACCCCCGGCGCTGCCGCCAAGCTGCGGGAGATGATCGCCCAGGGCGGGACCGCGATCGAGGGTCCATGGGACGGCGAGGAGGCCATCACCCTTCTTCCCGATCTCGATGCCGGCGCCACCGGCGCGATGACGGGCGGGGGCTATCCGGACGGGATCCGTCAGATCCTTGATCCCTATTGCGCCGGTCGTCGCGATGAAGCCGTGGCCGCGTACGGGCGCTGGTTACCGCTGATCAATTACGAAAACCGCCAGTGCGGCCTTCTCGCCTGCAAGGCTTTGATGAAGGAAGGCGGGGTGATCGCTTCGGAAGCCCCGCGGCACCCGACTCGGCCGCTCCATCCGGCAACGCGCGCCGGCCTCATCGAAACCGCCCGTCGCCTCGATCCGCTGGTTCTTCGCTGGGTCCGGTAGACGCCGCCGGCAGGATCGAGCGAGCCGTCGCGTAGCGCGAACGGCCGCGAACAGTAGACTAAACCTCCTGTTGACACTCCTCCTGCCGGGGTATAACAGTCAATCATGATGTTTCCTATGCGGGATAATCATTAGAATTAGTCTCGTTTAAGTAAGTATTACGTGCAGGGACAGCGTCCGCCGCCGGGTACACGAACACGACCGGCGCGGACGGCGGGAGTCCGTCATGCGGCGGGTTGGGGTCAGGGATCCATTCACGCGGCGTTTTCATCAGCTCTCGTGCCGGCGCTGTCGGTGCCGGGGCGGCGCATGCGCCTGACGGCTCGTGGTGCCTCGGAAGCGATCCGGCCAAGGTCGGGAAGCAAAAGGGCATGGCGGAATAGAGGAAGAAGAGGCGGACAGAGAAGAAGTGGACAGAAAGGAGTCCTCGAATGCGCCCTTTATTGTTCGTTGCCATGACCGCGATCGGAGCGCTTGCCGGACCGCCGGCCTTCGCCGCAGATGACCTGATGGCGCAGGCCCAAGGCCTGTTCCAGCCGATCCCGGAGGCGCCGCCGACAATCGATGGCGTGGCGAGCACGCCGGCGATGATCGAGCTCGGGCGGATGCTTTACTTCGAACCGCGCCTGTCGGACAGCCACAACATCAGCTGCAATTCCTGCCACCAGATCGGTCTCGGCGGCGTCGACATGTTGCCGACTTCGCTTGGGCATAAGTCCCAGCGGGGCGGCCGCAACGCCCCGACCGTACTCAATTCCTTCTACAACGAGGCCCAGTTCTGGGACGGGCGGGCCAAGGATCTGGTCGAGCAGGCCGGCGGCCCGATCCAGAATCCGATCGAGATGGCAATCACCCACAAGCACGCCGTCGAGCAGCTCAAGGGGATCGCGGGCTACGCCGACAGGTTTGCCGCGGCGTTTCCCGGTCAGCAGGATCCGATCACGATCGGCAATATCGAAAAGGCGATCGCCGTCTTCGAGACGACGCTGATCACCCCTAACGCGCCGTTCGACAAGTTCCTCCGCGGCGACGCCAAGGCGCTGACGGCGGAGCAGAAGGAGGGCCTGCGCCTGTTCATCGACAGCGGCTGCGCCGCCTGCCACAACGGCATCAACGTCGGCGGCGGTCAGTACGCGCCCTTCGGCGTCGTCGAGAAGCCCGGTGCCGAGTTTCTGCCGCCGGACGACAAAGGCCGGTTCATGGTGACCAAGACGCCCAGCGACGAGTACGTGTTCAAGGTGCCGACCCTGCGCAATATCGCGCTGACGCCGCCCTACTTCCACACCGGCAAGTCGTGGGATCTCGAGCAGGCGGTCGGCGTGATGGGCGCCAGTCAGCTGGGCATCCAGCTTACGCCGGGCGACGAAAAGAAAATCACCGCGTTTCTGCACAGCCTGACCGGCGAGCAGCCGCAGGTGGTCTATCCGATCCTGCCGCCCAGCACCGCCGAGACGCCGCAACCGGAGTTCTAGCCGCCGAAGTCAGCGCCGCGCCCTCTTTCGCCCCCAGCCAGTCGCGGACCGTGCCCCAGTCGCGGGTGGCGGCCTCGTTCGCGCCGGGCGCGGCGGCGAAGTCGCGGAGGATGTCGAGAAAGAGGTGGCCGTGTTCGTGAATGAGCGTCGTCGCGTCGGCGCGCGGCCCGAGCCAGATCCGGGTGAGCCGGTCGCCGATCTCGATGGCGCCACGAGGTGAATCTTCGCCCGGCCGCCCCAGCAGGGTGATGTTCAGATCGTCGTCGGGTGGTAAACTCGATTGTTTGAGGGGAGAGCCATCTCCCCCGCGAGGCTCCTGGTGCCCGGCTTCGAATTCCCGTGGTCTTCCGGGAGCCTCGTATTTTCCCCGCCAAGCGGCGAGGTCGTGGTTGAGGGTGTAAAATTTGCGGCCCCGGCCATCCTCAGCAACGTGCAATCCGATCCTCAGCCGCTCGCCGGCGAGGTCAACGTTTGTTTCAAGCCAGTGGAATCTCACAACACCGTCTGCGCGTGGCTCGCGCACCGGCGTGACGGACATCACCTCCGCCGCTTCCAGCATCTCGCGCAGGCGTGGAATCATTTTCCAACGACGCACGTCAGCGCCGGCGGTGCGGAGCTTGTCCCACCCGGCGCGGGTAAAGCGTATCTCACCAAGTGTCGGGTGTTGCGCCGGCGGACCAGCCTGCAGCCGGCGATAAACATCGCGTGCAGCGGTCATCCAGGCTTTGAGATCATCGCCGAAGTCGCCGAGCTCGCGCCCCGTCAGCCGCGCGACCGGTTCGCCCTGAAAGAACGTCTGCTGGCGCGGATCGGGGCCTAGCGCTTCGTCTTCGCGGACTCCCCCGGATAGCTCGTCCCCGGCGGCAGCTCCGGCGGGTCGATCAGCCGGTCCTGCATCGCCAGCGACATCCCCGCCAGCGCGAGCCCCAGGTTCCAGTTGCGCAAGATCCGCTCGGCGGACATCCCCGAGGAAGCGGCGCGCAGCCTCTCCACGTCCAATTTCGCCGGCTTTGAAGGCTCGGGCGGCGTCCGAGAGGGCGTCGGAGACGGGGCCGTGGCGGAGGCTGAGTCGGGTGAGGAGTTCGAGGGCTTGGTCATCGGCGGAGAGCCTTTCGCGGTTGGCGGCATCGGCGAGGACGTTGCCGGTCTCGGCCAGCCGCTCGCCTTCTCTGACCAGCATGGCGAACGCGGCCTTGTCGCGCTTCACCTGTTTGAGGGCGGCGTCGAGTATTTGCGCCCGTTCGACGACGATCGAGGCGGCGAAGGGCGGACGCCTACATCATCCGCATGTGCAGGTTGAACATGATCCAGATCGTCCCGCCGGCCATGAGGGTGAACAGCAGGGCCGAGAACAGGATGAGCTGAAGGTCCTCCCGCTTCTGTTCGGACAGGTCGATGTGGAGGAAGAACCGGCAGTGGACGACGATCTGCACCAGCGCGAAGCCCGCAATGATCGACAAGGTCGTCGATGTCGCCAGACCGCCCCAGATGACGAGCGCGAACGGGACGATGCTGAGAACCAGCGCCAAGCCGTAGCCGATGAAATAGGATTTCAGTTCCCGCGCGTTTTCCTGTGCCTCGCTCATCGCGCCAGCCCCGCAAGGTAGACAACGGAGAAGATCCCGACCCAGACGATGTCGAGGAAGTGCCAGAACAGGCCGAGCCGCAGGATCCGCGTCTTGACGGGCGTGTCGACGCCGAAGACGACGACCTGAACCATCATGACGGCGATCCAGATGCTGCCGGCGGTCACATGCAGACCATGGGTCGGAACAAGGGCGAAGAAGGCGGACAGGAAGCCGCTGCGGCTCGGTCCTGCGTTCCTCTCGAACATGGCGATGAAATCGTGAATCTCGAAGCCAAGGAAAATCAGTCCGAGGATCAGGGTCACGGCCAGCCAGAACTGCAGCCGCAGCGGGTGGCGGCCGTACTTGAGCGCCAGCGAGGCCATGCCGAAGGTAAAGCTGCTGGTCAGCAGAATGAACGTTTCGGTGCCGGCGCTCTTGATGTCGAAGAGTTCCTTCGGTCCGGGGCCGCCAGCCGTCGCACCGAGCATCACCACGTAGGTGGCGAACAGCAGCCCGAACAGCACCAGGTCGCTCATCAGGAAGACCCAGAAGCCGAACACGACCACCTCGGCGGCGTCGTGCGCCTCCGCATGAGCGGTGCCGAGGTTGATCCCCGGATGCTTACGGGCTTCGGCGCTCATGCCGACGCCTCCGCCAAGCCGTGGTTGGCGGGTTCAAGCTCGTCGTCGCGCGACGCCGGCCGGACGTCGGCGACCGCCTGCAGCCATCGTCGGTGGGTTTCCTCCACCTCCCGGGCGGAAATGATCCGGGTCGTACCGCGGATGAAGCTCCGCGCGATCACCGCGCCGATAATGACGAGCGCGCCGAAGATCGCCAGCCACCACATGTACCAGACCAGCCCGAAGGCCATGGACGCGCCCGCGATGCAGATGATCATGCCCATCGCGCTGTTTCGCGGTAGTGTGATGTCCTCGTATCCTCCGGCCGCCTGATAGGCGCGACCGCTTTCCTTTGCAACGGCGAAGGGGTCGCGATCGCTCACCTCCGGCAGCACCGGGAAGTTCCACTCCGGCGGCGGCGCCGAGGTCGCCCACTCCAGGGTGCGCCCGTTCCAGGGGTCGCCGGCGTAGACGCGGTTCTCCTCCCGCTTGCGGATGCTCACCCACAACTGCACGATGAGACTACCGAGGGCGCACAGAACCAGCCCGGCGCCGGCAAGGGCGACCAGCGTGAATGGCAGGTAGGCCGGCTCGAAATAAGCCACGGTCCTACGTGGCATACCGAGCAGGCCGAGGCCGTAGAGCGGGAAGAAGGCCAGCATGAAGCCCACCGCCCAGCAGGCGCAGGCGATGCGTCCCCAGCGCTCGTCAAGGCGGAAGCCGAACGCCTTCGGAAACCAGAAGTGATAGCCCGCGAGCATGCCGAAAAGCGTTCCAGGGATCAGCACGTTGTGAAAGTGCGCGACCAGAAACAGCGTGTTGTGAACCTGATAGTCGATCGTGGGGTTGGCCAGGATCATCCCCGTCAGGCCGCCGATCACAAACAGCATGACGAAGGCGAGCGCGTACAGCATCGGCACGGTGAAGCGCACGCGGCCGCGGAACATTGTCAGCATCCAGTCGTAGATCTTCACGCCGGTGGGAATCCCGATCAACATCGTCGCGATGCCGAAGACGGCATTGATATTCGCGCTCTGGCCCATGGTGAAGAAATGATGCAGCCAGACGGTGAAGGAGATGACGGCGATCGCCATCGTCGCATAGACAAGAGACTTGTATCCATAAAGCCGCTTGGCCGAAAACGTCGAGAAGACTTCCGAATAGACCCCGAATGCGGGAAGGACCACGAGGTATACCTCGGGATGGCCGAACAGCCAAAACAGGTTGACATAGTTCATCAGGTTTCCGCCGAGATCGTTAGTGAAGAAGTGAAAGTCCAAATAGCGATCGAGGGCAAGCATCAGCGTCGCCACGGTCAGCGGCGGCATCGCAAAGATCATTATGATGCTGGTGCAAAGGGCGGTCCAACAGAACAGCGGCATCCGGAACAGATGAATGCCTGGCGCCCGCTCCTTGTAGATCGTGACGGCGAAGTTGATCCCAGTCATCGTCGTGCCGATGGACGATAGCGTCACCGCCCAGATCCAGTAGTCGGGTCCGACACCGGGGTTGAACGCCATCTCGGTATACGGCGGATAGCCGCTCCAACCGCCCGTCGAGAACTTCTCGAGGACGAGCGAGATCATCACCAGCCCGGCGCCGGCGGCGGTGAGGCCCAGGCTGATCGAGTTCATGACCGGGAAGGACATGTCGCGCGCGCCGATCTGCAGCGGCACGACGTAGTTGATGAGGCCGGTCAGAAACGGCATCGCCATGAAGAAGATCATGATCGAGCCGTGGGTGGTGAACAGCTGCGAGAAGTGCTCCGGCGAGAGAAAGCCGCCGCCCAGCCCGAACGCCTGCTGTGAGCGCATCAGCACCGCCTCGATCACGGCGCGCGACAGCATGACCAAGGCCAGAACGATGTACATGATGCCGATGCGCTTGTGGTCGACGCTGGTGAGCCATTCCGACCACAGCACCCGCCACTTGCCGTACCAGGTGATGATAAGGGGCAAGACGATCGCGCCGATGACGACGAGGCCCGCCGCTCCGGTGGCAATGACCGCATTGACGATGTTCGAAAGCGTAGGATCCTGAATGGCGCTCCAGAACGGCAGCGCGTCCCAGGAGAGCCGACCGAGTAGCAGATGCAGCAGGTCCGATATGGTCATCGACTTGCCTCCTGCCGGGACGCCTGTCCGGGCTGGCCGTAGCGGTATTTGTTAACGATGGTCGCGAAGAGATCGGGGGCGACCCCGTTGAAGTAGAGGACATTGTCGGGCAGCCCGCCGGCGCCCAACGTCTCCCGAGCGGTCTCGGTGGTGCTCCGGCGCGCGAGCTTGTCATAGTTCGATTCGTTAAGCGGGATGCCTTTCGCCCGCGCCTTGCGAACCCAGTTCTCGAACGCGTCCGGCGGCATGGCGACGGCCGTGAACTTCTGCTCTTGAAAGCCTTTTCCGTTGAACTGCGCGTTCTCGCCCTTGAAGCGGCCGGGACCGTCGGCCTTGAGGTGAAGCTTCGTCACCATGCCGGCCATCGCGAAGATCTGACTGCCGAGCGCAGGAATGAAGAACGACTGCATCACCGTGTCGGAAGTCAGTTCCAGCGCGAGGGACCGGTCCGCCGGAAAGGCGAGTTCACCGACGCTGGCAATGTGCTCGTTGGGATAGATGAACAGCCACTTCCAGTCGAGCCCCACGACCTGGACCCGAAGCGGCGGCGTGCCCGTCTGTAAAGGCGCGTAGGGGTCGAGCGCCTGTGTGCTTCGCCACAAGAGCACCCCGAGGATCGCGACGACACAGACCGGCACGCCCCAGATCGCGACCTCCAGCGGCCATGAGAAGTCCCACTTCGGCGCGTATTGCGAGCGCTCGTTCCGGCGGCGATAGCGCCAGGCGATCACCGGCGTCAGGACGAGGACCGGCAGGACGGCGACCATTACCAGGGCGATAACCTCGAAGAGGTGCTGGCGTTGAGCGGCCGCGACCGGTCCCTGCGGCGCGAGAAAAGAGCTGTGTTCGGACGTGCAGCCGGCCAACAGCAAGAGGAGGAACGTGAATAACTTAGCCATGGCCGAAACCCCCTGTCGCGGCCTGATAGCCGAGCCCGAAAATCAGGCCGTAGAGGCTTTGCGCCAGCACCGTGGTGGCCGGCGTCGCGCGGCCGTAGTTAAGCCCGAAGCGGCCCGGCGGCTCCAGCCGGGCGATGGCGTCGGGTCCGTCGTAGTCGGTGGCGAGCCGCGGATGGACGTAGGGCAGGAGCGGCAGGAAGACCGCGATGAGGAAAAGTCCGTGCGCCACCCCGACAACCAGGCCGAACCACCAGGCGGCAAGATGGACGCTCTCGAACAGAAGCGCGTAGAGGAAGGCGAACGCCCAGCCGCCGGCGAGATAGAGCCCATAGCCGAGCACGATCGCCTTGCGCCGGCTTTGCGAGACGACGGCGCCGAACAGGAAGGGCAGGCTCATCCGGGAGAAGCCGAGAAGCTGCACACCCTCGAGCAGGGTCGCCATGGCTGCGCTGGCGACGAGCCCCCACATCAGAACCACGAACCAATGATCCCCCCACACCGCCAGGACGCTCATTGCGCGCCTCCTGTTCCGTCCTGCGCCTGCGCCAGGGCCAACGCCGCGCCAACCAGGCCGGTATGCGAAAACCCTTGCGGAAAGTTGCCGAGGAGATCGCCCGTCTCTGGATCGATCTCCTCGGACATCAGCAGAAGATCGTTGGCGAGCGAAACCATCTCTTCCATCCGACCATGCGCCGCCTCCACGTCGCCGCGCCTCGCGAGATAGTCAACCGCCCAGAAACCGCACGCGGTGAATGTGCCCTCGGTCGAAGCGAAGCCGTCGATGCCCTTGCTATAGCGGCGAAGTTGGGCCCCGTGGCCGGCCCCGTGGCCGAGCTCTTTGTCGATCGCGGCGAAGGTCGCGACCATGCGCCGATCGTCGGCCGCGATGATGCCCAGCCGGGGCATCAACAGCACGCTGGCGTCATGGCAGTCGTGGCCGATGGCGGCGGTGCTCGCGCCGCGCTTCGCGTGCCAGCCCTGCGACATGACGGCATCGCGGATGGCGTCGCGCTCGCGGGCGTAGCGCTCAGGTTCCGCGCGTATCGCGCCCCGCTCGCACAACTTGACCACCGCGTCGAGCGCGGCCCAGCACATGACCTTGGAGTAGGTGTTGTGCTTGCGCCCGCCGCGCATTTCCCACAAGCCGTTGTCGGGCAGGGTCCACGCGCTCCGGACAACATCCGCGAAACCCCTGAGGCGGTCCTGTTCGCTCCGGCCGAGCCGCTCGCCGTGATCGACATAGATCAGCGCCGAGGTGAGCATCGACCCGTAGGCGTCGAGTTGCAGTTGCGACTGGGCGCCGTTGCCAAGGTTGACCGGCGAGGACCGCCGGTAGCCTTCGAGCGACTTGATTTCGCGCTCGGGAACGTCGGTGCGGCCGAAGACGGTGTAGAGCGTCTGCAGGCGCGGTGCCGTGAGCTGGGTCGCGTGCATCAGCCAGCGGAAGAAGCCGGAACCTTCCTCCTCCAGCCCCAGGGTGAGGAAACTGTGCAGGATGAACGCGGCATCGCGCAGCCAGCAGTAGCGGTAGTCCCAGTTGCGCTTGCCGCCGACGGCTTCGGGTAGCGAGCAGGTCGGCGCGGCCACCACCGCGCCGGACAGGCTGAAGGTCAGCAGCCGGAGCGTGACCATGCTGCGGATCACGGCGGCCGCGAACGGCCCGTCGTAGTTGACCGTGGTGCGGTAGTCCCGCCAGAACCGCAGTGTCTCGTCGCGCTCGCGCAGGCATGCGTCGCCGGCGGCGGGCACGATGCCGATGTCGTTGCGTGCATAGGACAGCGACAGGACGCGCCGCTCGCCCGGTCGAAGCCGAGTCTCGCCGGAGAGCGTGCCGCGGCTCGTCTGCGCAAGTTCGATATCGGTTTGCAACAGGAGGAAGTCGCGCCCGTCGGCCATGACCCAGCTTCGCCCGCCCGGCTGGCGCAGTTTCGGCACGACAGACGCGTATTCGGGCCGCGGCGCGTAGTGGACGGCGAAGCTGGGTGTACCCTCGATGGCCTCGACGATGCGGATGACCCGGCGCGCCGGCGCGAAAGCGGCATCCGCGCCGCCGGCGCCGATCGGCACGAAGTCGGTGACCTCAAAGACGCCGTCGTTGCCGGCGAAGCGGGTCACGAGGACAGCGGACTCTTCGAGGTAGTGGCGGGTGATCTTTGCCGCGCCGGCCGGGCCGACGAGGAAGCGGCCGCCGCGTTCCCGATCGAGAAGCGCTGCGAACACGGACGCATCGTCGACGTTCGGCAGGCATAGCCAGTCGAGCGAGCCGTCGCGCGCGACGAGAGCCACCGTCCGGGTGTCCCCGATCACGGCGTAATCTGCAATGGGCGCGTAGCCGTCGGCGCGACGCGGCAGGTCCGGTGCGTCCGCCGCCGCATCGCCACCTGGATCTCCCTGCGCGTGGACGTGCATCTCAGAGCTCGCCGGTCGCGGCCATCGCCTTGATCCGATCGGCGATGCGCGCCGAGTTCGCCATGATGGTCATGGCCGGATTGACGCCCCCGGCCGTCGGCATCAGCGAGCCGTCGCAGACGAACAGGTTCGGCACGTCCCAGGTCCGGCCATCGGCGTCGGTGACGCTGTCGTCCGGCGAAAACCCCATCCGACAGCCGCCCATGAGGTGCGCGGTGCTCTCGGTCTCGAACATGTTGCGACCGCCGGCGGCCCCAAGCATCCGCTTCATGAACGATAGCGAATGGCGAGAAAGCCGCTTGTCGTTGTCGCAGTAGGAAAAGTTGACGTGGGCGCGGGGGATGCCGAACTCGTCCATCTCGTCGGCCAGCGTCACCCGGTTCTCGGCCTGCGGCTGGGTCTCGCCGACGATCTTCAGGCCCGCCATCCGGTTGTAGAGCGCCATCCGCCGGCGCAGATCAATGCCGAAAACGCCGGAGTTGGTGACCATGCTTGTCGCGAAGTCGGTCGGCAGCGGCCCCTGGCTCATGAACGAGTAGCCGCCGAAGAAGTCCTTCGACGGATCGTCGTCGTTGTAGTTCCAGTGTTCGCAGCAGGCCATCGACGGCGGCCCCTTGTACCAGCGGATTTCCTCGTCGAACTCGCCCCAGACGGCGTGGTTTGAGTGGACCATCAGATAGCGGCCGACCGCGTCGGATGAATTGGCCAGACCGTGCGGGTGGCGGCCGCCGGCGGAGTTCAGGAGCAGGCGAGGGGTCTCGATGGAGTAGCCGGAGACGATTACGTTGCGCGCCCGCTGGAATCGCCATTTTCCGTCGCGGTGGTACTCCACGCCGGTCGCGCGGCCGGACCGGTCGGTCTCCACCCGGCCGACCATGGCGAGGTCGCGCATCTCCGCGCCGGCGGCCAGGGCCCTCGGGATGAACGCAATCAGGACGCTCTGTTTCGCGTTGGTCGAACAGCCGAGCTTACACAGTCCGCGGTAGACGCAGGGCGGCGACTTGCCGCGCGGTGCGGACACGGTGCAGAGCGGCGTCGGCGACCAGGCCACTCCCAGCGCCTCGGCGCCGCGGGCGAGCACGAGCCCGGCGGCGTTGACCTCGTGGGCGCGGTAGGGGTAGCGCCCGCGCGGAGGCCCCCACGGGTAGGAGATGGGCCCGGAGATCTTGCAGGCGTTCTCGACCTCGGCGTAGTAGTGCCACATGGTCCGCCAGTCGACCGGCCAGTCCACACCGTAGCCGAGTTTCGTCCGCGCCTTGAACCACTCCGGTCGGAAGCGCAGCGAGACCATCTGAAAGTGGACCGTAGTGCCGCCGATGCACCGCCCGGAGTTGTTGGAGCCCAGCTCGATGGCGTCGTCGCCGGCGGAGATGCGTTCATCCAGCCAGTACAGTTTATCCTGCTCGCGTTCGTCCGAGGCGAAGTCGGCGAGCGGCCGCCAGAACGGCCCTGCATCCAGCGCGACGATCGAGAAGCCGGCTTCCGCCAGCTTCGCGGCGAGCACGCCGCCGCCGCAGCCGGTCCCGACGATGGCGAAGTCCACCTCGTCGGTGTCCCGGTATTCGCGCATCGCGACCGTTCCGTCGCGGCTGAAGACATCCGGCGCCCGGCCGTCCACCGCGCGCGGCTTGGCTTCCGCCCCGTGGCTGGCGGCGCCGACCGGCCGCGTCATTCGTCGCGCTCCCCTGACCACTGTCCCCGCGGCGCTTCCCACGAGTCGATCGCGTCGACGCCGAGCCGGACATAGCCGCGCGGCGAGGCCGGTCCGCCATAGCCGATCTCGCTCATGGCGGCGGGATGGACATAGTAGATGTTGACTATCTCTTTCAGGACGAGATGGCGGAAGAAGCGCTTCGGCGGCAACCCGGTCCAGGCTCCGTCGGCGCGGGTTTCGCCATTGTCGACAGCCTTCAGGATCGCGTCCTGCGCGCCTGGGGAAAGCGCCGCGAAATGTAGGCCATGGCGAATGCGTGCCTCGGCGTTGATCGCGTCGAGGCCCTGCTTCCAGGCTGCGCGATCCGTCGGCATCTCGGCATAGCGCGTCCCGTTGCCGCGCTGCTCGTAAAGGTCTGCGTCCAGCCATGGAGCAATCGGCACGCGCTCGTCGAAGCGGCGCTCCGGCTGGGGGATGACCCGGTCGCACACCGCCGCCAGCGTTGCCCACTGGATGGCGTCGAAGAAGCGTCGCGGCGGCACCTGGTCGAGCCGGCGGGCGATAACCTCTCGGGTCTGGTCGTTGAAGGAGGGGCTGTCCCACTTGTCGAGGACATCGTAGGTCGGGTAGGGGTTTCGGAACGGCGTGCTCACCGGTTGGGCCTCCCTGCGGCGTCGATGAGATCGAGCGCGGCGAGCCCGGCCAGCGCCAAGCCGGTGAAGCTGATCGGCGCGGGGGTGGGCGGTCCGGCGAGCGCCGACTGTCGCCAGTTCCGCCAGCCGCCCATGTTGCGCTGGACGCCATAGATGTGAAAACCGGTCCCGATGAAACCCAGCGCCGTCGTGGCGCGCAGGATCTGTCGCGCAAGCGTTCGGCCGCCGGGCCGCGGAGAGACCGCCTGGGCGAAAAGGGCGAGCGCCGCTGCCGGCGGCACGCTCACCGGCAGATACATGGCGGGGTTATGGAAGGCGCCGCGGAAGTGCAGCAGCCAGACCTCGGCCGTCTCCGCGAGAAGGGAGGCGCCCGCGACAACCGCTAAGAAGCGACCTTCCTCACCGTAACGCACCGTTCGATGCCCGTCATCGCGATGCCGCTCACGACCGAGTCCGGTCGGAGCTTCCGAAGCAAGGCCGAGCAGGCCGGAAAGGACCAACGCGCCGGGCGCGCCCAAAGGCGCCGCGTAGAACAGGTTGTTCCAGCTGAACCCGCCGGGGCGCTTGGCCACGTTATAGATGTGAAAGCCGAGCCCGACGAAGCCGACCGCGGCGCTGAGGCCGTGTCCGATCCGCGGCAAAGTCTCCAGGCGCTCCCGACGGGGTTCGGAAAGCGCAGCGGCGACCGAGACCGCTGCGGTCGCCGGCGCCAGGTACATGGCCGTGTTGTGGAAGCCGCCGCGGAAGTGCTCCATGGCGCTGTCGAGGAGTACGCTGGTGCCGAGGATCGCGGCACCGTCGCGTACCCGGCGCGCCGCCAGTGCGGCTTCGGTCGCCGCCGGCCGCGCCTCCACCCGACCGGCGGATGACCGTCGGGCGCGAACGCCAATGACGACGGCCGCGGCCAGACCCACGCCGGCGATTGCAAGAACGCCACCGAGGCCCAGTCTGGGTGAGGCGCCGTGGGCGTCTGGAGAGCGAGGCATGCTACAGCCGAAGGGTCACGGTCATTCGGGATTCTCCGGTTTGCTGCACATGGCATACCGCAGCGGTGCTTCATGGCGAGCAGGACCACCTGATCCAGTCAAACGCGTGAGACGTGCCGAAGGTTCCGCTCACATCGGATGGGCCACATGTACCACGTGGTTCGTTCACCGGAGCTGTAGCCAGCGGCCATGGCAGGGTACTATTGATCCGGCGTTGAGGATCATCGGGCGTCAACAAGGCTACGGCGGTTACGATGGCATTTTTCGAAAGAACGGTCCGCGAACTGAATGACACATTCCGGCTCGGTGGCCGCTCCGGTGCGCTAGTCATGGAATTCCTGCGAACCGTTACCAGCGAGAAGAGCGGCAGCCTGGGAGGTTTTCTCGTCCGCTTGCGGACTGCGGGTCTCGGCGATACCGTCGACTCGTGGATCGGCCAGGGCGAAAACGAGCCGATCACGGCCGCCCGGCTTGAGTCGGCTCTGGGGAGCGACTTCATCAGTCGTATGGCCTCCAAGGTCGGCATGGCGCCATCGGCGGTCGCGCCGGCGCTCGCCTTCCTTGCGCCGAAGGTCATCGACAAGCTGACCCCAAACGGCCAGGTGGCGACCTCGCTGCCGCCCGACGTCTCCGCTCTCCTCACCGGCGTCGCCGCCACGACCGCTTCCAGGTCCAGCGCCGAGGCCTCTGGCAAGAGCCCTTGGCGCAGGTTGCGTGCGTTGCTGGGCCTTTTCGGAGAACGGCGAGAGTCATGATCCGAAAGCGGGAACACAAAGCCCATCGGCTTCGTTGCTATGCCGAACAGAAACGGAGGTCGTTATGAAGCGCACGATCCTGGCGGCAACGATGGGGCTGGCCGTTGCGGCGGCCGGACCGACCGACGACGCTCTGACCGAGCACGCGAAAAAGGGCAAAGAGATCCTTAGCGAGAACTTAGACAAGATCAACCAGATCGAGGCGCGTCTGCGTAAAGCTCGGACAAGTCCTGGTCGCTGACTTCCCTTGGCGCCTCTCCTGACTCTAAGCCGCCGCGCTCTCGGACGTCTGGGTGCCGGGGGGCTCCTCCTCGCCGCGAAACCGGCATGGGCAGCGCAGCCGATCCTTCTTGCAACCGTTCCGCAGCGTCGACTGATGTTCGATGTCCTTGGCCTCGAGCGGGTCATCGGCAGCCACGAGGTGCATATCGAAGGCTCCGCAGACGCGTTCATCGTCCGGAGCGAGGCCGACATCGATGTCAGTGTCCTCGGCCTGTCGCTGTTTACCTACCGCCACAGTGGCGTCGAAACCTGGAACCATGACTGCCTGACCGCCTTCGCCAGCACCACGAAGGGCGATGAGCGGAGCGAAAAGGTGGTCGGCCGGGCGACAAAGGCCGGGTTCGAGGTCAAGGGGCGCAAGGGCGTCGTCGTCGCGCCCGCCGGCATCATGGTCGGCAGCTTCTGGACGCAGCGGATCATGGCGCAGTCTGTTCTCCTCGATCCGCAGAAAGGCACGATCGAGGAGCAGATCATCCACAGTCGTGAGCGCACAACCTGGCTGGTCGGCGGTGAGCCCCGTGCGGTCACGCGCTACCGCATTTCCAGCATCCTGAACGGCGATGTCGCCTATGACGAGAGCGGACTCTGGGTCGGAGCGCGTTTTAAAAAGAAGAACACCGACATCGAGTACCGGCTGCGGATCTGATGACGGGGACAGCCAGAGGGTCTTGCTTGGACCCCCTGGCTGGTCTCTGTTCAACCCTTAGCTTGGCTGACGCGTTACCCTTGGGACCGTCCAAGTCCCGTCAAGAATCGACGGTGGCGTTTCCTTCGGCCAGTACATGCGCAGCATCGGGAGGAAATCACCCTTCGGCGCGGGGAGCCAGTTGGCCTGCTTATCCTTACCCGGGGATTCGTTCTGGAAGTAAAGCGTCAGGGAACCATTCTTGTTATACTTCAGATCGTTGCGCGGGCTCAGAGTGAATTTGTTCAGCGGGTTCGGCACGAACCACCACCCCTGATCGATTTCGTACATTGTGATCGACCAGAAGCCGTTGACCGGTGGAGTTTTGCCCTTGGGGAATGTCAGCGTGTACTTGTTCGCGCCCGTGAGCTTCTGCCCGGCGGCATCCACTTCCGTATAGCAGCCCGTTGACGATGTGCCCTTCGTGATCAGGCGGGATCGGTGCTGACGATCACGACGAGGATGCCGAGGCCGGGTTCGTCGATAGCGAGAATGACGATCACCGGCGTTTCCCCCATGTGAACGACGAGCAGCAGA
>JBBSCD010000049.1:0-16603 GCA_038250645.1 Rhodospirillales bacterium
AGCCTTTGGAGTTGGTGTCTCGCGAGCTCAACGTCACGGCGGCGTGGCTGTCGTCCTGGCGCGACCGGGCGCTCCTGGCCGCGGAGACGGCGCTGAAGGACCGCGACCGCGACGACAGCGACGACCGCGACGACGAGATCGTCCGGCTGAAAGGCAAAGTCAGCGCAACGACAATGGAGATCGAGCTTTTGTCCGACAAGATTGCGCGCCTGGAGGGTGGTGTCCCTTTGGCACGTCGGAGGTCGAGCCAATGAGGTTTGCGAGCGGCGCCTATCAGAAGCGGTAGCGCAGGCTGGCGGCAAGCGGGGCCGGACGGGGCAGGTCGGCAGCCCTCACCGAGAGCACCTCGGCGCCCGTCGCCAGCGCAGTGATCGCGATCTGATCGATGACTCCATAGCTGTCGGCGCTCTGCTCCTCGGCGAGGGTGATGGTGCCGGTCTCGGCATCGACGGTGCCGGGAATCGTGGCCTCCATGTCGACCAGCAGCATCTCGATCGCGCCATAAGCGGCGGCACGGGCGGCCGTGGCGACGTCGGTGGTGGCACGCCCCTGGCTCTCGCGCCGGGTAAACAGCGCGTTCCTGTCGGCGAGGGTTGCGGCGTGGGCGGCGTCCATAGCCGGACGCGCCATTGCGGCCAGCTCGGCCGGCGTCATTCGATCGACCTCATCCTCGAAACCTTCGCCCAGGAGGTGCGGATAACTCGCAACCGAACGGAAGATCGGCCCCAGAGGCGGGTTGGCGCCAAGGATTAATGGCGCCGTCTCGGCCGCTAGCAGAGGGCGCAATGCAGCGTCGACCGCCCGGGCGTACTGGCGCAGACGCACTTTCTTGCCTTCAGAGCCAACGATCCGGGAGAAGTGCGAACGGTCGTTGATCGACGCTCGCCCTACCGAGCTGGCAGCGTCCCTGGGCATGTCGGGCACCCGGAGCTCCGAAGGCGCCATATCGGCGAAGAACTCAATCAGCCGCGCTCCATTCTCGGATAAGGTAAGCACGTAGCCGGCATGCAAGTGGGTGAGCGCTCGGAGCAGCGGCTTCAAGTGAAAGCGGTCAGAGACCTGCACCGTCGGTGCCAAGCGATTGGCGAGACGGAAGGTGGTGATATGGTCGGGCGTCGCCAGCACGCAGAGGCTGACTGCCTGATGCGCCCAGAAATCGCTGTCGGCAATGAGGTCGTCGAACTGCTCACGAATGGGCCAGACGCGCCGCTTGTCGAGACCCGCAGCTTCGAGCTGACCGATCGCGTCGCGGACCATGTTGCCGAGGGCGATCCGGCTCGCGTCTACATCCTGCGTAATAGGAGTGGTCTCGAGATAGATCGAGACACAAGCATCGTTCCTCTCGCGGGCAAGCGTCATAAACGCGCTACGCGTCGGCAGATCAACCGGCAACATTTGTCGGCTCCAGATCGGAAGTTCAGCTTGCCGTCACTAGTCGGCCGCGAACCCGGAGTCAAGCTGACGGTTGCAAACGGGGCTTATGCGTCACCTCCGGCCGATATGTTCGTGCTCAATATTGGCGCACTATGTCCCGATTGTAGGCGGCGCCGATCGGTGCCGTCACTCGCCGGCACGGCGGTGGGCCGGGCCGCGGGTCGACATCAGGTTGTTGGCTGTGTTGATCAGGGCGACGTGGGAGAAGGCCTGCGGGAAGTTGCCGACCTGACGGCCGGCGGCGAGGTCGTACTCTTCGGCGAGCAGGCCGACGTCGTTGCGCAACGACAGCAGGTAATTGAATAGCTCCCGGCCCTCGTCGCGGCGATCGAGCAGACAGAGCACGTCGACGAGCCAGAAGGAGCAGGCGATGAACGCGCCCTCGCCGCCCCGCAGGCCGTCGACTTTGGCGTCCTCGCTGTAGCGCATCACCAGCCCGTTGCGGCACAACTCGCGGCGAATGGCGTCGACCGTGCCGATGACGCGCGGGTCGTCCGCGGGCAGAAAGCCGACCAGCGGGATCATCAGGAGCGAGGCGTCGAGCGAACTGCCGCCATAATACTGGACGAAGCTGTTGCGCTTCTCGTCGTAAGCGTGCTGCAGAACGTCCTTAAAAATTGCCTCACGAACCTTTCGCCAGTCCTCGCACGGGCCGTCGCAGCCGTAATTCTCGACCGCTTTGATCGCCCGGTCGAAAGCGACCCAGGCCATGACCTTGGAGTGGGTAAAATGCCGCGGCGGGCCGCGCATCTCCCAGATCCCGCTGTCCTTCTCCTGCCAGAGCTTTGCCAACGCCTTCAGCAGCGTGCACTGCAGCCGCCATGAATCGTCGGCGGGCATGACCCCCTGACTGCGCTCCTCGTGGAAGGCGTCCATGATCTCGCCGAAGATATCGAGCTGGAGCTGACTGTGCGCCTGATTGCCGACGCGCACCGGCCGGCTGTTCGCGTAGCCGGGGAGCCAGTCGATCTCGCGCTCGTCGAGCTGCCGTTCGCCGACGACGCTGTACATGATCTGGAGCTGCGACGGTTGGCCGGCGACCGCGCGCAGCAGCCACTGCCGCCAGGCCCGCGCCTCCTGGATGAACCCCGATCTGCCCAGGGCGTCGAGGGTGAAGGTGGCGTCGCGTATCCAGCAGTAGCGGTAGTCCCAGTTGCGGCCGCCGCCAAGCTGCTCGGGCAGCGACGTTGTCGCGGCGGCGATGATGCCGCCGCTCGGGCTGTACGTCAGCGCCTTCAGCGTGACCAGCGAGCGGACGACGTCTTCGCGCCATTCACCCTGCACGGTGCACTGCGATGCCCAGTCGTGCCACCACGCCTGACAGGCTTCCAGATCGTCCTCGACATCGCCGATCCGGGGCCCGTACTCGTGCGACGGCAGCCAGGTCAGGCGAAAGGGCACCATCTGACCGGCCTCGATCTTAAAGTCGGCGATCGTCCTGAAATCGCGGTTGACCAGATCGACCGGCGACTGGAACCGCACCGCGTTCGGTCCAGCGACGGCGCGCAGACCGTACTCGCGGCGGCGGACCCAGGGAACGATGGCGCCGTAACCGAAGCGGAGCGTCAGCTCCATGTGCATCGGCACCCGGCCGCTCCGTCCCTGGACAATGCGGATGATGTCGACCTGGCCGTCGAGATGCGGATGGGGCATGAAGTCGGTGACGACGACGCTGCCGTCTTCGGTCTCGAACTCGGTGTCGAGCACCAGCGTCGAGTCACGGTAGCGACGGTGGACCTTCTTCCGCCCGCCAGCCGGCGCGATCAACCAGCGACCGTTTTCCGGCTTGCCGAGCAGAGCCGCGAAGCAGGCGGGAGAGTCGAAACGCGGAACGCACAGCCAGTCGATGGAGCCATTGCTGCCGACAAGCGCAGCGGTCCGGGTATCGCCGATCAGCGCATAGTCTTCGATCCGCAGGGACATGAAGCCAGGTCTCAGTCGGAGAAGGCGCCGGTGGTCATCAGGGCGAGTTCGCTCTGCCGGGAGTCGAGCCGGGTGTGCTGGACGACGATCGGGACATCGGACTCGATGACGCTGGCGAAGTCGGTCCCCTTGGGCACGGGCCGCGGGTCCTCTAAATCGTTGAAGCGGACGTGGCGGGTGCGCCGCGCCGGCACGCTAACCCGGTAGGGCCCCACGGGTTCGTCCTCGGCAAAGTAGACGGTGATGGTGACGTTGGCATCGCGATCCGAAGCGTTGAGAATGCACGCCGTCTCGTGGCTGGTCATCTCGCGGCTATCCCCGGTGCTCGTCGGCGGGATGTAGCCCTCGGCGATCGCCCAGCGCGTCTTTCCGATCGGTTCGGTCATCGTCGTTCTCCCTCGATTCAGGCGGCAAATTTCGCCGCGTCCGCTTCGCGCAACTCCAGGCCCAGACCGGGCCGATCCAGGTGCGGGGCCAGCGAACCGCCGGTCAGCTCAGGCGGCGTGTCGAACAGCATGGCCTCGATCCGGACGTGATCGTGGAAATACTCCGCATGACGCACGGCGGGAACGGCGCAGCCGAGTGTTGTGTGCAGCGCCGGGGCGGTGTGCGACGACAGCGGAATCTTGAACGCCGCGCAGAGCGTGCCGGCGGCGAGGAAGCCTGAAATTCCGCCGCAGCGCGTTGCGTCGGCCTGGAGCACATCGACCGCGCCGGCCTCCAGCATCCGGCGGAAGTACACATCGTCGTGGCCGTACTCGCCGGCGCTGACCTCGATGGGCGTCGGCATCCGGTCGCGGAGCAGACGCAGGCCGACCAGATCCTCCGACGTCACCGGCTCCTCGAACCAGCTAACGCCGGCCGCGGCGAACGTCTCTGCGATCGCCAGCGCCTGCTTGCGGGCGTAGGCGCCATTGGCGTCGACGAACAGCGCCGGCCGCGGTCCGATGGCGTCGCGGGCCAGACGCACCCGTTCCGGGTCGCGCTCCGGCTCGCTGCCGACCTTCATCTTGACCATGGTCAGGCCGGCGTCGACCCAGCCGCCCAGTTGCGCCGCCAGCCGATCGGGCGGATAGGAGGTGAAGCCGCCGCTGCCGTAGGCGGGCACGGCCTCCCGGACGCGACCGAGAAGGAGGGCGAGAGGCTGGCCGAGAAGGCGGGCCTTTAGGTCCCAGGCGGCGACGTCGAGGGCTGAGACGGCCGCGGCGGCGATCCCCGGGTAGCCGATGTTGCGCACCGCCCCGCGCAGAGCCCGAGCGGTGCCGGCAACATCCATCGCGGAACGGCCCTTGACCACCTCGGCGAGCTTGTCGCGCACTAGCAGGACGCTGGCGGCGTGGTTGTAGGTGTAGCCAAGCCCGCGGACGCCGCCGGCGGTGAGGTGAACGACGACGATTGTCGTCTTCGACCACGACAGTGTCCCATCGGCTTCCGGAAAATCCGTCGGCACCGTGTAGGCGGTCGCCTCCACCTGCTCGATCGTCGGGTTCGTCTGTTCCATGGCGTCGCCTCATCGCGTGGCGGCGCAACCGCTCGCAACCGCCTTGCCGCGAACGATGACGACAATAAAGGAGCGTTGTCCTTAGCCCAGGTTGCTGTCCCGAGCGGATCATCCGGCCAAAGAACCGGTCAGCGGTTGTACCGCGGCGTCCGCTTCTCCAGGAAAGCGGTCATGCCCTCGATGCCATCCGGATGCGAAACGCAAGCGAGCAGGCCCTGCCGCTCCTTCTCCAGCTGCGCCTCGAGCGACGTCTCGGTCGCGTTGATAAGCAGCTGCTTGGTATGGCCGAAGGTATGCAGCGACTTCTCGGCGACTGCCCGGACCAGGCGGATCGCCGCGGCCAGTTCCTCGCCGTCGTCGACCACTTCGGTCGCGAGGCCCCACACGAGCGCCCGATCGGCGGGAATAGGCGCATCGAACGCGGCGATCTCAAGCGCGCGCGCCAAGCCGACCAGCCGAGGCAGGGTGAAGGTGCCGCCGCTGTCGATGCACAGGGCGTTGCTGGTGAAGCCCTGCTTGAGTACCGCCGACCGAGCCATGACGCGGAAGTCCGAAGCCAGCGCCAGCGAGAAACCGCCGCCGGCGGCGATGCCGTTGATGGCGGCGACCACCGGCTTGCGCATGCGGCGAATCTCGATGATGCAGACGGAGACGTAGGCGGCGAGCTCGTTGAACGCCGCCGCCGGTCCCTGGGGATGGGCCATGATTTCGCGAATGTTGCCGCCGGCGGAGAAGGCCTTGCCCGCCCCGGTGATGACGACGCCGTGCACGTCCGGATCCGAGCTCACCTGCAGCAGGGCTTGCAACAGATCGCCGACAGTATCCTTGTCGAGCGCGTTGTAGGCTGCCGGCCGGTTGAGCCGGATCGTCGCGACCTTATCGCCGGTTGTCAGCGAAATGCAGGCTTCCATGTTGCCCCCGGAAGATTCAGGCTTGTTATTGCTCGTGGAAACGCTTGAGGTGCGATGGGTCGTCGTTTGCGACCCGACTGCAATTGTCCTGCACCATCAGCCAAATAGCGTGAGAAGCCTGGTCCGATCCAGATGAACATTCGCAACCGAAGCCGCTTTGCCTGCATCTGCGTCATCGCCGCCACAGTGGGTTTTGCCGTGGCCGGCGGCTGTGCCTCGCCTGGCGGTTCTGAAGGAGGCAGCGAGACGGCACAGACGATGGAAGCCGCCGGCCTGGTCGGCACGACATGGATCGCCGAGGACATCCGCGGTGGTGGGGTCATTGACAACCCGCCCTCGACCCTGACATTCGAGAGCCTCGAGCAGGTCAACGGCAGCGGCGGCTGCAACCGGTACTTCGGCCCGGTCCGCATCGACGGCCGGTCGATTGCCTTCGGCCCGCTGGCGGCTACGCGCATGGCCTGCCCGCCGGCGATCGCCGATCAGGAAAACAAATTCTTCGCCGCGCTGGAGGATGCCCGCCGGTTCGCGCTCGACTCCCGGGGGCTGCTATTTCTCTACGGTGGCGACGACACGCCGATCCTGCGCCTCAGCCCTCCATAGCCTCCATGGACAGCGGCGTCACATCGACGCCGACCTCGATCTTGTGGGCGCCGCCGCCGAAGATCGCGCCCTTGACCAGGCTGACATCGCCGTAGTCGCGACCCCAGCCGAGCGTGATGTGTTCCTCGCCGACCAGCAGGTTGTTCGTCGGATCGAGATCGACCCAGCCGTACTCCGGACACCACAGCGCCAGCCAGGCGTGCGACGCATCGGCGCCGACCCGCCGCTCGCGGCCCTCCGGCGGCCGGGTCAGCAGATAGCCGCTGACATAGCGCGCCGGGAGCCGCAGCGCCCGCAGGCACGCGATTTCAAGATGGGCGAAATCCTGACAGACACCGCGCTTCTGCGTGAACACCTCGGCCACCGGGGTCGATACGGTGGTTGCCGTCGGGTCGTAGACGAACTCGCCGAAGATCCGAGCCGTCAGATCGAGAGCGGCTTCAAGAACGGCGCGGCCCGGCGTGAACGACACTCGGGCATACGCTTCCAGCGCCGGCGAGACCGGAACGTATGGCGAAGCGAAGGCGAACTGCAGGGCTTCGAGCGCCGCCTCGCCGGTGTCGCCGGCGAGGGCCGGATAAAGCGTTTCCCATGGCGCCGTCGCCGCCGGTTCGGGGCGCTGCGGCGCGAAGACGTCGACGGTGCTCCTCGCGTGGAGGGTAAGCTCGGTGTGCCGATCCTGCAGGGTGATGAACGTCAGGGCGTTGCCGAAGCTGTCGGTGAATGAGGTATGCACGGTCGGGGTCGGGGTGATCGACAGCATGGTCCGACGCGCGTCTTGCCGCGCGCACCTCCGGGGGATGAGGTGGAGCACGTGGTGGGAGAACGACACCGGCATGGAGTAGCGGTAGGTCGTACGGTGGCTGACGTCATAAAGCATGGTAAACCACCGGCTCACAGCTCCGCTGGGCGGCGGGCCTCGGCATGGCTGAAATAGTCGCGGCTGATCAACTCGGACAGCTTCGGCAGCTTGGTCAGGATGCTGGCAAACACCGCATCGAGGGCGCGGCGGCGACCCGAAGCGGTCGTCTCGCATAGGGCGACGATGTCGCACAGCCGCAATTCGGTCAGGAGCGCCAGGATAAGCCGCTGCTGGTCGCTGCGCACGATCCGGTCGGCATCGCGCGGAAGCTCGTCGACATGCGCGGAAAGCGCGACGATCTGAAATGCGATCGAGCGCGGGTTGGTCTCGTCGAGCAGGAGCAGATCGATGACCGGCGGTAATATTGGTGTCGTTAAGTAGCGCGAGCGGTAGGTCATGAAGCTGTCGGCCAGCTCGAGCAGCAGAACCAGACCGCCGTCCTCCTGGGGATCGCCGGCGACGAGCAGGGTGCGCATCAGCCCGGCATGATGCTTGGCCCGTTCCAGGCGACGGCCCATGTCGAGAAACCGCCAGCCGTGGTTGCGGGTCATGTTCTCCATTTCCATGCCGCTGAAGGCGCCGAGCGCGCGAACCGCGGAGTCAAGCATCTCGAGCGCGGTGACGGCATCGATAAACCCGCCGAGCCAGCGACCGTGCTGGGCATGTCCGGCCATTTCGGCGTGAAAGGTCCGCAGCGTCCGCCAAGCGTCGACCGACAGCCGGTCACGGGTCAGCGACGCCGTGCGGCGCAGATGGGCCAGTGTCTCATGGAGGCCGTACGGCAGCTCGGCATCGAACATCAGGGCAGCAAGCTGCTGCTCGATGCGCTGTTCGGCTGCCTGCTCGGCTCGCTGTCCGGTGCGGCCGCCAGCGCGACCGTCGAGCGCGCGGGCGGCGCCGGACGACGCTTCTCCGGGCCTGCCTTTGTCGAGCAGCACCTGGACCACGCGCTCCATCGCCGCGAGGCTGTCCACCGGCGCGTCGTCCTCGGCGAGGTGGCGGATGACGCTGCGCAGCACCCGGATGATGTCCTCACTTCGTTCGGCGTAGCGGCCGAGCCAGAAGAGGTTGTCGGCGGCCCGGCTGGGAAGATCCTTGCCGGTACGCTTCGGTTCGATGTAGCTGAACGGCGAGCGCAGCAGAGTGATGGGCGCGACCGGCCCCGCGGCGAGCACACAAATGTCCTTGGTACTTTCCCCCTTCTGCAGGCTGACGGCGCGCACATCGTTCGACGAGGAGATGCGCGCAAGCCCGCCCGGCATAACCGTATAGCCGCCGGCATCGCCGCTGTCGGCCGCGACGAACACCCGCAGCATCATCGGCCGCGGCTGCAGCTTGCCGTCGATCCACGCCGGCGTGGTCGATGGCGCCGCCACCTCGCAGGCGACGTAGTACTCGCCGCGAGTGACAAGCTGGCGGCGTAGCTGTTCGCGCTCGTCCACGCTCAGCGCCGAGGTCGCCGCCCGCGCCGCCGCTGGTCATGATCGGCCGGCGGTCGAAGGCCGGCTCGCAGGCGAGATCGTCGAGATTGGCGAGGACATGGTCGAGCGCCCCCTGCTGCCCGCACCACCACGTCGCCAGACTGGGCAGGATCAGCTCTTCGCCGAACAGCTTGCGGCACAGCCGCGGCAGAAACGGCATCAGCGCCTTGGTTTCGACCACGCCGCTGCCGAGCGCATTGGCGATGGTGACCGTTCCGGCGCGCGCCGCCTGAAGCAGCCCGGCGACGCCGAGGGAGGATCCGCCGCGCAGCTCCAGCGGATCGCAGTCCAGATCGTCGATCCGGCGAATGATGAGGTCGACCGGTTTCAGCCCGTCGACGGTCTTGAGATACACGCGGTTGTCGCGCACGGTGAGGTCGGCGCCTTCGGCAAGGCTGTAGCCAAGATAGCGGGCGATGTAGGCATGGGCGAAGTAGCCGGCCGTGTCTGAGCCGGCCGTCAGAAGGACGATGCGCGGGCTCTCGCGCCCGGTGCGCGCGACGAGGCTTTCATGCGCGGTCTGGAAGAAGCCGGCGAGGCGCTCGATGTGGTGGTCGCGGAACAGCTCCGGCAGGCAGCGGGCTAGGACGATTCGGTTTTCGAGCGCGTAGCCGAGGCCCGACGGGGCCTGCGTGCGATCAGCCAGCACCCACCAGCGACCGTCGGGACCGCGGCCGAGGTCGGCCGCGTAGTTGTGCAGATAGACCCCATCCCTGGCGGGAACATCGCGGCACGGCCGCAGGAAATGCGGATTTGCAAAGAGCAGCACCGCAGGCAGGTCGCCCTCGCGAAGGAGGCGCTGCGGACCGTGAAGGTCGGCGAGGATCGCGTTGAGCAGCCGGGCCCGCTGGCTCAGGCCCCGTTCCAGCGCCCGCCAGTCGGCCGCATCGAGAACGAGGGGAACGAAGTCGAGATCCCACGGCCGGGTCGATCCGTCCTCGTCCGGCTCTAGGGTGAAGGTCAGTCCGTTCTCGCGACGGAGCCGCTCGGCCTGACGCCAGCGCTTGGCCAGATCGGCGGCGGGAATCGCTTCAAGCGCGGCGATGAAGGAGCGCCAGTGCGGGCGCACCGTCAGATCGGCGCTCATCAGCTCGTCGAAGACGCCTTCCAGCGGCGCGTAGCCGGCGCAGAGGCCGGCGCCCCGCGCGCTGTCCAGCGAAAGGTTGACGCTCATCGGATGCACGCTGCCGTCGTTCGTCGCCGCCGCATCATGGCCGAAAATCGGCGGGACGCCACGCCCTTTGTCAAATCGGGCCACCGCGACAGACGCTCATGTCCAGAAACTTTCGCGCCATTTGCAAAGCGTTCCCCGTCCCGCGGACTGCGCCGCTTGCCGTTCGCGGAGCGATCACCAACATCCCGCAGCGAAGGTTTCGCCAGAACGAAACCCAATCCCGGGCAGAAACCGACACGCCAGGAGAAATTTACATGGACACCGCGACATCGGCCGCACCCAGCGGCTATCGCACAATCACCCCGTACCTCGCGATCGACGGCGCGGCCGAGGCAATCGAATTCTACAAGTCCGTCTTCGGCGCCACCGAGCGGATGCGCATGGCCGCGCCCGACGGCAGGATCGGCCACGCCGAGATCATGATCGGCGACGCGGTCATCATGCTGTCGGATGAATGTCCCGACATGGGCCATCGCGGGCCGCGTTCGTTCGGCGGCTCGCCGGTTTCGATCCATCTCTACGTCGCGGATGTCGATGCGACGGTCGAGCGGGCGGTCGCCGCCGGGGCCTCGTTGGCAAGCGCGGTCGAAGACAAGTTCTATGGCGATCGTATGGGCACCCTCGCCGACCCGTTCGGCCACGTCTGGCACATCGCAACGCACATCGAAGACGTTGCGCCCGATGAGCTGGAGCGTCGCGCTGAAGCCGCGATGCGTGAGACGGCCGGCGGCTGACGCGGACCGGGCGAGTTGGCCCGGCCCAGGCCGGTGCGCCTGATGCGGTTTCGCCGCGATTGCAAGCATGGCGGCGGATAGCCATTATGAATCCCAACGCGGTCGGTCGCGAGCCGCGAGTCGAACTGTGACAGGGTGGATCTGAGGTTCCTTCCAGCGCGGCCGCGGCGGAAATCCGCCGTGGCAGCTTGATGCACCGCCGATCCGGACGAACCTTTGAGAAGGCGTGCCTCTTCGCAGCACGCTACCGCTTTTTGTCATCGCTCGGCAGGACTGTCGAAGGCGTGGGCCGACGGGGATGTATTTTGGGTGCCGTGTCCCCGACAGCGGCGGGCGCCACATCAATAAAGCCCGTAACGGCGGGCACAGGGCAGTTTTTTTGAGGAGACGGGCAGATGCTGGATATTCCACGTGACGGCGATGTCGACCCCATTGAGACGCAAGAATGGCTGGAGTCGCTACAATCGGTGCTCGAACATGAAGGGCCGGAGCGCGCCCAGTTCCTCCTCGGCCGCCTCGCCGCGAAAGCGCGCGAGGTCGGGGCAGCGCTGCCGTTCAACGCCAACACTCCCTACGTGAACACGATCCGCCCGGAGGACGAAGAGCACAATCCCGGCACCACCGAGATCGAGTGGCGCATCCGCACCATCATCCGCTGGAATGCGATGGCGATGGTCGTGCGCGCGAACAAGGGCGGATTGGATCTCGGCGGCCACATCGCCAGCTTCGCCTCCAGCGCGACCCTCTATGACGTGGGCTTCAACCACTTCTGGCGCGCCGCGGGAGAGAAACACGGCGGTGACATGGTCTTCATGCAGGGCCACTCGGCCCCCGGCATCTACTCGCGGGCCTTTCTCGAGGGCCGGCTAAGCGAAGAGCAGCTCGATCGCTTCCGTCAGGAGGTCGACGGTGGCGGCCTCTCGTCCTACCCGCATCCGTGGCTGATGCGCCACTTCTGGCGGTTCCCCACGGTGTCCATGGGCCTCGGCCCGCTCATGGCGATCTACCAGGCGCGGTTCATGCGCTACCTGGACGATCGCGGCATTATCGACGCGGGCGATCGCAAGGTCTGGGCGTTCATGGGCGACGGAGAAATGGACGAGCCGGAGTCGCTGGGCGCAATCTCCATCGCCGCCCGCGAGAAGCTCGACAATCTCGTCTTCGTCATCAACTGCAACCTGCAGCGCCTCGACGGTCCGGTGCGCGGCAACTCCAGCATCATTCAGGAACTGGAGCGGAACTTCCGCGGCACCGGCTGGAACGTCATCAAGGTCATCTGGGGCGGCAACTGGGATCCGCTGCTTCTGCGCGACGACAAGGGCATTCTCCGCAAACGCATGGACGAATGCGTCGACGGCGAGTACCAGGCCTTCAAGTCCAAGGACGGCGCGTTCGTCCGCGAGCAGTTCTTCGGCAAGTATCCCGAGCTGAAGGACATGGTCGCCGACATGAGCGACGCCGAAGTCTGGCGGCTCAAGCGCGGCGGCCACGATGCGCAGAAGGTCTACGCCGCCTACGCCGCGGCATCCAAGCATAAAGGCCGCCCCACCGTCATCCTCGCCAAGACTGTGAAAGGCTATGGCATGGGCGAGGCCGGCGAAGGGCAGAACATCACCCACCAGCAGAAAAAGATGGGTGCCGCCGCGATCCGCGCCTTCCGCGACCGCTTCAAGATCCCCGTGTCCGACGAAACGGTGGAAAAGGCGCCCTACTACAAACCGGCAGAGGACAGCCCGGAACTGAAGTACTTACGCGAACGGCGCGAGGCGCTCGGCGGATATTTCCCGGCCCGGCGGACGGAAGCCGAACCGCTGGAGGTTCCGGGCCTTGACGCCTACGAGGCGCAGATCAAGGGTTCGGGCGATCGCGAAATTTCGACGACGATGGCGTTCGTCCGGATCCTGACGATGCTGGTTCGCGACAAGAAGATCGGCAAGCACGTGGTCCCGATTGTCGCCGACGAATCCCGCACGTTCGGCATGGAGGGTCTGTTCCGCCAGCTCGGCATCCACTCGTCCATCGGCCAGCTCTACCGGCCGGAGGACTCCGATCAGCTGATGTACTATCGCGAGGACAAGAAGGGCCAGATCCTCCAGGAAGGCATCAGCGAGGCCGGCGCTTTCTCGTCGTGGATCGCGGCGGCGACGGCATACAGCAATCACGGGATCAGCATGATCCCCTTCTACATCTACTATTCCATGTTCGGCTTCCAGCGCGTCGGCGATCTGGCCTGGGCCGCGGGCGACATCCAGGCGCGTGGCTTCCTGCTGGGCGGCACCGCCGGGCGAACGACCCTGAACGGTGAAGGCCTGCAGCATCAGGACGGCCACAGCCACCTCGTCGCGGCGACGATTCCGAACTGCGTCGCCTACGACCCGACCTTCGGCTACGAGGTCGCCGTGATCGTGCAGGACGGCCTCAGGCGGATGTTCGCCGAGCAGGAGGACGTCTACTACTACATCACCTTGATGAACGAGAACTACAAGCATCCGCCGATGCCGGAAGGCGCGGAGGACGGGATCCGCAAGGGCCTCTACCTGTTCCGCGAGGGCGGCGGCAACGACGCCAAGGCGAAGGTCCAGCTGCTCGGGTCGGGCACCATCCTCCGCGAGGTCATCGCCGCGGCCGAACTCCTCGATGCGGACTTCGGCGTCTCCGCCGACATCTGGAGCGCGACGAGCTTCAACGAGCTTCGCCGTGAGGCCATGGCCGCCGAGCGTTGGTCGATGCTGCATCCCGAGGAGGAGCCCCGGCAAAGCTATGTCGCCCAGACGCTGAATGGCCGGTCGGGGCCGGTGATTGCCTCCACCGACTACATGCGCTCCTTCCCCGAACAGATCCGGCCGTACCTCACGTCGCGCTTCGTGACGCTCGGCACCGACGGCTTTGGCCGCAGCGATAGCCGGCCGAAGCTGCGCCGGTTCTTCGAGGTCAACCGACACTACGTCGTCATCGCGGCGCTGAAGGCACTGGCCGACGACGGCGCGTTGCCGGCATCGACGGTCGCGGAAGCGATTGGCAAGTACGAGATCAACACCGACGCGCCTTGCCCATGGACGGTTTGAGATCAGGAGACCGTTCGGTAGCGGAAAACCAACAAAAGGAGGACGAGGGTCATGGGCGCGGTGCAGGAGATCAAAGTTCCCGACATCGGCGACTTCTCGGATGTCGAGATCATCGAGGTCGTCGTCTCGCCGGGCGATCAGGTCAGCGAGGAAGATCCGCTGATCACCCTTGAGAGCGACAAGGCCAGCATGGAGGTGCCGTCGCCCCACGCCGGCACCATCGTCGATGTCATGGTCGGCGTCGGCGACCGGGTATCGGAAGGTTCGGTGATCGTCAGCCTCGAGGTGGGCGACGACGGTGCCGCGGAGGCGCCGGACGCGGGCGGCGAGGACGCGCGCGCCGAACAGGCGGAAGTGGAGAAGAAGGCGGAAGCGCCCAAGGAAACCGCGCCGAAGCCGGACACCGCCTCGCCCGCGCCTTCCGCGGACGCGCCGGCGCCAGAACCCGAGCCAAAGTCCAGGAGCGGGGACACGGCTGGCGCTCCGGCGAAAGGAGCGGGCACCGTTGACAAGGGCGCGCCGGAGATCGACGAGGCCGCGTTCGCCAAGGCCCACGCCAGCCCGTCCGTGCGCCGCTACGCCCGCGAGCTCGGCGCCGACCTCGGCCACATCGAAGGCAGCGGGCCGAAGGACCGGATCCTCAAGGAGGACGTCCAGGCCTTCGTCAAGGGCGTGCTGTCCAGGCCGCAGGAAGCGCCCGCCGCGTCGCCGGCGCCGCCGGCCGGCGGCGGATTCTCCGTGCCGGAAATGCCGGAGATCGACTTCTCCCAGTTCGGCGCCGTCGAGAGCAAGCCGCTGAGCAAGATCAAGCGGCTGTCGGGCACGGGGCTGCATCGCAACTGGGTAACGATCCCCCACGTCACCCACCAGGAAGAGGCCGATATCACCGAGCTGGAGGCCTTCCGCAAGGAGATGGGCGAGGAGGCTAACTCGCAGGGCCTCCGTCTGACCATGGTCTCGTTCCTGCTCAAGGCCTCGGTCGCGGCCCTGCGTAAGTTCCCCGAGTTCAACGCCTCGCTGGACAAGAGTCGGGAAAATCTGGTCCTCAAGAGCTACTTCCACATCGGCGTTGCGGTGGATACGCCGGAAGGCCTGGTCGTGCCGGTGATCCGCGACGTCGACCGCAAGGGCGTCTTCGATCTCGCTCGCGAACTGGGCGAGATCAGCGAAAAGGCCCGGGCGCGCAAGCTGAAAGCGGACGCCATGCAGGGCGGCTGCTTTACCATATCCAGCTTGGGCGGGATTGGGGGGGTCGGCTTCACCCCGATCATCAACGCGCCGGAGGTCGCCATCCTCGGCGTCACCCGCTCGCAGATGCGCCCCGTGTACCAGGACGGCGCTTTCGTCCCGCGGCTGATGCTGCCGCTATCGCTTTCCTACGATCACCGGGTCATCGATGGCGCCGGGGCGGCCCGCTTCGCCGCCTACCTCGCGTTCGTTCTCGGCGACGTGCGGCGGCTGGTGCTGTGAGCGCCGTCGCAGCGTTTGGCACATCAAGGGGTCGTCATTGCGAGGAGGCGGGGCCGACGAAGCAATCCATGGGTCGACGCCGCTGTGGATCGCCACGCCCCTGCGGGGCTCGCGATGACGACATGTACCATGGAAGCCCCTGGCGCGGCTTCAAACGTTCCCGGACAAGAAGGATGCGGTGATGGGTGCGATCAAGGAGGTCAAGGTCCCGGATATCGGCGACTTCACGGACGTCGAAATCATCGAGATCGTCGTTCAACCCGGCGATGAGGTCGAGGTCGAAGCGCCGCTGATCACCCTGGAGAGCGACAAGGCCGCAATGGACGTGCCGTCGCCTCTGGCCGGTGTGATCAAGGAAATGAAGGTCAGCGTCGGCGACCGCGTCTCCGAGGGCTCGGTGATAGCCATGATCGAGGTCGACGAGGCCGCGGCCGCCGGAGACGATGCCGACGCCGGTGATGGCGCCATGGACAGCGCCGAACCGCAGCTCGAAAGCGAGCCGGCGCGTGCCGAGGGGGCCGCGCCCAGGGAAGCGGCGAAAGCGGAACGACCGCAGGCCTCGCGGGGTGCGCCCAAGACGGGCGACGGCGATATTCATGCCGAGGTGCTTGTTCTCGGCTCCGGCCCCGGCGGCTACTCCGCGGCCTTCCGTGCCGCCGATCTCGGCAAGAAGACGGTGCTGGTCGAGCGCTACGCCAGCCTCGGCGGGGTCTGCCTCAACGTCGGCTGCATCCCGTCGAAGGCGCTTCTCCACGCCGCCAAGGTGATCGAGGAGACGAAGGAGATGAGCGCCCATGGCCTCGTCTTCGGCGAGCCCAGGATCGAGCTCGACAAGCTGGCGGCGTGGAAGGACAAGGTCGTCGGCAAGCTCACCGGCGGTCTCGCCGGGCTGGCCAAGCAGCGTAAGGTCCAAGTCGTCGAGGGCACCGGCACGTTCGCCGGGCCGCAAGAACTTTCGGTCGAGACCGCGGATGGGACGAAGCGAATCACCTTCGACCAGGCGATCATCGCCGCCGGCTCCGAGGCGGTAAAGATCCCCGGCTTCCCCCACGACGATCCGCGGGTGATGGATTCCACCGGGGCGCTGGAGCTGCGCGACATCCCGAAGCGCATGCTCGTTGTCGGCGGCGGCATCATCGGTCTGGAAATGGCGACCATTTAGTACGAGCTCGGCTCGAAAGTCACCGTGGTCGAATTGCTCGACGTGCTGATGCCGGGCGCGGACAAGGATCTCGTCCGGCCGTTCCACAAGCGCATCGAAAAACAGTACGAGAAGATCATGCTGAAGACCAAGGTCACCAGCATGTCCGCGGCGGACGACGGCATTCACGTCACTTTCGAGGGCTCCGACGGCACCAGAGAGGACGTTTTCGATCGGGTTCTGGTCGCTGTCGGGCGCAAGCCGAACGGCGCCAGCATCGGCGCCGATGCCGCCGGCGTTCATG
>JBBSCD010000050.1:0-16548 GCA_038250645.1 Rhodospirillales bacterium
CGAACGCGGCATCTCCCGCCACGTCACGACCAGGTCATCCTGCCGATCCCCTTGCCGTCCCAGCGCCATGTCGATCAATCCTTCGAACCGCTATGGGTGCAGAGAGTCAGAACCAACCGACTTCGTCAACGGGCTGTTAGGGGCGCGCTTCAGGGCAGATTTTCGCTCGGCCATGCTGGCTCTCCCATTCCGGATTGCTCTTGTGAAGTATGTTGCGACCCGGCAAGCTTCACGGGACCACTTTCGCGCGCTCCAGATACGAAAGCCAGGGGAAAACCGCTGGCGAAACGCGCTCATGAGGAGCCCTCGCTGCCTTTACGGCGGGGTGCGTCATTCGAGCGCCGCCGACCGGCGGCGCCCGGGCGACCAACGACTTGGCGGAGCATGCTCGCTGTGTTCCAGCAATAGGATATCTCAATGTGGCAGTAGCTGGAAAAAACCACCCGCCGTTGTCTAACGCACCAATATGCTTTACTTCGAACGCGGTTGTGGCGGACGGATCTGGCTCCGGCGCTCGGCGACGGGGCTGCGGCGACGGTTCGCGACGCCGCTTGGGGATACGGAAGGGACGGAGTTCAACGTGAAGGCGACTGTCTTTATCCACACCAATCCGAAACAAATCGTCGGCGCGATCGTCTCGGAATACTCGATGCGGCGCAACTCGAAGCGGCCGGACGACTTCGAGATCCGCATCATCAATACCGAGGATCACGCGTTCCTGCGGCGGCGCGAAAACCAACCGTACCTGCGCGACGGCGTCACCCGCGTCTGGCACAATAGCGATCTGCAGTCGTTCACGCCGCTGCGCTTCATGCCACCCGAGCTGATGGGCTACGAGGGGCGCGCGGTCGTGGTCGATCCGGACGTGTTCGCCGTCGGTGACGTCTTCGATCTGCTTAGCCGCGACATGGGCGGCGCGGCGATCATGTGCCGGCCGCGCTCCGGGTCGAAGGAGAAGCGCGGCATGATGGCGACCAGCGTGATTCTGCTCGACTGCGCGAAGCTTACACACTGGCGGTGCGAGTCGCAGTTCGACGAGATGTTCACCTTCAAGCGCGACTACATGAAGTGGATCGGACTGCTCTATGAGGATCCCGCGTGCATCGGCCTGCTCGAGAACGAGTGGAACGATTTCGACCGGCTGACCGCGCGAACGAAGATGCTGCACAACACCAAACGCAAGACCCAGCCGTGGAAGACGGGGCTGCCGGTGGACTTTCTGCCGCCGGAAAAGCCGTCAGGGTGGATGGTGCTCGGCACGCTGAACCGGATGCGCCGGCGGCTGTTCGGCGACTATGCCTTCCTCGGCCACTACAAGAGCCACCCCGATCCCAACCAGGAGCGCTTCTTTTTCGGCCTGCTCCGCGAGTGAATGGACAAGGGGCTGGTTACCGAGGAGATGATCCGCGCCGAAATGCGCGAGAACCATGTGCGCCATGACGCGCTCGAGGTGATCGAACGGACGCCGCCGCTGGCAGCTTAAATCGCTGAGATTACAGGCTGGCCGGTCGTTGTCTTCTCCTCGATAGTACGGACCTCAGGGGCCAGAAAAACCCAAGCGGTTTGACTCCTTCCTGCGCGCAAATCCGCCGCCGTCGGATGGAGCGGTCCATTTGCCACTTCATTCGTGTCGCCGCCGGTACTATAATCGTATCTTCTCATGTCACCTTAGCGTGGTGAGGGCGGCATGGCGATTTTCAGAACAGTGCCGCCGGCGGCGGCAAGCGACATGGCCGCGCTGGCCAACTTCGCATACGACGAAGGCGTGGGCCTGAAAGCGTTGTTCGGCAACAGCGGCTGGCACGCGTTGGGCGGCGCCAACCTCGGCATTGATAGCCGATTTTTCGATAGCAAGGGCTACTACGAGAACCGTGAGTCGGACGGCTACGCGGCGGTCAAGGGCGACACCTTCGCCCTGGTTTTCCGCGGCAGTGACAGCGATAGCGATCTCATTGCGTCGGCGCTCGATCAGAAGGATTACTACGACAACCTCAGGCCCCTGATCGACGCCAGCTTCCGCTACATCGAACGCCACGACATCGAGACGGTAGAGATGACCGGCCACAGCCTCGGGGCGGCGATGGTCATGCGGACCGCGGCCAAAAACGACCTTGGCGACATCGGCGACAACGTCTCCTGGCAGATGCTGACGTTCGGCGCGCCGGGGACCGACGACGACAACACCAGCCCCGACAGCCGCAGCATCGTCAACGTCTATCACAGCGGCGATCCGGTGCCGACCGATCCGATTCTGGATCGGCTGACGGAGCACGGTTCCAAGGTCCTCGTCCAGCTTCCCCACGTCGACAATGCTGACGATATCGCCGAGCTGGGAAGACAGAAGTTCGATGCGTCGCGGATCACCGAGCACGACATGGACCGATATCTCCTCAGCACCAAGGCCATCGCCGGATCGGCGCTTTATTCCGACACCGACACGGGCACCGTCGCGGTGGTTCTTGACGCGGCCAATGGCAGCGCCATCAACGACGTCTACCGGGTACGGGACTCGCATCAGTTGGTGCTGGGTCTCGCCGGCAACGACACGATCACCGGTCGCGACGGCCGTGACCTGCTCGACGGCGGCAGCGGCAAAGATTGGCTTTCGGGAGCTGCCGGGGACGATGTGCTCTCCGGGGGCGGCGGCCGCGACCTGCTCAGCGGCGGGGCCGGCAATGACCGCTTCGACTACAACGCCGCGACCGACTCCCGTCCTGGGCCCACGATCCACGACGTCATCACCGATTTCGCCGGCGTCGGCAAGGTCTCGGGCGACCGAGTCGATCTCGCGGGCATCGATGCGCTACCTGGCAAGGAAGGCAATCAGGCCTTCGTCTTCAAAGGCGCGGGCGCGATCACCGGGGCCGGCCAAGTGCATGTCGCCGCTGCAGGCGCGGACACGCTCATTCAGGCCAATACCGGCGGTTCGCTGAGGCCGGAGCTTGAGATTCTGGTCAAGGATGGCTTTGCCTTGCCGAAGGACTGGATAGCCGGCGACTTCATTTTGTGAAGGCGGTACGGGGCGCTGTGCCGACCCCGCCGGCGTTCTTACGGGTTGTCGTCCTGAAGATCTGCGGGCGTATTCATGGGCGTCCGCCCGCCGAAACGCCTGGCGCACTGGCTCTGCGAGCCGAACTGGACGCAGCTGTTCCAGCGCTCCTGGAAGCTCGCCTCGTTGGCTGCCGTGCCCGGAATGTTGAGGCGGACATTGCCCTCGCCGGTGCGCGGATTGCCGCTGACCTCGCATGCGGCGAGCAGGGCGAGGATCGCCACCGGCACGAGCAGCCGCAGCAGGCGAACCCGTCGTGCGCTTGTCACATCGATCACTCCGTTTTCGCGTACCGCGGGCTCTCGCCCGGCCGGTCTGCACGGCGCGGCTGTCGTACAAGATCCGCATCCGCTCGGCAATCGCCATCGCCTCCTGCGGCCGCACGGGCGAGGAGTGAGATCGGGGCGATGCGGCTGCGATCCTCAGAACTTCGTAACCGTTCCTGTGGCACAAAGGGAGACGTCGCGTCCGTAACCCACGACAGCCAGGTCGTCCAACGTGCCGCTCGAACTCCGCAAGATCCTGTTCTCGACCGATGAGTTGCGGGTCGCCGTCGTTGCCCACTGCGGCGCGACCGAGCGGCCGCTGCCCGATGCCGACATTGCCCGTCTGGTCATTCGCAAGGATCAACTGGCGACGGTGACCCTGCACTTCCGCCCGTCGTTCAACCCCGCCGATCCCGCCGAAGTCGTCTTCACCAGCGCCGACGTGTGCGAGGCCCTGATCCGCCACTGCAGCACGCTCGGCATTCCGCTACCGCGTGCGGCGAAGAAGGTGCTGTGGGCTCAGGACGACGGCATGGCCCTGCTCATCACACTGCAGACGGTGGCGGCGCCCGCCGAGGCCGCGGCCGGCCGCCAGCGCGTCGGCGGATAGTCGCGGGCCCGGCGCCGCCGGGCATAGCCGATCGGACAAATCAGGCTCATTTTCAAATCAGGCTCATTTTAACGTAGAACGGGGATCGCTCGCGGCCGCATGAACTCGGCGAGATCGTGCGCCATTGCGGTGAATCCGGGCCGGATCCTGCCGCGCCTCTCCCAGTCGACGATCAGTCTGTCGCTGTACGAGGCCGGTGCATCGCAGGTGACAAAGAAAAAGATCATCGTCGCCACTTCACGGGGCCTGAACAGCTCGTTCAAGCCGTGAAGAACCTGTGCGGTGTAGAAGCGCCTTTCGAGATAGGTTGGGGTAATGCCAAGCGCGGCCAGCGCGAGATCCACGCGGATCTGATAGAAAAAGAAGGGTGATTTCCGCGCTGAAAGCGACGAGGGCAGCCGCTCGATCGCACCGATGATTCCGTAGGCCATGCGTATCCACTCAAGTAGCAGGCGGGGGTTCACCGGAAGTATGGCGAGCGGCAATTAAGCGGCGGTTAAGAAGCAGAGACCATGCGCCCGTTGGAGCCGGGCGATTGTCCCGGCCATTAGCTTCCCGTCGTCGGCAGCGATGGATCCGCGAAACATGCGTCTGCACGTGCGCGGAGGACGTGGTTGATATGGGGCCGGCAGACGGAGCGGCTGTCCCGCCTACGTCCCCAGCACCCGGCCGGCGACGGCGTCGAGGGCGGCGACCAGCGCGGGATCGCGGAAGGCGGGCGGGGTGATGATGGCGGTCGCGAGCGCCGTGTGACAGCCGTGCGGGCAGGAGCCCTGCCGCCGGCCCAGCGCCGGGATGACATCGCGCACCAGCGTTCGGGCGCGCGCGGCGTTGTCGCCCAGAACCCGGATGATGGCCTCGACGTTGACATGGTCGTGCGCGGGGTGCCAGCAGTCGTAGTCGGTGACCATGGCGACGGTGGCGTAGCAGAGCTCGGCCTCGCGGGCGAGCTTCGCTTCCGGCATGTTGGTCATGCCGATCACATCGCAGCCCCATGACCGGTAGAGCCTGGACTCGGCCTGGGTCGAGAACTGCGGCCCCTCCATCACCAGGTAGGTGCCGCCCTGCACCGTCGCGATGTCCGCTCCGCGCGCGGCTGCTTCCAGCGCGTCGCCGAGGCGCCGGCAGACGGGATGGCCCATGCCGACGTGCGCGACCAGACCTTCGCCGAAGAAACTCTTGGTGCGTGCGAAGGTGCGGTCGATGAACTGATCGACTAGGACGAAGACGCCGGGCGGCAGGTCCTCGCGCAAGGATCCGCAGGCCGACAGTGAGATCACCTCGGTGACCCCGACGCGCTTGAGCGCATCGATGTTGGCGCGGCCGTTGATGGCCGAGGGGGGCAAGCGATGGCCGCGGCCGTGGCGGGGGAGAAAGGCGACCCTGCAGCCGTCGAGATGGCCGAGGAGCAGGTCGTCAGAGGGTACGCCGAACGGCGAGGCCACCGGCGTCCACTGCGCCCCTTCCAGACCCTCGATCTCGTAAATGCCGCTGCCGCCGATGATGCCGATGATCGGCGGCGTGCCAGGGTCCGCCATGGGGTTCTCGCTTTCGTGCCGTATGAGCGCCGTGTCAGGATGCCGGTGGGCGCACTCTTTCAGCTTCCGCACCGCCGTTCAACGTTCAGCATGGGCGCCACCGCCGCCGCCGGCGGTGTAGTGATGATCGTCCTGGCAGACCCTCTCGCAGCAGTGCGCTGTTTGCCCCATTCGCGTTGACCTGTCGCGGGTGGCTACAGGTATCCCCCGCCAGGGCGAGCGAACGAAGCACGCGCATCCTTGATCTTCTGGAGGCGCATCCAACGGGCTCGGCTGGCGCGAAGAGATACCTGCCCGAGCATTGCGCCAACGAGATGGTCAACGACGCCGGTGTCTATATCAACCTCGTCTTCAACGCCGTGAAGCGTCTCGACAACCGCAACATCCTGCACGACGAGCCGTTGAAGTATCCCCGGCTCACGCATGTCGCCTTCATCATCGATGATATGGACGACCTCGTCCGGCGGCTCGAGCAGGAGAAGATCCGGATCGCCGACGGCCCGTTGTCTACAGCGGGCGGCGCAAAGTGCTGTTCGTTCGCGATCCCGACGGCAACGTCCTGGATTTCAACGAATTGCTCGGCGAGGCTTCAAGATGTGGCAAAAAAAGACCGTCACTGCCCTCCTTTGCGGAGCCCCATCAACCCGCCGCCGGCGGGAGAAGGGCTGCCGACGGACTCAGCGCCAGCTCCCGGACCATGCACACCGCCGTCGCGCACTCGGGCGATACGAATTCGTCCGAAGCGGCCAGAGCTGCAGGCACGGACGAACGGGCGACGTCGGCGAAGCCGAGCTTCGCAAAGAAGCCGGGCGCCGACGTGGTCAGCAGCCAGACCCGCTCGATCCCGTATTCGCTCGCGACGGCGAGCAGCCGCTCGATCATGAAGCGGCCGTAGCCGCGATGGCGGGCGCGGATGAAGATCACCGCCGAGCGCAGCAGCGCATCGGCGCCGCTGATCTCCAGGCCGACATAACCGACGATTTCACCCGCGATCGAGGCGCAGAAGAAGCGCTTGGCAAGTCCGGACAGATCCTGGTGCGGCAACTCGGCCTCGCGCAGCGTTACGGCGAGCTCGTCAAGCTCGTCGCCGGGAAGCGGCTCCAGGATCAGCGTTTCGGTTTCGGTCATGACGCTACAGGATGCAGAGCGCGAAAGATCAAGCACAGCCCATCGTTCAACGGGCGAAACATTACCGCCGGCATCGCTTGCGCATCAACAGGTATGCTGGGCGGCATCTTGCGGGCTTCTCGTGTCCCTGCCCGCGCATAAATTTCCGTCAAATTGGCGGATCCTAATTAGGTCAGCAGCGCCTTGATCTGTTCGGGCGTCAGAACCTTGCCCGACGATTTCACCTTGCCGTCGATCATCAGCGCTGGTGTCATCATCACGCCCACATCGATGATTTGATCCTGGTCGGTGATCTTGCCGACGGTATAGGGAAGCCCGAGTTCCTTGGCGGCCGTTTCGGCGTTCGCAGCGAGCTTCAGACACTTGGCGCAGCCGGATCCGAGAATCTTGAAATCGACCATGGTGGTTCTCCTCAACCCCAGTAGGTGCCGTAGATCATGCCGGTGACCGTCGCCATGACGATCACCAGCGAGACGTAAACGACCGTCTTCTCAGTGCCGAGGAACCCCCGGATCACCAGCATGTTGGGCAGCGACAGGGCGGGACCGGCGAGCAGCAGGGCTAGCGCCGGACCCTTGCCCATGCCGGCACCGAGGAGCGCTTGGATGATCGGGATTTCGGTCAGCGTCGCAAAGTACATGAAGGCGCCGGCGCCGGCGCCGGCGGCGAAGGCGTTCGATGCCAGCGAGTTTCCACCGACTGCTGCCGCCACCCACGCCGACGGGATCAACCCCTCGTGCCCGGATCGCCCCAACAGGAAGCCAGCCGCGAGCACGCCCAGCAGCAGCAACGGCAGGATCAGCTTGGCGAAGCCCCACGTTTGCTCAAACCATTCCTGGCCAGCACCGGGCTGGAGCGCCGCGACAACGCAAAGCCCGACAACGCCACCGGCAACGGCGGCCTGCGGCTGATCCGGCAGAGCGATGGCCAGCGTCGTGACGGTGGCCGCAACCAAGGCTACCCGCCACCAGACGAATCCGAGGCCGAGGGCGAGAACCAGGGCGACGCCGGCCGCGCTCAGGCTGGCCAAGCTCCATTTCCAAGTAAAGAGGACGTGCCAGAGGGTATTGTCCTTAGGGTCAGCCGGCGCCCAGTTGGCGAAGACGAGAAAGGCGATCATCAGCGCGAACAAGGCGACGACCACGCCGGTCGGGAACGAATAGTCATCCTCGGGCAGAACCATCTCGCCAACCATTGAGGAGCCGTTGCGGTCCTGCTCTTCGTGGCGATAGAGAAATGCCATTGCCAGACCGATGATGACCGAGAAAGAAACCGCGCCGATCGCCCTGGCAGCACCCAGCTCGAACCCAAGCACCTTCGCCGTCAGCACAATGGCGAGGATGTTGATCGCCGGACCCGAATATAGAAAGGCGATCGCCGGGCCGAGACCGGCGCCGCGCTTGTAGAGGCCGCCGAATAGCGGCAGCACGGTGCATGAGCAGACGGCGATGATGGTGCCGGAGACAGATGCTATGCCATAGGCAACCACCTTGTTGGCACCGGCACCGAGCAGCCGGATGACCGATCCCTGGCCGATGAACACGCCGATGGCGCCGGCAATCAACAGCGCCGGCAACAAACACAAGACCACATGTTCGCGCGCGTACCATTGCATTAGCGCAAAGGCTTCATGCAGTGAACCTTCGAAACGGGGGGCGCCGAACGGGATCGAGAGGGCGGCGATGAACGCCGCGGTTAGCAGGAGCAGCGTCCGCCCATCGCTTTTCCAGTCAAACGGCATGACGAATCTCCGGATCCTTTGCCCCTCGTTCGTACCAGCCCTTCGTCGCGGTGGTGATGCGAACCACCGAGAGCATGACCGGAACCTCGACCAGAACCCCGACCACCGTCGCCAGCGCCGCGCCGGAGTCGAAGCCGAACAGCACAATCGCGGTGGCGACGGCGAGCTCGAAGAAGTTCGACGCGCCGATCAACGCCGAGGGCGCGGCCACGCAGTGGGCGACGCCTAGCCACCGGTTGAGCAGATAGGCGAGACCGGCGTTGAAGTAGACCTGGATCAGGATCGGCACGGCGAGCATGACGATGATCAGCGGCTGGGCAAGGATCTGCTCGCCCTGGAAGCCGAACAGCAGGACCAGGGTCGCCAGCAGCGCGATCAGCGATACCGGCTGGAGTTGGTGCAGCGTGCTCGCGAGGGCTTTGCCGCTGCGCCGGAGCAGAAGGCGCCGCCAAAGCTGCGCAGCGATGACCGGTATAACGATGAACATCGCGACCGAGATGACCAGCGTCTCCCATGGCACGACAATCGATGACAGCCCCAGCAGCAGGCCGACGATTGGCGCGAAGGCGAAGATCATGATCGTGTCGTTGATCGCCACCTGGCTGAGGGTGAAGTGCGGCTCGCCGTTGCTTAAGTTCGACCAGACGAAGACCATCGCGGTGCATGGCGCGGCGGCGAGGATGATCAGCCCGGCGATGTAGGATTCGATCTGGTCGGCCGGCAGCAATGGGCGGAACAGCCAGCCGACGAACAGCCAGCCGAGCAGCGCCATCGAGAACGGCTTGACCGCCCAGTTGATGAACAGAGTGACGCCGACGCCACGCCAGTGCTCTTGCACCCGATGCAGCGCGCCGAGGTCGATCTTCAGCAGCATCGGTACGATCATCAGCCAGATCAGCACCGCGACCGGCAGATTGACCTGGGCGACCTCGACGCGGCCGATGGCCTGGAAGGGCGTCGGGAACCAGTGGCCCAGTGCGATGCCGGCAACGATACACAGCGCCACCCAGACGCTCAGATAGCGCTCGAACAGGCCCATCATCGGCCGGATTTTTGTCGCCTCGCTCGCGTGCTCTTGCGCCGCTATGGCGATCTCGCTCTCGCCGCTCACGGCTCGACCCGCCTCCCCGCGGAGTCGACCACCGGTTCGCCGTCCTCCTTGCTGAAGCCGCCCCTCTGCGCGCTCGGCAGGATGTCGAGGACCGTTTCGGACGGGCGGCAGAGCCGGACCTCGTCCGGGGTGACGACGATCGGACGGTTGATCAGAATGGGATGCTCGATCATCCGGTCGATGAGATCATCGTCGGTAAGGCTTGGGTCGTCCAGGCCGAGATCGGCGTAGGGCGTACCCTTCCGCCGCAGCAGGTCGCGCGGCGATATGCCCATGCGCGCGATCAGGTCGGCGAGCTCCGTGCGTGTCGGCGGCGTCTTCAGATACTCGATGATCCTCGGCTCCTCGCCCGCGTTGCGGATTATCGCCAGGACGTTGCGCGAGGTTCCGCACGCCGGGTTGTGATAGATCGTGATCGTCACGTCAGCCTCCTTTGCTTGTGTATCCGCAGATATCGGGGTGTCCCTGGCAGCAGTCTTCGGTCAGAAAGGCGACCAGCCGCCGGGTACCCTCAATGTCAACCGTATAGAAAATCCGCCGCTCGACCCGCCACGAGCGCAGCAGGCCGGCCCGCTCCAGGTGCGCCAGGTGATGCGAAAGCGTCGACGGCGGCACGGCAACCCGCGCGGCGATTTCTCCCGCCGGCATCCCGGTCGGCCCCTCGCGCATCAGCATCCGGAACACGGAAAGTCGATGCTCCTGGGCAAGCGCGGAGAAGGCCTCCATTGCCGACTTATGGCCCATGATTGGATTATTCGACATTTATCGAATTGAGTCAACGCTAACGGTTTTTTCAGGATGAGCGTTGATGATGGGGCGAACGCGCTGCGGCGCGGCCGGGAGCCCCGCACCTGCGCCGGCGGCGCCAGCGATCAGCCCTGAGCGCGCTCCTGCTGCGCCTCGAACAGGACCGCGGCAAGCTCGTTCAGACCCTCGGCCTGGGCATGTTCGGAAATCTCCCCCAGCGGCGCCTTGCGGTCGATGGCCTTGGCGGTCTCGCTCCCGTCGGGAAGGTCGGCGCGGAAGTTGGCAAGGCGCTCGCGGACCATATCTTCCAGCGTCGGCGCGCGATCTTCGCGGGCTTGCCCGTCCTCCTGCTGCGCCTCGAACAGAACAGCGGCAAGCTGGTGGACGCCGTCCGCCTCGGCGCACTCCGAAATCTCCGCCAGCGGCGCGCCGCCGTCGATCGCCTTCGCCGTCCTGCTGTCGTTCGGCAGGTCGCGGCGGAAGGTTTGCAGTACGGTGGCAATGTCGGTGTTTTTCATCGTCCAATCTCCCCAATGCCGGTCGCCGTTTCTTTTCGCCTGACGAGCGTACGCCGTGCCGTCGCCTGATCGCAATAGGCGAGCGGCTGGGGCGCGAGGTTCAGGCGAGGAAGCGCCGGCGGGCCTCGGCGGCGGCGGCGCGGACGAGTGACGGCGCGGTGCCGCCTTCGCTGATCCGGCTGGCCACGCTCCGGTCGATGCCGAGCACGGTGTAGACGTCGGCGGTGATCAGCGGCTCGACCGTGCGCATGTCTTCCAGCGGCAGGCCCTCGAGGCTGCAGCCGCGCGTCTCGGCCATCTTCACCAGTGCGCCGGTGACATGATGGGCGCGGCGAAAGGCGATCCCGGCGACCCGGACCAGCCAGTCGGCAAGGTCGGTGGCGCCGGCGAAACCCTTGCCCGCGGCGGCGCGCATCCGCGCGGTGTCGAAGTTCGCCGTCTCGACCATTCCGGCTGTGGCGGCGATGCACAGGTTGAGGGTGTCGGCGGCGTCGAAGACCGGTTCCTTGTCTTCCTGCAGATCCTTGCCGTAGGCCAGCGGAAGGCCCTTGAGCACGACCAGCAGGGTCGTCAGCGCGCCCATCAGCCGGCCGCTTTTGGCCCGGACCAGTTCCGCCGCGTCGGGGTTGCGCTTCTGCGGCATGATCGAGCTGCCGGTGGAATACTGATCAGCGAGGCGGACAAAGCCGAACGGCTCGGCGCTCCAGATCACCAGCTCCTCGGCGAGCCGGGAGAGATGGACGCTCGCGAGCGATCCGGCGGCGAGGAACTCGACCGCGAAATCGCGATCCGAGACCGCGTCGAGGGAATTCGCGCAGGGACGGGCGAAGCCGAGAGCGGCGGCGGTCTTCCGCCGGTCGATCGGAAACGACGTCCCGGCCAGCGCCGCGGCGCCGAGCGGGCACTCGTTGAGCCGGCCACGGGCGTCGGCGAAACGGCCGCGGTCGCGACCGAGCATCTCGACATAGGCCAGCAGGTGGTGGCCGAGGGTCACCGGCTGCGCCGTCTGCAGGTGGGTGAAGCCGGGCATGATGTCGCCGGCATGAACCTCGGCGCGATCGATCAGCACTGCCTGCAGCCGGGCAAGGCCGGCATCGAGATCGTCGATCGCATCGCGCAGCCACATCCGGAAATCGGTGGCGACCTGGTCATTGCGCGAGCGGGCCGTGTGCAGCCGGCCGGCGGCGTCGCCGATCAGCGCGGCAAGGCGGCTTTCGACGTTCATGTGGACGTCTTCCAGCGCGCGCTCGAAGCCGAGCGTGCCGGCCTCGGCCTCCCGGCGCACGGTCTCCAGCCCGGCGAGGATGGCTTCGCCGTCGCCGCGCGTTATGATGCCCTGAAGGGTCAGCATCTTGCAGTGGGCGCGGGAGGCGGCGATATCGTGAAACACGAGACGGCGGTCGAAGTCGGTGGAAGCGTTGATCTCCTCCATGATCGCGGAGGGACCCGCCTCGAAGCGGCCGCCCCAGATGCTGCTGGGGGCATTCTTACCGTCGTCACCGGACTTGGAGCTCACGAGCGAGCCTCCAGGAAGCGGTCATGGGAGCGGGCGCGTCGCGCCGATATGCTGGAGACGGCCATGCTCATTCGTGTCCTTCGTTCGCTTGCTGCGGCGCTCTTATTGATGATTGCGCTGGCCGGCGCAACTGCCGCCGATGCTGCCCAAGCTGATGGGTGCACCGATCCGCCGCTCGCGCTCGGCCGGTTCGAGCCGGGAAGCGGCAAGCCGGCGCCGGAGACGGCATTCGTCGTCGACGGCGAAGGCGAGAAAACGCTCGGCGCATTCGGCGGCGCGCCGCTGGTGGTCAACCTGTGGGCGACGTGGTGCGCGCCCTGCGTGACCGAGATGCCGGCGCTGGATCGGCTCGCCGCCGCGGCCGGCGAAACCGGCATCAGCGTGCTGCCGCTCTCGGCGGATCGCGAGGGCGCTCCGGCAGTCAAGGCGTTTTTCGCTGCCAACGCTATCCGGCATCTGCCGGTGATGATCGATCGGCTGGGGCAGGTCGCCCGCGCGCTTGCCGTTCCGGGTCTGCCGACGACGGTTCTTTATGACCGTGAGGGTCGCGAAGCCGGCCGCGTCATTGGCATCGCCGAGTGGGACGCGCCCGAAGTGGTGCGTTTCCTCCGCGCCTGTCTGGCGCCGGCGAGCTGAGCGCGCCCGCGCCTTCCGTCTTCACCCGAACACAGCCCCGCACCGGTGCGCATCGCCACCTTCAACGTCGAGAACCTGGGCGCGATGCGCAGCGGCGGCGCCAGCCTGAGCGAACGGGTCGAGCTGGTCCGACCGCAGCTTCTCCGACTGCGCGCCGATATCCTCTGCCTCCAGGAGGTCGATGCGCAACATCAGAGCCATGACCCGCGCGAGCGGCGGCTGGTCGCTCTCGATGCGCTCATCGCCGGAACGCCGTATGAGCGCCATGCGCAGATAACGAGCGTCAGCCGGTCGCGAGGCGGCCCGCGCGACAAGCACAACCTGGTTATCCTCAGCGGCCTGCCTGTCGCCGGCCACCGCCAGGTCTTCCATGACCTTGTCGCGCCCCCCAGCTTCCAGCGGAGCGGCGGCGGAGACGGTAGGACCGACGCCGGGCAGAGCGAAATCGAATGGGATCGGCCGTTCCTCTACGCCCGCATTGCGCTTGCCGGCGGGCGGACGCTACATCTGATCACGTTCACCTGCGTGCCCCTCGCGCCGCCTATCTCCCGGGACAGAAGGCCGCCGGCGGTGCGTGGCGGACCATGGCCGGCTGGGCCGAGGGCTTCTTCGTCGCCGCGGTCAAGCGTGCCGGTCAGGCTCTGGAGGTGCGGCTGTTCGTTGAGACGCTGTTCGACGAGGATCCGGCGGCGCTGATCGTCGTCTGCGGCGACTTCAATGCCGCGGCCCATGAAACGCCGCTCAGGACCATCCGCGGCGACGAGGAGGATGCCGGCAACCCGCACCTGTCGATCCGCACCCTGGTGGCCGTGGAGCGGACGCTGGCCGATTCCCGGCGGTTTTCGGTGGTTCATCACGGCCGGCCGCAGATGCTCGATCACATTCTTGTCTCGCGGCCCCTGCTTGCCTGGTACCGCGGCGTCGAGATCCACAACGAGGCGCTGGGCGACGAGCTCGTGACCGCGCATGCGGTGCGCGGCTCGCCGGAGTCCTTCCACGCGCCGCTGGTTGCGGAGTTCATCGTCGGGGCGGGACGGGCCAACGTCGATCAAGAGGGCGGAACCGGGCGGCAGGAGCGACAATAGAATGCGCTCGCGCGCAAGCGCCGACCCGCCCACGTTATCCGCAGCGTTGCCGCACGCCGGCATCGCCGTTAAGGTCCGGAAACATCTTGATTCAGGGGGCGGGAATGCGCTGCACTGTAACGTCGGTCGTCAAGGCCGCTCTGATCTGCGCCGGCGTGCTTGGCGTCGCCGCCGGCTGCGCCGACAAGACCCGGACAAGCTGGGAGAACCCGGATCTGCCCTGGGAACGCTGGCGCGCGGATCAGGCGGAGTGCCGTAAGGCGGCCGAGGAGCGGGCCGAGCGGGACTTCTCCCTGCGCCAGATGGAAAGCGCGCCGCCGAGCGGCTACAGCCGCAACGAGCCTGTTGTCGCCTCACTAAATCAGTTCGACGCGAGAAGGCAGATCGATCGATTGTTCGCGAAATGCATGACCGACCGCGGCTACAAGCAGGTGGAGCGCAGCGCCGAAGAGTAGCTACAGGCGGCGGCGGAGGATCGTGGCGATCTCGTCGTCACCGAGTACGATGGGATTGGTCTTCATTGAGCTGCCCCGGCTTTCCGCGACCACGCCGGCGACATCACCTGCACCCATGCCGAAGGCCGACAGGCGAGGCAGCGACAGCTCTGCTGTCCACGCCTCCAAAGTCGCGACCAGACCGGCGAGCCGCTCCTCGGCCGGCGCATGCTCGAGTTGGGCGAGCAGCCCGCCCACCCGGGCGTATTTCGCCAGCGCCGGCGCGCGGCCGTCGCGCTCCCCGAGCGCTGTTATATTGACGGCGGTCGCTGCGGCGACGAGCGTGCCGCAGCAGACGCCGTGGGGGATGGGGTAGAAGGCGCCCAGCGGCGAGGCCAGCCCGTGGACCGAGCCGAGACCCGTCTGCGCGAGGCAGATGCCGGACATGAGCGAGGCGTAGGCGACGGCCGACCGGCCCGCCGGTGCGTCGGGCCCATCACCCCGCCAGGCGGCGAAGAAGCCGTCGCGAAAGGCGCACATGCCGGACCAGGCGTTGGCGTCGGTTATGGCGTTGGCCTTGATCGAGACGAACGACTCCAGGAGCTGGGTGAAAGCGTCCATGCCGTTGGCGGCGATGACCTCGCGCGGGCACCCGGCCAGCAGCTCGGGATCGACAATGGCGACGCGGGCGACCAGCGCCTCGTCGCGGAACGACTTCTTGAAGCCGCCGGGTCCGCGCCGGCTCAGAACCGCGTTCTTGGTCGCTTCGCTGCCGGTTCCGGCGGTCGTCGGCACGGCGATGAACGGAACCGCCGGCCCCTCGTAAGGCCGCTCCGGCCCGACGCCTTCGAGGTGCTCCAGAACCGAATGATCGTGCCGTAGCAGGCCGGCGATGGCCTTGGCCGCATCGAGCGCGCTACCGCCGCCGATACCGATGACCACGTCGATCGCGTCGGCGCGATGGGTCGCGACCGCGTCGTCGACCATCTCCGGCGACGGCTCGCCGTCGACGGCGAGGTGTTGCCAGGTCAGGCCCGCGTCAGCCAACGCCGCCTTCAACCGCGGCCAGTGCAGGCCGGACATGAGCGACTGCCGGCCGGTGACGATGAGCGCGCGTGTGCCGAACGCGCGGGCTTCGTCGGCCAGCGAAGGCAGCGTCCCGGCGCCGAAGACAAGGCGCGGCAGCCGCGCGATGGAGAACGGCGCGATCATGCCCGTCATGGTCACTCCTTCGGAAACAGGCCGACGTAGGGAATGCCATGGCGCGGCTTCGCCATCATTCCGGCCACTGTGTCGCGCCACGTGGCGTAGTGCGCCGTCTCCTTGTGCGCGCTCGCGTCGGCGGCGCCGGCATAGGCTTCGTAAAGAATGAACTCGTGCGGCTCTTCAGGATCCTGAAGCACGTCGAATCGGCGGTTGCCCGGCTCGCGGATCGAGGCCTCATGGTTGGCGCGGGTCGCTTCGATGAAGGCGTCGACGCACTCGGCCTTGACCGTTATCTTGACCAGGGTCACATGCACGGCCGGATCCTCCCTTGGATATTTCCGCCAATCTTGCGGGCCCTGCCGCGCCGGCGTCAAGGCGCAGCATGGATTCTGGAATAAGCCCGAGTTCCGCAAGATATGACGGCAACGGCATGAAGATCAGCGACTTCGATTTCGACCTGCCGGCGTCGGCCATAGCCCAGCGCCCCGTTGTGCCGCGTGACGCGGCGCGGCTGCTGGATGTCGACAAGACCTGCCGCGACCGGGTTGTGCGCGATCTGCCCGGCCTGCTGCGCGCGGGCGACCTGCTCGTCTGCAACGACACGCGGGTCATTCCCGTGCGGCTGTTCGGCCACCGCGATTCCGTCGCGGTCGAGGCAACCCTGATCGAGGACCTGGGCGGCGGGCGCTGGCGGGCGCTCGCCCGGCCGGGGCGGCGGCTGCGGATCGGCCAGCGCATCGCGTTCGCCGCCGATTTCGCCGCCGAGGTCGCGACCAAGGCCGAAGACGGCTCCATCACGCTCGCCTTCGACCGGGACGGCCTCGACCTGCTCGCCGCATTCGAGATCCATGGCGGGATGCCGCTGCCGCCCTACATCCGCCGGCCGCGGGGCGGCAATCCGCGCGATCGGACCGATTACCAGACCGTCTTCGCCGCCCGCCCCGGCGCCGTCGCCGCGCCGAC
>JBBSCD010000051.1:0-16254 GCA_038250645.1 Rhodospirillales bacterium
CGACGATCTCGCCCAGATCGGTCGCGAGCTGCGCAATCTTGACCAGAGCGAGCGCGACCTCATGGAGGTTGGCGGCGGGGTGGCGGCCGTAGCCCTGGAGCAGGTTGCCGACCGTGCTCTCGCCGATCAGCCTCAGCGCGAGGTTGATGTTCAACGGCGGCAGCGTCACCACCTGCTCGCGCAGGACCTCGACGATCGCGCCGCCGCGGCCGAAGGCAATGACCGGGCCGAAGCGCTCGTCGACGACCATTCCCACGCGCAGTTCGTGCGCGTGACCGCGACGGACCATCGGCTCGATATTGAACCCTTCCAGCCGCGCCTGAGGACGGTACTGATGCAGGCGGCGGCGCATGCGTTCAGCTACGGCGAAGACCGCCTCGTCCGTTTCGATATCGAGGGCGACGCCGCCGACATCGGCCTTACGGATGACGTCCGGCGAGATGATCTTAACCGCGACGGGATAGCCGATCTCCTCGGCGAAGCGGACCGCGTCTTCGGCGGTCGCGGCAACCCGGTTGGGAACCGACGGCAGGCCGTAAGCGGCGAGCACGCGCTCCACCTCCGGCCCGGTCAGCCACAAGCGACCCTCGTCAAGCGCGCCCTGCACCACTTTCCTGGCCGCCTGCTCGTCGCGGTAGAATAGCTCCGGCACCGACGGCGGCGTCTCCATCAGCATTTCCTGGTTGCGGCGATAGTTCACCAGCTGCATGAAGGAGGCAACGGCCTGCGTCGACGAGTCGTGATTGGCGATCTTGCGTGCGGCGAAGACGCGCCTGGCCGTCTGCCGCCCCTCCTCATTCAGCCAGACGGTGAACATCGGCTTGCGGCTGCGCCCGGCCGCTTCGGCGGTGGCGAGCGCGACTTCGAAGGAGTCGCTGACTGCTGACGGCCCGTGGAGGACGAGGACGCCGTCGGCCTCCGGCTCGCCCATCAGCACATCGACCACCGCCTGATAGCGCTCGCCATCGGCATCGGCGAAGACATTCACCGGATTTCGCCCGGCCCAGGCCTTGGGCAGGGTGGCGTCGAGCTTCGTTCTGGTCGCGTCCGAGAGCCGTGACAGACGGCCGCCGTAGTGTCGGACGATATCCGCGGCCATGGTCCCGATTCCGCGGCCATTGCAGACGATGGCGAGGCGGTCGCCGGCGGCCCGGGTGCCGCGCGACAGGGTCCGCGCCGCGGCGATCAGCTCGTTGATCGTATCGACCGGCAACATGCCGGCCCGGCGGAACGCCGCCTCATGGACGGCGCCGGCGGCGACCGCGCCGCCATCGTCCATCGCCGTGACCCCGCCGTTGGCTGCGCCCGCCTTGAAGACGATGACCGGCTTGATCCGCGACACCGTTCGCGCCGCCGACATGAACTTCCGCGCGTCGCTGATGCTCTCGACGTAGAGGAGAACGGCGCGGGTTCGATAGTCGAGGGCGAGGTAATCGAGCATGTCGCCGAAATCGACGTCGGCCATGTCGCCCAGCGAGGCGACGAGGGAGAAGCCGATGGCGCGCGGAACCGCCCAGTCGAGGAGCAGGCCGGTGATCGACGCCGACTGGGCGACGAACGCGAGGTCCCCCGGCTCGGCGCCGACATGCGCGTAGCTTGCGTTCAGCCCGTGACGGGGGGCAAGCACGCCGAGGCAGGCAGGGCCCATGATCCGCAGGCAGTGGGGTCGAGCGGCATCAAGCATGGCCTGGCGCAGCCTGCGGCCCTCGCCTTCGCCGGCCCGGTCGAACTCTGGGGAAAGCACGACCGCGGCGCGTGCGCCTTTCGCGCCCAGCCGATCGATCAGCCCCGGCACGGTATCCGGCGCCGAGGTGATGACCGCCAGATCCGGCACCACCGGAAGATCCTCCACCGAGCGGCAGACGAGCGCGCCGCGGATCGCCTGGAAGGTCTCGTGGACCGGGATGATCGGCCCCCTGAAGCCGGCGTGGAACAGGTTGCCGGCGACCGCATAAGGGATTGAGCGCGGATCCTTGTCGGCTCCGAACAGGGCAATCGAGCGGGGCTCGAACAGGCGCTTGAGGTTGCGGGTGCTCACCGCCTTACCGCTGTCTCTCGAAGCCGGCGTCCGCCGGGATAACGGACGTCACCGCTCAGCCGTCGACCGCAAGACCCGCCCGATAGCGCCGCCAGTTGCCGACATACTTCGCCGCCCCGCCTTGCATCCGTTCGATCTGCTCGTCGCTCAAGCTCTTCACGACCTTCGCCGGAGCGCCGAGGACCATGGAGTTGTCCGGGATTTCGCGACCCTCGGGGATCATCGCCTTGGCCCCGATCAGGCAATTTCGTCCGATCCTGACGCCGTTGAGGATGACGCTGCCGATGCCGATCAGGCTGCCGTCGCCGATGGTGCAGCCGTGCAGCATCACCAGATGGCCGACGGTGACGTTGCGCCCGACGGTAAGCGGAAAGCCGGGATCGGTGTGCAGCACGCAGCCGTCCTGGATGTTCGAGTTCTCGCCGATGGTGATCGGCTCGTTGTCGCCGCGCAGCACCGCGTTCCACCAGACGCTCGCGTTGCGATCGAGCCTGACCTTGCCGATGACGACCGCGCTGGGTGCGATCCAGTAATCGTCGCCATCGGTTTCAACCCCGGTTCCGTCGAGTGCATATCTCATCGCCTCGCCCACGCTCCTTGCTGACCCTGAGCCCTCCGCCCGCCGCGGCAGGCCCGACGCTAAAGCCAACCGCGCCGACAGGCAACGACAACGGGCTGTCCGTCGCCGCCGCCGTGAATCCAGCCGCCGGACATTTCGAGGCCGAGGGACCGGTCGCGAACCGCGCGGGCGGAGTACCATCGCGGGTCAACAAAATCGTAACCCCGTAATTGTAGCCTCAGATCGAGCGGTCGTCCGCAGGAGGACGAACTGCCTGTCATGTCTATGGATCCAAGGATGAGGTCATACCCTATGAACTGTAAAATCCTGTGCTGCTCCATCCTTGCGATTGCTATTGGCATGATAACACCGGCGTCGGAAACGGCCGCCGCGATCGACGCGGCGCTGGATGGAAAGACGAAAATCAACCTGACGGAACGTCATCTTCACATGCTGGACGAGGCCAGCTCGCTCTTTCAGCGTACTCTGGATGGCCTCAGTAAAGGCGATGAGAAACAGGGAATGCTGCCAGAGAAAAACCCGGAGGTACTCTCAAATTTGGGTGAAGTTTCCTCGCTATGGGCCGACTACCGTCCGGTCAACGAGTCGATCATTGCAAGCGGGCAGATATCCGGCGAGCAGCTTATCACAATCGCCCGGGTGAACCTGCCCGTGCTCAAGCAGATGCACAAGACAGTGGGCGTCATCGAGAAGGTCTACGGAAGCAGCGGCAAGGTCCATCCCGCCCTCGCACTCGCGCTTAACATCTCCGGCCGGCAACGGATGCTTTCGCAAAAGGCCAGCAAGGAGTTCTGCCTCGTCACCGCGGGGATCGACGTGGCTGCAAACGGGGCCGCCCTCAAGGATACCGTGGACCTGTTCACCAGATCGCTTGAAGGCCTGATCCATGGCGATCCTGAGACGGCGCTCGCCCCGGCGCCGACGCCGGAGATTCAGGCTCAGCTCGAGAAGGTCCAGGCCATGTGGGAACCGCTGCGGAAGGTCCTGCTCGAGGCCGGCAACGGAAACGTGCCGTCACATGCAGACACAGAGAAGGTCGCGACGGACAACGACCCGCTACTCAAGGAAATGAACAAGGCCGTGTTCATGTACAACGATCTCTAAACACTTTTCTTCCGAGCCGAGAGGCGCGCAATGTCCACCAAGTTGTACCTGAACCTCGTCATCGGTTTCCTGGTAGCTCTTATCATCGGGCTCTGCACGCTTTTCCTGCGGCAGAACTGGATGGCCTACAAAGCGGCGCGGGAGGCCTCACAGGGCATAGAGGCGGTTACCGCGCTCGCGACCTCAAACAGGCTCCTGCTGCAGGAGATGGTGGCGACAAACGTTCTCTGGGCCCAGCCGTTCAAAGCGTATGCCGAGCAGACCGAGATGCTCCAGGGCCTGAGGGCGCAGTTCGACCCGATCATGCAGGCTCTGTTGTCGGGCGGTGCCTTGCAGCACGCGGTCGATCAGGAAGATCTGGCCCAGCTGAGGTCCGGTCTCGAGGATGTCAAGGAACTGCGCGGGTTGGCGGACCGGCAGATCAGCACGGCCGCCATGTTGCGCGATACCGGGATGGGGGCGAAGTGGCAGCCGGCCTTCAGCGCGCTGTCGCGCACCATCGATGTGCTGACCGATCAGCTTACGCGGAATTTGAGCGTACAGGACAGCCGCCTCGCGAACTTCCGGCCGATCTTCATGCTCAGCAGTCAGATCTTCGAAAGCATCTCGATCGAGAGTGCGCAGGTGGCCAGTGTCCTTGCCGCTCGACGCGCCTTCGGCGCGGCCGATATAATGACGAGCGCAGCCGAGAACCGGCTCTATGCCCGGGCACTCGAGTCGCTGCCCGCCCTCTTCGGCGATCCTGGAACCCGTCATGCCGTTGTAGGGATCATCTCGGAACTGCGAGCCGGCTACGCAGAGACACGAGATTCCGTATTTGCCTCCGGAACGTCGGAAGACAGAGAAAACGATATCCACTCCACGGGCGCCGCGTACGCCATTAGCGCGAGCGGGTGGAATGATCTGGCTCTTGCAACCTTCAACCAGCTCGCGGCCATCCAGGATCTGACCTTCAGGAACATGAGCGCGGTGTTGAAGGACATCCGCGACGAGAGCCTTCTGTCCATCTTCGTGTCGATCGGCATCGGCCTTCTGGCTTTCCTCGGCTCCGTCTTCAGCTTCCTCGTCGTCAAGCGGACGGTCGCGGTGCCTCTCCTGCAGATCAGTCGCGCGACGCGTGGGCTCGCTGAAGGCGACCTAGAGCTGGACATCCCCTACCTCAACAGTCGCTTCGAGATCGGCGTCATCGCGCGCGCCCTCGGGGTGTTCCGGCAAAAGATGCAAGAACGCGCACAATTTGAACTGGACCAGGCGGCATCCCGGGATGCGCGCGAGCGGCAGGTGCGGCGGACCATGGAGCTGATCGCGACTTTCGACAGCGATGTGGCCGGGGTGCTGGAGGCCTTGCGTCAAAACGCCGCGGAGATGCAGTCCGCTTCCGAAGGTTTGTCGGTGACCGCCGAGCGGACATCGAGCCGGTCGACGGCGGTGGCGGCCGCCTCGGAGCAGGCATCGGCGAACGTACAGACCGTGGCGTCGGCCGCCGAGCAGCTCGCAGCCTCTATTCGCGAGATCGCTCGCAAGGTCGGCGAAACCAGCAGCGCGGCCCGGGACGCCGGCGTCGAGGCGCAAAGCGCGCGCGCCACGATCGAAGAGCTGGCCCACTCGGCCGAGAAGATCGGCGAGGTGGTCGATCTTATCAATGCGATTGCCCGGCAGACCAACCTTCTTGCGCTGAACGCGACCATTGAGGCGGCGCGGGCCGGCGAAGCCGGAAAGGGGTTTGCCGTCGTCGCCAACGAGGTCAAGACCCTGGCAACGCAGACTGCCCGGGCGACCGAGGAGATCGGCTCGCACATCGGCTCCGTTGGGAGTCGGGTCAAGAGCGCCGTCAGCGCGATTGGGGCGATCGTTGCCACGATCGACAAGGTCGCCGAGATCGCCGCCGGGGTCGCCTCGGCGGTGGAAGAGCAGGACGCGGCCACCCAGGAAATCGCCCGCAACGTTGAGAAGGCCTCGGCCGGCTCACAGGAGATATCCGGCAGCGTTGCCGAGGTCACCCAGGCCGCAGGCGAGAGCAGCACGGCATCGTCGCAGGTTCTGAAAGCCGCTCGTGCCTTGAGCCGGCAGGCGGAGGAGATGCGCCTGTTCTGCGACACCTTCGTTGCCGGCATCCGCGAAGGCGAGGCCGCTCGCGCGGCCGCGTGAGAAGCGTTTTCCCGAACTTCCCCATGGAGCCGGCGCCAGTCTGACCAGTGCCGTCACGCCATAGCTCGGCTCCCCGGTCATCGATCGCCCTCCGCATGACATCTCCGAGACCTGACGGAGATGTCGGCGAACCGCCTTGCCACGCCTGCCCGCGCCGGACTACGATCCGCTTATGCTGCACCGCGTCACGAAGTTCGGGGCGAGCCGGGTCAGAGCGTGCGAGCCGCAAGGCGATCAGGACGCACCCTGGCGTCACGCGGGCGATCGATAAGGGACCGGTCGACAATGACCAAGATGATCGAGAACAGGACGTTCGACGAGATCGCCGTCGGCGACAGCGCCAGTATGGTGCGGATGCTTCATGCGAGCGATGCCGAAACCTGGGCCGCAGTGACCGGCAACGTCAATCTCATCGATCTCGATCCTGGACCGGCGGACACCTCGATGTTCGCGCACGGCGGCGGTCAGGTCATGTGGGCGGCGACCCTGTTCTCGACCCTCGCGGGTACCGAGCTGCCTGGCCTCGGATCGGTGACGACGGGCGCCAACATCCGCTTCCACCGTCCCGTCGCCGTCGATGTCCCGGTCAAGGTCAGCGTCACCGTGACGGAGAAGAAGCCGGCGGAGAACGCGGTCGTTCTCGACTGCGCCGCCGTCAATGCCGCCGGTCAGATGCTCGTGAGCGGGTTGATCGAGGTGGTTGCCGGCAGGACGAAGCAGCGTTTTCCCCTGCGCGACCTGCCCAAGGTTCAGTTGCGCCGCGAGGAGCGCTATCTGCAACTCATCCGGATGTGCGAGGGTTTGCCGACGCTGCCGACGGCGGTGGTTCATCCCTGCAGCGACGACGCGCTGCTCGGCGCGATCGAGGCGGCGGAGCTCAACCTGATTGCGCCCATCCTGGTCGGTCCGGAGGCGAAAATGCGCTCTGTCGCCGCGGCCGCGGGCCTCGACATCTCGCCCTACCGCCTGATCGACTCGCAGCACAGCCACCATTCCGCCGAGCTGGCGGTCGCCCTCGTCCGCGACGGCGAGGCCCAGGCGCTGATGAAGGGCAGCCTGCACACCGACGAGCTGCTCGAGGCAGTGGTCAACAAGGCAAACGGGCTGCGCACCGAACGACGGATCAGCCACTGTTTCCTCCTCAGCGTGCCGACCTACGCCCGGCCGATCATCGTCAGCGACGCCGCGATCAACATCAATCCGACGCTCGTCGACAAGGCCCACATCTGCCAGAACGCCATCGACCTTGCCCGCGCCGTCGGCATCAGCGTGCCGAAGGTCGCGATCCTGTCGGCGGTGGAAACGGTAACGCCGAAGATCCCCTCGACGCTCGACGCCGCCGCGCTGTGCAAGATGGCCGACCGCGGCCAGATCACCGGCGGCCTGCTCGACGGCCCGCTCGCCTTCGACAACGCCGTCGACGTTGAGGCGGCGCGGACCAAGGGCATTACCTCGCCGGTCGCCGGCCTGGCCGACATTCTCATCGTCCCCAATCTCGAAGCCGGCAATATGCTGGCCAAGCAGCTCACCTTCATGGCCGACGCAGAGGGGGCCGGCATCGTCATTGGCGCCCGCGCGCCGATCGTGCTCACCAGCCGCGCCGACAGCGCCCGGACCCGGCTTGCTTCGTGCGCCGTCGCGGTGCTGATGGCCGAGGCTCAGCGGAAGGGCGAGGCCCTGCTCAAGGCGGCCGCGGAGTAGCGATGGTGACGGCCGCCATCCTCGTCATCAACGCCGGCTCCTCGAGCATCAAGTTCGCGGCCTACGCCGATGCCGGCGACGACAAGATGGGCGACGGGCCGGCACTGGTCTGCAAGGGTCAGCTCGAAGGCATCGGCAGCGACCCCGGTTTCGTCGTCAGGAACGCCGTCGACCGAACGCTTTACGAACACGACGAATGGCCGCGCGGCTCGACACTCGATCACGCCGGCGCCATCCATTTCATCCTTGGCTGGCTCGACAAGAGCAGCCTCGACCTCGACATCGTCGCCGCCGGGCACCGGGTTGTCCATGGCGGCCTCGACTATGACCGGCCGGTGCGCATCGGCGAAGCCGTGCTGGCCGCTCTGGCCGAACTTGTCCCGCTCGCGCCGTTGCACCAGCCGCACAATCTGGCGGGCATCCGCGCTGTCCGCGAGGTCGACCCCGACCTGCCGCAGGTCGCCTGCTTCGACACCGCGTTCCACCGCAACAAGCCGCTTGTGGCAGAGATTTTCGCCCTTCCCCGGAAGCTTACCGACAGCGGTATTCACCGCTACGGCTTCCACGGCCTGTCCTACGAGTACATCGCCCGAAGGCTGCCGCAGGTCGTGCCGGACGCGCGCCGGGTCGTGGTTGCCCACCTCGGCAACGGCGCCAGCATGTGCGCGCTCCGGGACGGCCGCAGCGTCGACTCGACCATGGGCTTCACCGCGGTCGACGGCCTGCCGATGGGCACCCGCACCGGCGCCCTCGACCCCGGCGTCGTCCTCTTCCTGCTGCAGGAGCGTGGCTATACGGCGGACGCGATCGAGCGGCTGCTCTACAAGGAATCCGGTCTCCTCGGCGTCTCGGGGGTCAGCAACGACATGCGCGATCTGCTCGCCAGCGATGACCCGCGCGCCGGCGAGGCAATCGATCTGTTCTGCTACCAGATCGCGAAAAATCTGGGCGCGCTGGCGACAGCGTCCGGCGGCCTCGATGCCTTCGTCTTCACCGCCGGCATCGGCGAACACGCAGCCGAGATCCGCGCCCGTGTCTGCGCGCGGGCCGCGTGGATGGGGATCAAGCTGGATCCGGCGGCCAACGGAAGCAACGCACAGCGGCTTTCAACCGACGACAGCGCCGTATCGGTATGGGTCATTCCGACGGACGAAGAGCGCATGATCGCGATCCACACCCGCAGCGTCCTCGCCTCTGTCCCCGCCGCGTGAGCAGCCCCAAGAGCAGAAGGAGCCTTGATGATGCCGACCCCGCCCATCGATCCCGCCGATCCGGCCCTGCAGCCGCTGGACTTTCCGGCCTCGCCGCTGGCCGGGCGCAAGGCGCTGGTGATCGGCATCGCCAACAAGGACTCGATCGCCTACGGCTGCGCCCGGGCCTTGCGCGCCTTCGGCGCCGATCTGTCGATCACCTACCTCAACGACAAGACCAAGCGCTACACCGGCCAGCTGGCTCAGGCGCTTGGGGTCGACGAGGCCCTGTACCTGCCCTGCGACGTGCGCGAACCCGGTCAGCTCGAAGCCGTCTTTGAGCAGGTGGAGCGGAGCTGGGGCAAGCTCCACGTGCTGCTTCACTCGATTGCGTATGCCCCGCGCGAGGATCTCCACGGCCGGGTGACCGATGTCTCCGGCTCGGGCTTCGCCGAGACCATGCAGATCTCGGTCTACTCGCTGATCCAGATGGCCAGGCTGGCGGAGCCGCTGATGGCCAAGGAAGGCGGCACGATCTTCACCATGAGCTATTTCGGCGGCGAGAAGGTCATTCCGCACTACGGGATCATGGGTCCGGCCAAGGCGGCGCTGGAGACGGTGGCCAAGTACCTGGCCTGGGAGCTCGGCCCGAAAGGAATCCGCGTCAACATCATCTCGCCCGGTCCGGTAAAGACCCGAGCCGCATCGGGCATCGACCGCTTCGACGAACTCCTGGACGAGACGAAAAAGCGCGCCCCGGCCCGCATGCTGGTCGAGCCGCAGCAGGTCGGCTACGCCACCGCGGCGCTGGCCTGCGACTTCGCCAACATCGTCACCGGCGAAATCCTGTACATGGACGGCGGCTACAACATCATGGGCGGGTAACCCCGAAGGCTCCGTCACGCCCGGGCGAGCGCCGAACCAGCGCTCTCGAACTGAGTTGCAGTTTCAGCGGATCATCTCGAGCTCGCGCTTGCGGGTATAGAGCAGGCGGACGTAGTCGTACTCGAACGGCGAGCCGGAGCCGTAGTAGCGGAACGGCGTGTTGGCGCGGGTATCGACCGCGTTGACGCTGGTGCGCGCATAGCTATAGGGGGCGAGCCCGGTTTTCAGATTGGCCAGCAGTCCGAGCGGATCGAGAAAAAGGCTGTCGACGACGTAGCCGGTCGTGTCGCGCAGGTTCGCCGGGCCGAGAACGGGCAGGACGATGTAAGGTCCGTCGGTCACCCCCCAGTAGCCGAGGGTCTGGCCGAAGTCCTCGCTGTAGCGGGCCATGCCCACGGCCGAGGCGATATCGACGAACCCGAAGAAGCCGAGCCCAGTATTGACGCCGATGCGAAACGCGGTCTGCAGCGCCCGTCCGGGGCGCGCCTGCAGCACCAGGTTGGCGAAGCTGACGATGTCCCGGAGGTTGCCCAGGAAATCGTGGATCCGGTCGCGCAGCGGCTGCGCCAGAACGGTCTCGTAGACGCCGACGACGGGCAAGAAGACGAGGCGGTCGAACTCGTAATTGAAGGCGTAGACCTGACGGTTGAAGCCTTCTATCGGGTCGTAGACGGTGATCAGCCCCTCGAGCGTTTCCGCCGGCGGCCGCTCTGGCAGCGGCGGATCGCCCTCGCGAAAAGGCACCGGCGTGGCGCAGCCCGCGAGCAGGCCGATGGTCAAGACGACGGCGAGCATCTGCCCGGCGCGGCTGTTCCGGCTCATGGCCGGTCCTCGGCCAGGGCGTCGAGCATTGCGGCGACGACATGGGTATGCTGAAAATTGCCGCAATGCCCGCCGCGCGGGAAAATCTTCTCGCGGCCGGAGAAGGTCTTTTCCAGAAACGCCAGCTCCGCCGGGGAATTGATGATCTCGTCGGCGTTCGTGATCAGACGGTACTTCGGGTTCGCCGCCAAGTAGCCGCCGATGCGTTTCAGGTCGGCCTCGGCGACCAGTTGCTCGACCGTCAGGCTCGGTTCGGCCTGCCTGTAGTAAGGGTAGAGCAGGTTGCGCAGGTAGTCGGTGAAGCCGTAGTGCAGGCCAAGGGTCAGGTACGGCGTCAGCGAGGTCGAAACCCGCAGCTCCTTCTCGGGCGGAACGAGGGTGCCGAGATTGCCCATGACGTCGGCGGTGAAGGTGAGATCCGTGGACGACAGGCGGAAGACGAGGCCGATCAGCGCCGCCAGGACCTCCCGGCTCGGCTTGAGGGTCAGGTAGGCCCGGTAGAGGTAGTCGCCGGTCAGGTCCGACGGCCCGGCCGATGCCGTGTAGAGGCTCGACAGTGTCTTGAACACCTCCTCGAAAAACACCGGCAATCCGGAGATGCCGCCGGGGATCTTGTCGATGAAGCTGTCGAGAATCTTCGACGACGAGTAGAGATTAACCGGCGGGTTGATGAGGAGGACGCGGCGGAAACCGATCGGCTCGTCAGCCGCGGTCTCGTCGAGCCAACCGACGAAGGCGGCATGCCAGCCCCCGAGGCTGTAGCCGACGAGCGAGATGTCATCGTTGCTGATGGCGATGCGGCTGCGCACCTCGGCCAGGGCCTGGCGCAGGGCACGATGGAGATCGCGCGCATCCTGCTCGACGCGGCCGGGCACGCCGGTGGTCGACGCGGTGACGGCGAAGTTCGGGAAGGTCGGCGATGGCACGGCGAGGACGTGGTAGCCGCCGGCATAGAAGATCCGGGTCAGCACATCGACGAGGCGGGCCGTCGGACCGGCGCCGGTACCGGGAATGAGAAGTACGAGCGGCGCGGGACCCGGCTGCGCGCTGAGGGTGTAGACGAGGCCGCGCTGGTAGAAGAAGGCCTGGGGAATGTCGCGGTGGGGGAGACCCTGCAGCAGGTGGACCTCGACCGGGACATTCTCCGGCAGCGCCGCGCGCAGTTCCGGGGGGGTTCCAACGACCGTGGCGACAATCGGATCCGCCCACGGATATTCGAACGGCCCTTCCGGCGGCTGGGCCAGGCTTGGATCCGGCGGCGACGGCGGCGGATGACAGCCGGCAACCAGCAGGAGGACAAGCACCGCCAGCGCCAGACGATGGCAGCGCTGAAATGTGCGCGTCATGCCCGGTCGACCGACGCTAACGCATCGGGACGGATGTGGTCGACTGCGGAGCCCCGCCTGGTCGGAACCCTTGCGTTCGCACGATCCGGCCGCTCGCTGCCGGTTTGGCGTCGCCTGCAGGACTGATGGCCGGCGGCGGCGAAGCCGGAACCGATTGCGCAGGCTGGCTCGAGGCGGCCGTCGCGGATGCGTTCGGGTTACCGGCGAGGACCATGATGTACTGGTCGCGCAGGACGTCGCCGATGATGCGCCCCTGGCAGACCAGGCTGACGGTGTTGCACTGGCGATGGGGCGCATCGGCCGCTGCGGCGACGATTTCGCTGCGGTCGATGTCGGCGCGCGGCGGGTTGATCGCACCGGCGTCGGCATAATCGAGAACAGCCGGGCAGCCTGTCCGCCAGGGCTGACAGGCCGGCGTCGTTGCCTGCTGGTATTCATGCAGGCCAAGCTCACAGCCGCCGAGGGCGAGGGCGAACGGCAGCGCGAGCGCAATTGCGCAGGCCCCGGCGCGCAAGGCCGCAACAGGCGGTGAGGTTGCAAACCTTTCGCTGGAGTGCATCAGATCACGCATGCGCCGTCCTCAAATCGCTTCGCCGACCAGACACCGGCGCCACTCTACCCGATCGCGGTCCGGCCGCAACCGGGACGCTGTGCCGCACCGAGCCTGCCCAGGAACGAATGTCTGCAGAAAGCGGTCGACGCCAATCCCTCCTGCTTGCGCGAGTGCCGATATCCATTGCCATCTTTTTGTAGTAACATAAATTATGAAGATCGAGTTTGACCGGGCTAAACGAGACGCGACTTTCGAAGCCCGTGGCCCTGGACATGGCGGAAGCTGGCGAGGTGTTCGCCGGGCAGACCCTGACGGTCGAAGATGACCGGCGGGATTATGGAGAACCTCGATAAATCACCATCGGCTTTCTCGCATGGTGATCGTCGCCTGGACCGAGAGAATCGATGCTCGCCGCATCATCAGCATGAGGCATGCCAATGACCGCGAACAAGCCCGATACCGGCCCCGATTTGGATGACGAACTGCCGGATCTTGCGACGCCGGAATGGGAAGCGAGACTCGCAAGAGCCAACGTCCAGCGCGGCAGACCCAAAGCCGCCGTGACCAAAGTCTCTACCACGATTCGCCTGGATCCAGACGTACTGGAGACGTTCAAGGCGAGCGGCCCTGGCTGGCAAAGCCGGATCAATGCTGCGCTTCGCAAAGCTGCGGGACTGCGCTAACGAGGCTCTGGCCGACAGGCACCTTCGGAGCAACTCAGCGCTTACTCCTCGGCGTCTCTCGCACGCGCCACCATGAGCAGCACCAGCGAGCCGACCGCCGCCGAGAGCAACGAGCCGGTGATGACGCCGAGGCGGACCGGCGCGTCGAAGTGTGCGTGCTCCCAGGCCAGCCCGCCGATGAACAGGCTCATCGTGAAGCCGATGCCGCACAGCAACGACATGCCGTAGACCTGCTGCCAGTTCGCCCGGTCGGGCATGCGGGCGAGACCCGCGCGGACCGTCAGCCAGATCATGCCGAAAATACCGATCTGCTTGCCGATGAACAGACCCGCGGAGATCCCGAGCGTGACCGGCTCGATGAAGCTTTTCGAGCCGATGCCGGCGAAGGACACCCCCGCGTTGGCGAAGGCGAAGATCGGCAGCACCGCGTAAGCAACCCACGGGTGGATGCCGTGCTCCAGTGTTTTCAACGGCGACGGCTGATCGGGATCCCTTCCGCTCATCGGGATCGCCAGCGCCAGCGCCACCCCGGCCAGCGTCGCGTGCACACCGGATTTGAGCACGCAGACCCAAAGGATGATGCCGAGCAGGATGTAGGGCGCGATTTTCTTCACCCCGGTGACGTTCAGCACGAACAGGGCGACGAGAGCGGCGGCGGCCCAGGCGAGCGCCGTCAGCGACAACTGGTCGGTATAGAAGAGGGCGATGATGACGATCGCACCCAGATCGTCGAACACCGCGACCGCGGTCAGAAGAACCTTCATCGAAACCGGAACCCGGTCCCCGAGCAGACCGAGAACGCCGAGCGCAAAGGCGATATCGGTGGCGGCGGGAATGGCCCATCCCTTCAGAGATTCAGGGTTGGCGAAGTTGATGCCGGCGTAGATCGCGGCCGGCACGACCATGCCGCCGACCGCCGCGATCGCCGGAAGCGCCGCCTGGGACAGCGACGACAGTTCGCCTTCGAGCAGCTCGCGCTTGATCTCGAGGCCGACAAGAAAAAAGAAGATCGCCATCAGGCCGTCGTTGATCCAGAGGATCAGCGGCTTGTGGATATCCAGATCGCCGATGCGGATGGTGGCATAGGTCTTGAGCAGCTCTTCGTAGTGCGTATTCCAGCCCGAGTTGGCGACGATGAGGGCAACGGCGGACGCCAGGACCAGCAAAATGCCGCCCGACGCCTCCATCCGGAAAAACTCGCGCACGGCGGACAGCGGCACGTTTAACTTCGCCGACGGCTTGGCCGAGATCATTTCGCCTCCTCGCGGTTCGAAGCACCCTGCCTTCGAATGTGTAGTTCGAGGCCGGAAAGATGATGGATCACAGGGCGATAGAGCATCCTGTCCGAGGCCGGGCGAGCGGCGCAGACAGATCTAGTCGCCGAGACAGATACCCATCTGCCGCGCAGTCGTGATCAGGGTGCCGTCGAGCTTGAGCTCACGAGTCTGCCCGGCAACTTCATCGAGCGCGACATCGACGATTTTGCCGCGCTCCGAGACCACCACACGGTCGGTCTTGCCCTCGCAAACGAGATCGACCGCACGCGCGCCCAGCGAAGAGGCGAGAATTCGGTCGAAGGCATTGGGACTGCCGCCGCGCTGGACGTGGCCGAGAACGGTCACCCGGGTCTCGGCGCCGGTCATCCTGGCGATGCTTTCGCCCACCGCCGCGCCGACGCCGCCATAGCGGACCTCGCCGTCGGCAAAGGCGTGGCTCACCGGCTCGCCCGAGGACAGCCGGATGCCTTCGGCGCACACGACAAGCGAGTGGTTGTGGCCGAGCGCGAACAGACCGCGCAGCTTCTCAGCGACCTTTTCCATATCGATGGGGATTTCGGGAATAAGCACGACGTCGGCGCCGCCGGCGATGGCCGAAGCGACGGCGATCCAGCCGACGTCGCGGCCCATGACCTCGAGCAGCATAACCCGGCGATGGCTCGCTGCGGTCGGTTGCAGCCGGTCGAGCGCGTTGACGGCCGTGTCGACGGCGGTGAGATAGCCGATCGAGTAATCGGAATGGGCCACGTCGTTGTCGATGGTCTTCGGAATGCCGATGAACGGGATGCTGCCCTGCTCGGCCAGCCTGCTCAGGATCCTCATGCTGCCGTCGCCGCCAATCCCGATCAGCGCATCGAGGTTCAGGGCGCGAAAGCCGGCGATGACCTCCGAGGAGCGGTCCTTCGTCGTGCCGTCGGCCATCGGGTACTCGAAAGGATCGCCCTTGTTGACGGTGCCGAGGATCGTGCCGCCCAGGCGGAGGATGTTGCCGGTGAAGATCTTGAGCGTCAGCTCCTCGTACTTCATCGGCCGCTGGAGCAGCCCGGCCGTCCCCTCGTAAATTCCGACGACCGTCAGCCCATGCTCGTTGATCGCGCGGTAGGTCACGGCTCGGATGGCGGCGTTGAGACCGGCGCAGTCGCCGCCGCTGGTCAGCACGCCGATCCGATTGTGCTTCAACTTATGTTGGCTCATGAACCCCCATCCTTACGCTCTCGCCCTGCCGGCCCGCCCTGATAGCACGTCGGACCTCCCGGCTGAAGTCTGTAAGTCCTTAAGGCGCGACCGTCGCCTCCTCGTCAGTCGACGAGGACCGAAAGCAGAACGCCAGCAATCATGCTCCCCGCGTATTCGCTGAAGGATCCATGGCCGGCCTGCGCCACCGCGGCAAAGTAGGGCTGCGCGCGCAAGCCGTCGCGGATTGCCGACGGCGTAGCCGTGAACAAAGCCGAAACTGAGCGCCGGTCGCTGCGGGCGACGAACGAACGGACCCGATTGAGGCTCTCCTCGACATTCTCTGGATGGGCCTGGGCATCGCCGATCAGCACGATGCTCTGCACCGCATCGGCGCGAAAGGCCATCGACGTCGCCGCGCCGAGACCGAGATGGACGTCCTCGTCCAGAGTCTCGCTGCCGACCGGCGACTCGTGCAGGGCATCGACGAAGGCCATGATCCGCGTTAGGTCGCGTTCGGCCGCGGTCAGAGGCAGGACCTCGAGCGGCGGCAGGCCGGTATCGGTATCGGAATAGGCTGCGACGCCGATCCGCACCGACGGGACGAGCTTCTCGAGGATCCGGATGATGCTGCGCATCGACGAGGCAAGCTCGCGGATCACCGGCCCCATGCTCGCGGTCGTGTCGATCGCGAAGACCAGATCGATCGCGTCGGCGACCCGGCTATTGCCGCCGGCGGCCGGATCCGGCCGCG
>JBBSCD010000052.1:0-16239 GCA_038250645.1 Rhodospirillales bacterium
CTCCGGCGGAGGACCTGTCCGCGGCATTTCCCAGGCGCGTGGAGCATGAACTGAATCACCGCAACAGCGGATAAGGGGGGCGGTGCGCGCCTGGACTGCGCACCGCCCTGGCGATCCCGATGCCTATTCCGCAGCCATCGGCGACTCGCCCTCACGGCCCTTGGTCAATGGAACGCGGCCAAGACTGCCAAGCCACAGCTTGAAGACGAACAGGGCGATCATCAGCGCACCCAGCCCGAAGACGATGTCGCCCGGCACCCGCATCCACACGAGCGTGCGGACCAGCGGCGAATGCACCACCTCGACCGAGCGCGCGTACCACAGCCCTTCGGAAACGGCCGCCCAGCCCTGGATGGCCCCGATCGGCAGCAGGGACAGGAACAGCATCATCGTCAGGCCGATGTTCAGGCCCCAGAAGCCCCACTTCAGCAGCCTGTCGTCCCAGGCTGCGCGCACCGTCAGCCCGCGCAGGCAGAACAGCATCAGGCCGATGCCGAGCATGCCGTAGACGCCGAACAGCGCGGCGTGAGCATGGACCGCCGTCGTGTTCAGACCCTGGATATAGTAGAGCGAGATCGGCGGGTTGATGAGGAAGCCGAAGACGCCGGCGCCAAGCATGTTCCAGAAGGCGACCGCGACGAAGAAGAGGATCGGCCAGCGGTAGGCGGAGATCCATTTCGTCGATTTGGTCACGCGGTAGTTGTGGTAGCCCTCCAGCCCCAGCAGAACGAGAGGCACCACCTCCAGCGCCGAGACCACCGCGCCCCACGCCATCACCGAAGGCGGCGTGCCGGCCCAGTAGAGATGATGCAGCGTCCCCATGATGCCGCCGGACAGAAAGATGATCGTCGAGACCAGCACCGCCGCCGACGCGATTTTCGCCCGGACGAGGCCCAGCTTCATGAACAGAAGCGCGATGACGGCGGTGGCGAAGACCTCGAAGAAGCCCTCCACCCATAGGTGGACAACCCACCAGCGCCAGTATTCGATCATCGACAGGGCCGTGTGCTGGCCCCAGGTCAGACCCGCGGCGTAGAACAGCGCAATGGCAACGGTCGAGATGAAGACGGCGGCGATCAGCGGCTGGCTGTCGCTCGGCTTGCGCAGAACCGGCCACAGCGACCGACCGACCAGCAGCAGCCACAAGAGCAGGCCGACAAACAGCAGGATCTGCCAGAATCGGCCGAGGTCGACGTATTCGTAGCCCTGGTGGCCGAACCAGAAATTCGCATCGAGGCCGAGCTTCTGCTCGACTCCGAACCATTCGCCGGCCAGGGAACCCACGACCACGATCAGCAGCGCCGCGAACAGCACGTTGACGCCAAGCGTTTGCCGCGGCGGTTCGTACCCCGAGACCGCCGGCGCGATGTAAAGCCCGGTGGCGAGCCACGCCGTCGCGATCCAGAAGATCGCGATCTGGGTGTGCCACGTCCGGGTGACCGCGTACGGCAGCCAGTCGGCGAGCGGAAAGCCGTAGAAGTGCTGGCCCTCGATGGTGTAATGCGCGGTTAGGGTGCCGAGCCCGATCTGGACCAGGAACAGCAGCATCACCACGCCGAAATACTTGCGTGTCGCCAGCATCGAGCTGGTCGGCCGCAGCGTCTCCAGCGGATCGCTGGCCGGCGGCGGCGGCGCCGCTTCCTCTTCGAGCTGCGCCGCCTGATACCAGACGAGGAGGCCGATGGCGCCGATCAGCGCGACGAACGAAGCTACCGACCAGACCACGGCCTCGGTCGTCGGCAGATTGCCGATGAGCGGCTCATGCGGCCAGTTCATCGTGTAGGTTGCGGCCTCGCCGGGCCTGTTCGTCGCCGTCGCCCATGACGTCCAGAACAGGAACGTTGTCAGCCATTCCCGGCGCGATGCATCCGGAATCGGGTTCTCGGGCAAGGCGTACTTCTCGCGCAGCTCCGCCTGCGCTGGCGCCGCGCCGAACAGCCCCTCGAAGAACGACTGGTTGTTGCGGATCGCGGCGGTGCGCTCGGCGGACACGGTGAGCACGCCGGTCTCGGGATCGACCCGATCGCTGCGGATCTCCTCGCTCAGGCGTTCCTTCAGCGCCGCCTGCCGCTCGCGGCTCACCTCGGCGAAGGGGAGGCCGTAGTCGCGTTCTGCCCACCAGTCCAGCATGAAGACCAGCTCGCGGTGCAGCCAGTCGGCCGACCAGTCCGGCGTCAGGTAGGCGCCGTGGCCCCAGATCGAGCCGAGCTGCTGGCCACCCATCGACTGCCACACCTGGCGGCCGCGCTGAATATCGTCGCGCGTGAACAGCGTCTCGCCACTTTCGGTCACCACCGCCGAAGGCACCGGCGGCCGGTGCACGTAGATCTGCTGGCCGATAAAGCCGAGACCGGCGAACGAGACGACGACGACGATCGTGAGCACGATCCATAGACGTCGGATATAATGCACCGCAAAGCCTCCTTAGTCTGACGCCGACAGCCATCGCTGTCGCGCTTTGACCTGCCTTTGCCGGGTGGCAGCACCATCCAAACCGATCCGCACCCCGGCAATAGATGTATAATGAATGCATCTTTTCACCGCAACGGCAAGAGGCTCCGCGCGCGCGTTGCCGGTGGCGTTACCCAGGAGCCTTCTCTTCCCAGCGGACCTAATCGATGCCCATCACCCGCCACTGCGCGCGCGGCGCGTGGATGCCGCACTCGGTCTTGCCCTGACCGCGCCAGCGCCCGGCGCGCACGTCCTCGTCGGGCGCGACCCGATCGGTGCACGGCATACAGCCGATCGAGAGAAAGCCGTCCGCCTCCAGCGGGTGGCGCGGCAGGCCGTGGATCTCGAAGTAGTTGTCGATGTCGGGCTTGCCCCAGGTCGCCAGCGGATTGACGCGGATCTTGCCGTCGATGGCCTCGACCAGCGGCAGGTCGGAACGACCGTCCCCGTGGAAACGTTTACGCCCGGAGACCGAGGCGGCAAAGGGCTCCAGCGCCCGGTGCAGCGGCTCGACCTTGCGCACGTAGCAGCACATGTCGGGATTGCCGTACCACAACACATCCTCCGGATCGATCCGGGCCAGGCTTTCGGGATCGGGGGCAATGGATCGCACGTCGAGCAGCCCAAGCCGGTCGATAAGCCCGTCGCGGTAGCGCAGCGTCTCGCCGAATAGCTTGCCGGTGTTGAGGAAAATCACCGGCGTTGCCGGATCTGTGGCCGCGACCATGTGCAGCAGAACCGCCGCTTCCGCACCGAACGAGGAGACCAGCGCAATCTCGCCGGCGAACTCTTCGGCGATCATGGCCGCGAGCAGGTCGCTCGCCGAGGCGTGCGCGTAACGGGCGTCGAGGGATTCGGCGAGAGCGGCGAGATCCGCATCCGCGTCCGGCTCGTCTTGTCTCAGGTTCACCCGCGCGGCCGCGGCGCCGGACCCGCTCACTCCGCCGCCCTCCGGAGCTGGCGTAACGCCCTCGCCGGTGTCCGTCCGTCGCCGGTGCGCTGGTAGAACACCGAGAACGAGGCGAGCGCGGCGGAGAAGGCCTCGGCTTCCGTCCGATCGGCGACCTCGTAAGCGTCGAAGCCGCACCGGTGCATGAACAGGAACTGGTCGCGAAAGACGTTGCCGACCGCCCGCAGTTCGCCGCTGAAGCCATAACGCTCGCGCAGCAGCCTGGCCAACGAAAAGCCGCGGCCGTCGCGGAAGGTCGGAAAGGCGATCGCGATCAGCGCGAGTAGCCCGACATCGTCGGCGAGCGCCGCGGCCGGCTCGTAGCTTGCGAGCCGCACGCCGAGAGACGCGCCACCGCCAAGCAGCGCCGCCCGCTCCGCCTGCCAGCGCGCGAGCGAGACGATGACCGGCCGGCCTTGGGGCACGGGTGCTTCATCGGCGAGCGCAATCCAGTCATCGGCGGCAATGGCGCCGTTCCTAATGAGCGGCATAGAGGCTCTCCTTGAAAGGCGCCGCGCCGAGCCGGCGGTAAGTGTCGAGGAAGCGTTCGCCGGGCGCGCGGACACCGACGTAGGTGTTGACCAGGATTTCGACCGCGTCGACGACCTGATCCGACGAGAAGGCAGGGCCGATGATCGAACCAATGGCGGCCGTCTGGGTCGCGTCACCGCCGAGCGTGATCTGGTAGAATTCCTCGCCCTTCTTGTCGACTCCGAGAATGCCGATGTGGCCGACATGATGATGGCCGCAGGCGTTGATGCAGCCGGAAATCTTGATCCTGAGTTCGGCCAGGTCGTGGATCCGCGCGAGATCGTTGAAGCGGCGGGTGATCGCCTGCGCGATCGGGATCGACCTGGCGTTGGCGAGGCTGCAGTAGTCGAGGCCGGGGCAGGCGATGATGTCGGTGACATGGCCGATGTTCGCCGTCGCCAGCCCGAGGGGTACGAGCGACTGCCATAACGCGTAGAGCTCCCCGGCCTTGACGTTCGGCAGGACCAGGTTCTGTTCGTGGGTCACCCGGATCTCGCCGAGGCTGTAGCGATCGGCAAGATTGGCGACCGCGTCCATCTGCTCTGCCGTCGCGTCGCCCGGCGGCTCGCCCTCGGCCTTCAGCGACAGATTGACGATGGCGTAGCCCGGCTGCTTGTGGGCGACGAGGTTGGCCCGAACCCAGGCAGCGAACGCCGGATCGGCGCGCACTTGCACATCGAGCGCCGGGCTATCCGCCGGCAGCCGCTCATAGGCCGGCGGGCGGAAGTAGGCGACGATCCGCTCTAGCTCGCCTTCGGGCAGTTCGACCGGACCGCCCGCAAGGTGCGCCCACTCCTCCTCGACCATGGCGGTAAAGGCTTCGGTTCCAACCTCATGAACGAGGATCTTGATCCGCGCCTTGAACAGGTTGTCGCGCCGGCCAAGCAGATTGTAGACCCGGAGGATCGCCTCCAGGTACGAAAGTAGGTGCGCCTTCGGCAGGAACGGCCGGATGGTCTTGGCGATCATCGGCGTCCGACCCTGCCCTCCGCCGACGAGCACCGCAAAACCGACCGCGCCGTCATCGGCGCGGACGAGCTGCAGGCCGATGTCGTGGAAGGCAATGGCGGCGCGATCTTCCGCTGCACCGGTCACCGCGATCTTGAACTTCCGTGGCAGGAACGAGAACTCCGGGTGAAGGCTCGACCACTGGCGGATGATCTCGGCATAGATCCGCGGATCCTCGATCTCGTCCGCCGCGACCCCGGCGAACGGGTCGGCCGTGACGTTGCGGATGCAGTTGCCGCTGGTCTGGATGGCGTGCATCTCGACCTTGGCCAGCTCCATCAGGATGTCGGGCACGTCCTTCAGCGCCGGCCAGTTGTACTGGATGTTCTGCCGCGTGGTGAAATGGCCGTAGCCGCGGTCGTAGGCCCGGGCGATGTGCGCCAGCTTGCGCATCTGCCGTGATGACAGGGTGCCGTAAGGGATTGCGACCCGGAGCATGTAGGCATGAAGCTGGAGGTAGAGCCCGTTCATCAGCCGGTGCGGCTTGAACTCGTCTTCGCTCAGTGCGCCGGACAGTCGGCGGGCGGTCTGCTCGCGGAACTGGTTCACCCGCTGGGCGACAAACGCGTGATCGAACTCGTCGTAGCGGTACATGATGCGACGGCTTCCTACTTGGCGAATTGGGGATGGATGGATGGGCCGAAGGCGCGGATGCGCTCGCGGTAGCGCCGCGGCACGGGACTTGGCACGGGGCCCGCAGGCTCCGCCTCGGCAACGGAATCGACATCAATGAGATACGGATCGACGACTTCGCCGGTGGAACTGGCGGCCTCGGCGATCAGCGCCTTGCCGTCGGCCTTGGCGACCACGCGGGCGCGAGCGATGCGCTCGCTCCAGCCGCCGTCAGGATCGAAAAAGACCACCTTCCCGTCGCTGAGACGGTTGGCGGTCAGAACCTGATCGGCCATGGCCGTTCCTTTCGCGACGCTCATCTAGACCCCCACGGCCTGGAGGAGCGCCGGCTCGACCGAGGCGTCGGACCAGGCGCCGGCGTGGCGGACCACCTCGCCGATGACGAACAGCGTTGGGCCGGCCCGTTCCCCGCAGTCGCCGTCGGTGGCAACGAGGGCGCTCAAGCGCGCCAGCGGCGCGGTCTCGACCCGCTGGTCCGCAAGCGTGCCGTTGACGATCATCGCCGCAGGCGTCGCCGGATCCATGCCGGCCGCCATCAGCCGCCCGGCGATGCGACCGGCGGCGGCACGTCCCATGTAGACGACGATCGTCTGCCGGCCCCGCGCCAGTCCGGCCCAGTCGACCTCCGGCTCCCCGTCCCGACCCTGGCCGGTGACGAACGTCAACGCCTGAACATGCTCGCGGTGGGTGAGCGGGATGCCTGCGATTGCCGCGCAACCGGTCGCCGCAGTGATGCCGGGCACGATGCTGACGTGGATACCGTGGCGCCGGAGGTACTCTGCCTCCTCGCCGCCGCGCCCGAAGATGAACGGGTCGCCGCCCTTGAGCCGAACGACGCGACGCCCCGCCCGGGCCTCGCGCAGCAGGATCGCGTTGATCCGGTCCTGGCTCATCGCCACGCTGCCGGGACGCTTGCCGACGTCGACTCGTTCGGCGTCGCGACGCGCCCGGTCGAGCACATCGGGCCCGATCAGCCGGTCGTGGACGATCACGTCGGCCTCTTCGAGCAGCCGGACCGCGCGCACGGTCAAAAGATCGGCGTCGCCGGGACCGGCGCCGACCAGCGCGACGCTGCCGGCGCGTTCGTCCTGCGCCGGCCGGCGATTGACCGCATCGAGCATTTTCTCGCGCGCCCAGCGCTCATCGCCGGCGACCACCGCAGCGGCAATGGGTCCTGCAAAGAAGCGCTCCCAGAACCGGCGGCGACCGGTCTCGTCGCCGTGCGTTGCCTTGACCGCGCCGCGAAAGCCGTCGGCAAAACGCGCCAACCGGCCGAGGTTGGCCGGGAGCAACGCCTCGATGCGGGCGCGGATAGCGCGCGCCAGAACCGGCGCGGCCCCGCCCGTCGAAACGGCCACTGTCACCGGATCGCGACGGACGACAGCCGGCATGATGAAGGTGCTGAGCTGCGGCGCGTCGACGACATTGACCGGCATACCGCGAGCCTGCGCCGTCGCGGAAACGGCGGCATCGATGGCGGGGATTTCGCTGGCCGCGATCACCAGCGTCTGGCCGTCGAGATCCTCCGCGCAATACTGTTTGGCCCGGTGGCGCACGAGCCCCCGATCGATCAGCGCCTTCATCTCACGGTCGAGCACGGGCGCGACCACCGTCACTGCCGCACCGGCGTCGCCCAGCAACCGCACCTTGCGCGCCGCAATCGCGCCGCCGCCGACCACGAGCACCGCACGGCCTTTCAGCGCAAAGAAGGCCGGAAAATGTTCCATCTCAAGATCCCTCGCCCGCCGTCGGTGTCCGCAACGTCGGATCGTGTACTACACTAAATCATGAACATAGCATGAAGTCAGAACTGTACCTCAATGTACAATAATATCAAATTACAAATGTCAAGTGTTTGAGGAGATGTGGCGCGGATTGGCTGGCGGGAAATGCCGCTCAGGCACGAGCGGGCGCGGCGTCCTCGACCAGAAGCTGCAGGCGGCGGTTTCCCCGCCAGCTTTTATGCTGCAGCCGGCCGGCGATGTGGAAGGCGGCGCCGGCATGGTTTGCGAGGGCCTCGCCCAGCGCCGTCCCGCGGCTGCGGAAGGCCATGGCTTCGAGGCGCGCGCCTTCCGGATCGGCGAGGGTTAGGCGGAGGTGACCATGGCCGATCTCGCGAGCGGCGATAATGCGCGCGGCGGAAATGGCAAACCGCGGTTCGGGATTGTCGTTCCCGAACGGCCACAGGCGCTCGAGCCCGGCGCACAGCAGCGGCAGGCCGCCGACAAGCCCGACCGTTCCGTCGAGATACAACGGCGGCATGGCGCCGCCCTCATCGATTGCCAGGCGGTCGCCAAGGAAGGCGGCGAAGGCGTCGAGCTGCGTCCGCGCCACGGTGAACCCGGCCGCCATCGGATGACCGCCACCCTTGATGAGCAGGCCGGCCTCGATCGCGGCATGCACGGCGGCGCCGAGGTCGCGACCCGGGAGCGACCGCCCGGAACCGACGCCGTTCTCGCCGCTGAGCGAGACGACAACCGCCGGGCGCGCGAACCGCTCGGCAAGCCGGCTGGCGACGATCCCGATGACGCCAGGATGCCAGTCCTCGCCGGCGGCCACCACCAGCGGCGGGGCCTGGCAGGCGGCGCCCGTTTCGACGCGGTCCATTGCCGCGGCGAGCACATCGGCCTCGATGCGCTGCCGCTCCTTGTTGAACTCGTTAAGCTGGACGGCGAGCGCCCGCGCTTCGGCCTCGTCATCGGTCGCGAGCAGGCGCGACCCCATTCCGGCCTCGCCGACCCGGCCGCCGGCGTTGATCCGCGGGCCGAACATGAAGCCGAGCTCGAACGGACCCGGCGCATGGCCGAGATCGATGAGATCGGCCAGCGCCCGGATTCCGGCGTTGCCGCGCCGGGCCATGATCTTCAGACCCTGCATGACGAAGGCGCGGTTGACCCCGCGCAGCGGAACCATGTCGCAAACGGTGCCGAGCGCGACCAGATCGAGCCACTGGCGCAGATCGGGCTCGGCGCGGTCGCGGAAAAAGCCCTGCTCGCGCAGCCGCCGATTGACCTCGACGATCAGCAGGAAGGCGACGCCGACCGCGGCGAGATGGCCCTGCCCCGAGGCATCGTCCGGGCGGTTTGGGTTGATCACCGCGACGGCTTCGGGAAGGCTCCCTGCGACCTCGTGGTGATCGACGACAACGACGTCGATCCCGGACGCTGCGCCCTCGGCGAGGGCCGCGTGCGCGGAGGTGCCGCAGTCGACGGTGATGACCAGGCGGTGTCCCGTCGCGGCCAGCTGACGCAGCGCCGGCGCGTTCGGCCCGTAGCCTTCGCGGATCCGATCGGGAATGTGGACGGTCACGTCGGCGCCGAGGCTGCGGAAAAAGCGGACGAGAAGGGCGCTGGAGGTCGCGCCGTCAACGTCGTAGTCGCCGAAGACGGCGATCGGCTCACTATGAACGACGGCCGCCGCTACCCGTTCGGATGCCGCGATCATGTCACACAGCAGGCGCGGGTCGGGCAGCAGCCGGCGCAACGTCGGGGCGCAGAAGTCGGCGGCCATGGCCGTATCGACACCGCGCGCGGCCAGGACCCGAGCGATCATGTCCGGGACCTGCAGCGCCCGGGCCAGTGCGGCGGACAGGCGTTCGTCGGCCGGGCGGAGAAGCCAGCGCTTGCCGCACAGGGAGCGGTCGACGCCAAGGATGCCGGCCTGCGGCGCGCCTAGACCGAGAGCCGTGGCGGGGAGCGGCATCAGCGGACCAGGCTCGGCGGTATATTCAGCATGACGCTAAATATAGCGCGGAGGCTGGGCTGCGTCACAACATCTTTTGGATATCGACGGCCTCGACGAGGGGATGGCGCGCTCAGAACGGCTCGATCCGGATCATCCGCGGTTCTTCGACGCAGGTCTTCAGGTCCATGACTTCCCGCAACGAGCGGACGACCGCGCTCTCCTCGGCCTCGTGGGTGATCATGACCACCGGTACGGCGTCGCCGGGCGCCCTGGCGCGCTGGAGCACGGCCTCCATGGAGACGGAGTTGTCGCGGAGAATGGCGGCGATATCGGCGAACACGCCCGGCTTGTCGAGAACCATCAGCCGGACATAACAGGCGCCGCGGCGGCTGCCCATGGCGACGGCCGGGATGTCCGCCAGCGCCGCGACCGGCACACCGAAGGCGGGGCTCGTCCGCCCGGCGGCGATATCGGCAAGATCGGCGACCACGGCGGAAGCGGTCGGCCGTTCCCCTGCGCCGCGGCCTTCCTGGACGATCGTATCGACGAAATCGCCGTGGGCGACGACCGCGTTGAAGACGCCGTTGACGTGGGCGATCGGCGCGCTCGAAGGCACCATGCACGGATGCACCCGCCGTTCGACGCCGCGTTCGGTCAACGCAGCGATGCCGAGCAGCTTGATCCGGTAGCCAAGCTCCTCGGCGAAGGCGATGTCCACGGGGGAGACGTGGCGAATGCCTTCGACATGCACGGCGGCAAAGTCGAGTTTGCAGCCGAAGGCGACGCTGGCGAGGATTGCCAGCTTGTGCGCGGTATCATCGCCATCGACGTCGAAGGTCGGATCGGCCTCGGCATATCCCAGCACCTGCGCCTCGGAGAGAACGTCTTCGAACTCGCGGCCGCCCTCGCCCATCGCCGAGAGAATGAAATTGCAGGTCCCGTTGAGAATGCCGTAGACGCGATTGCACTGGTTGCCGGCCAGGCCTTCCTTCAGCGTCTTGATGATCGGGATGCCGCCGGCGACCGCGGCCTCGAACGCCAGCGTTACGCCCGCCGCTTCCGCCGACCGCGCCAGCGCCTCGCCGTGATGGGCGAGCAGCGCCTTGTTGGCGGTGACGAGGTGGCGACCGGCGGCGAGCGCGGCTTCGCAGACCCGCCTGGCCGGACCTTCGGAGCCACCGATCAGTTCGACGACGACGTCGGCCGGCGCTTCGGTCGCCATCGTGATCCCGTCGTCGTACCACCGGTAGCCTTCGACCGGAAACCCGCGGTCGCGACGATCGGGATCGGCGACGGCAACAATATTGACAGCGCGGCCGCAGCGCCGCTCCAGAAGCGCTGCGTTGCGCTGAAGCAGCTTGACCGTGCCGCTGCCGACCGTGCCGAGGCCGGCAACGGCCACGCGTAGGGGTTCGCTCATTGCTTTGTCCGCCGCGCTTGAGGCGCGTTGTCGCGGGCGGCTACTCCGCCGCCGCCGTTGCTTTTTCTTCGCTGCGCTCGATGACGTTGTGGTAGCGGGCGAGGAAGGATCTGATGTTACGCAAGGCCTGGCGGGTTCGCTGCTGGTTTTCGACCAGCGCAAAGCGCACATGGCCATCGCCGTGCTCGCCGAAGCCGATGCCGGGCGAAACGGCGACCTTCGCCTCCTGGAGTACCATCTTGGCGAACTCGAGCGAGCCGAGGTGGGCGAAGGGCGTCGGGATCGGCGCCCACGCGAACATGGTTGCCGGCGGCGCCGGAACGTCCCAGCCTGCCTGGCGGAGACCCGCGATGAGAACATCGCGGCGCGCCCGGTAATGCTCCCGTGTCTCGACGACGCAGGACTGGTCGCCGTTGAGGGCGGCGGACGCCGCCACCTGAATCGGTGTGAACGCGCCATAGTCGACGTAGGACTTGACCCGCGCCAGCGCCCCGATGAGCCGCTGGTTGCCGCAGGCAAAGCCGATCCGCCAGCCGGGCATGGAATAGGTCTTGCTCATCGAGGTGAACTCGACGGCGATATCCCGCGCACCCGGAACCTCCAGGATCGAAGGCGGCGGCGGACAGTCGAAGTAGATTTCGGCGTAAGCGAGATCGGAGAGGATGTAGATCTCGTGGCGGCGGCAGAAATCCACGACCTCGGCGTAGAAATCGAGGCTCGCGAGCTCGGCGGTGGGATTGTTGGGATAGTTGAGGACAACGGCGGTCGGCCTCGGCACGCTGTGCTTGACCGCGCGCTCCAGGGCGGCGAGGAACGCCTCGTCCGGACGCACCGGGATATTGCGCACGGCAGCGCCGGCGATGATGAAGCCGAATTGATGGATCGGGTAGCTCGGGTTCGGCACGAGAATGACATCGCCGGGGCTGGTGATGGCCGAAGCGAGATTGGCCAGCCCCTCCTTCGAGCCGATCGTCACCACCGCCTCGCTGTCCGGGTCGATGTGGACGTTGAAACGGCGGGCGTAGTAGGCCGAGATCGCCCGGCGCAGCCCCTTGATCCCGCGCGACTCGGAGTAGCGGTGGGTGCGCGGGTCGCGGACCGTCTCGCTGAGCTTGTCGACGATGTGCGGCGGGGTCGGGAAGTCCGGGTTGCCCATGCCGAAGTCGATGATGTCGTCGCCGGCGGCGCGGGCGCGCGCCTTCATCGCGTTGACCTCGGCGAAGACATACGGCGGCAGCCGGCGAATGGCGTGGAATTCCTGGCTCATCACGATGATTTCCTGCAGCCGCCGCGGCGCCGGATTATTCGCGGCGCGGGCAGGCGACGCCGACAGCTTCGCTTATTCGCAGGTCCTGTTCAATAGGCGAGGTAGACCTCGACGCGGCGATTGCCCGCCTCGCCGGAGGGCATGACCTCGGCGTAAAGCGGCTGCGTGTCGCCCTTCGAGGCAACGGCGATCTGCGAACGGGAGACGCCGAACGCCGCAAGGGCGCGGGCGGCGGCCTCGGCACGCCGACGCGAGACCCTCATGTTGGTCCGCCTTTGCGCCAGCGTGTTGCCAGCGTTGGTCCGTCCGCTGGCGTGACCGACAAGTGTCACCACGCGGTTGTCGATCTTCTGGATGCGGGCGACTTCGCGCAGGATCTGCCGCTCGTCCTCCCCGACATCGACTGCACCGTCAGCGAACAGAAGGGTCGCGATCATGTCACCGGCCGGCGTAGCGTCGGCTTCGACCGGATCGGCGGAATCATCGGCCGCCATAACTGCTCCCGGCCGCCCGCTCGTCCATGCGCCAGGATCGGACGGCAAGGCGGCAAAGACAAAGCGGCCGCGGTCGGCCTCTTCGGCGACCACTTCGACGCCCGTGTTGGAGACGATCACGGTCGCGAACGCGTCGGCGCCGGAGGCGAACATCGGATCGTCGAGCGCGCGGCTATCGCTGTCGTAGCCGGGCGCGAGCGTTGCGGACGTAGCACCGACGTCGGCGTCCCATGGCAGCGGCAGGGCCGCCGTGGCAACGGGCGGCGGCGCGTCGGTGGGCGGCGGGGCGGCCGGCCGGGCAAAGATAGGCTCGACGACCGTCGGCGGCCTTTCGGCGTTGCTGAGCGCGTCACGCACCGAGCGAGCGCCGTAGAAGGGCGCACTCGGCGGCGGTGCAGGCTGCGCAAGGGTCGGCTGCGGCGCATACGGCACGCTCGGGACCGGATCCACAGCCTCGGGGCGGCGTCCGGAGAAGGGCGGCGTCACCGGCCGAACCCGCATTGCGGTTCGGATCGGGCTGACAATACCCGGCGTCGCCGCCACGTCCGTCGTGTCCGCGGGCGCGGGCGCGGACACGGGCAACCTCGTCGGTGCATCGTACTGCGCCAATCCGATCTGGCGGGAAAACGGCGCGGCGGTCGCGCCCATGCGGGCGATCATCGACGGAATGAAGGCATCGTCGGCCGGCGCCGGCGCTGCTGCGGTATTCCCATGCGTTGCGCCCGCCAGCGGACCTGTCTCCGCACGGAGTCCGGCGTGGATGCCGGCCAGGGCGGATCCGGCGGGCCCTTGTCCGCGCATCGTCGGCGGCGCCAGATCCGGCGGCACGGCGAGGGCGCCCGCAAACGCCGAAGCGCCGGCACCGGCGCTTGGTCCAGCAGAAATCGCGGCGGCATTGAGCGCGCGCGGTGGCGGCGCCAAGTGGCGCGGCAGGGCTTCGGCGCAGGCGCCGACCGTGACGAGCGTCACCATCCCCAGTACTACGGCGCGACACACGGTGTCTCTTGATCTGCTCGCGCTGTTCTTGACAGCTACTGCATCAACTACCACGCACAAGGGTCGGTTCTCCCGCTCAGGTCACGCGTCACATCAACATTGCCCGAGGGTGGTTAAGGAGCTATAAACGGCTTGACAGACTCAGCGTCTGTAACCTCATCCTCGCGTTTGTGTGGTTGCCGGCGATCGATTGGCTCCGGAAAAGCCGGCATTTGCTCTGTGGGATCAAAAAGGATTGAGTCATGGCCAACCAACCAGGCACGGAAGTACAGCTGCCAGACACTTCCGAACTTGCTAAATCATTCTCGGAAATTGCCGAGCGCAGCCAGCGACTGTTGTCTGACTGGCTGTCCAAAAATGGGAACATGGGTCAGCAATCGATGCCGTCCGACCCGTTGAACATTGGCAGTAGTTTCTTGGAGCTTACCTCCAAGATGATGGCCGACCCGGCCAAGATGGTCGAAGCGCAGATGTCGCTTTGGCAGGACTACATGTCGCTGTGGCAGCACACCGCCAGCCGGATGATGGGCCAGGACGCCCAGCCAGTCATCGAGCCCAGGCGCGACGACAAGCGCTTCAAGGACGAGGCGTGGCAGGAAAACGACGTCTTTAACTACATCAAGCAGTCGTATCTGCTGACCTCGCACTGGATGCAGCAAAGCGTCGACAAGGTCGAAGGGATCGATCCGAAGACCAAGGAGCGGGTCGATTTCTACACGCGGCAGTTCGTCAGCGCGATGTCGCCGACCAATTTTGCCATGACCAATCCGGAAGTTATTCGCGCCACCATCGAGACCCGCGGCGAGAACCTCATCAACGGTCTGAAGAACATGCTCAAGTATCTGGAGCGCGGCAAGGGCTCGCTCAGGATCAGCCAGACCGATTACGACAAGTTCATCGTCGGCAAGAACATTGCGACGACACCGGGCAAGGTGGTCTACCGCAACGAAATGATGGAGCTGATCCAGTATACGCCGACGACCGATCAGGTCGTGAAGCGACCGCTGCTGTTCGTGCCGGCGTGGATCAACAAGTTCTATATCGTCGACCTGCGCGAGAAGAACTCGTGGGTCAAGTGGGCCGTCGACCAGGGCCACACGGTCTTCATGATCTCCTGGGTCAACCCCACCGAGGAACTCGCCCAGAAGTCGTTTGCCGACTACATCCTCAAGGGTCCGGTCGAGGCCCTTGATGCGATCGAGAAGGCCACCGGCGAGAAGGAAGTCAACGCGGTCGGCTACTGCATCGGCGGCACGCTGCTGGCCGCGTCCATCGCCTATATGGCCAACAAGGGCGATGACCGCATTCGCTCCGGCACGTTCTTCACCACGATGCTCGACTTTTCCGAACCGGGCGAACTGGGCGTCTTTATCGACGAGTCGACCATCTCCTACCTGGAAGAGAAGATGGCCGAGCGCGGCTACCTCGACGCCGCGGAGATGGCGACGACCTTCAACATGTTGCGCGAGAACGATCTGATCTGGTCGTTCGTCGTCAACAACTACCTGCTCGGTAACGATCCGTTCCCGTTCGACCTGCTCTACTGGAACTCCGACTCGACGCGCATGCCCTACGCCATGCACAGCTTCTACCTGCGCAACTTCTATCAGCAGAACAAGCTGGTCGAGCCGGGCGGCATCACCCTGAACGGCGAGGCCATCGATCTGCGCAAGGTCAAGATCCCGACCTACTTCCTGTCGACCCGGGAGGACCACATTGCGCCGTGGACCTCAACCTACAAGGGCACCCAGATCTTTACCGGTCCGGTGCACTTCACCCTCGCCGCCTCCGGCCACATCGCCGGGGTGATCAACCCGCCGGCGGCGAAGAAGTACTGCTTCTGGTACACCGACAAGAAGCCGCCGGCCAATCCCGACGAGTGGCTGGCCCATGCCACCCAGAAGGACGGTTCGTGGTGGCCGGACTGGGACGCCTGGGCGAAGAAGCAGTCAGGTGACGAGCGGGTGGCCCCGCGCGAGCCGGGCAGCGGCAAGCTGAAGGCCATCGAAGAGGCGCCTGGGCCGTACGTGTCGATGAAGGCGTGAGCGCCGGCTTTCGGCTCGAGTGAGTTGACTTGTCATTGCGAGGAGAGGCGAAGCCCCGACGCGGCAATCCATCGCGGTGAGAACGCCAGCGTGTTATGGGCCGCGCCCCTGACGGGGCTCGCGATGACAGACAGTGACAGGGGCAAGACGATGAAGGCGTGAGCGCTGGCGTCGTTCAGCCAGAGATACACGAACCAAGGGCGGCGCCGCGATGATCGCGGCGCCGTTTTTGCCTAAGAGGGGCGCGGACCAAGAGGGCGCGAATCGCCTTCAGCGCGTGCCGGTGATTCGGTTTCGGCATCAGTCGGCAAGCCCGGTGTTCTCGTCGACGAGGCCGAGGGCGGCGGTGTAGGGGTCGACGCCGCCGGCAACGACCCGGCCGATCAGCGCTTCCATCGTCCCGGCGCCGCGGCCGAGGATGCGGGCGCGGATGATCTCTTCGGCGGTCTTGAGAATGCGCATCTCGGCGATCCTGCGCCGGCGGTCGGCGATTTCGCCGCTTTCATGCAGATGCGTGCGATGGCCGTCGATAGCCGCGACCAGTTCCTCCATGCCCTCCCGGTTCTGCGCGCTGGTGGCGAGGACTGGCACCGACCAGCCCGATCCCCCGCCGGAGACATCGTGCCTGTTCTCGCCCAGCTTCAGCATGGTCTTCAGATCGACCACCGTCTCCGAAGCCTCCGGCCGGTCGCACTTGCTGACGACATGGATGTCGGCGATTTCGAGCACGCCCGCCTTGATCGCCTGGATCTCGTCGCCCA
>JBBSCD010000053.1:0-16042 GCA_038250645.1 Rhodospirillales bacterium
CGTAGCACGGCTTGCACGCGGTCTCGGCGAAGGTGTCGAAGCCGGCCTCAAGCAAAATCGCCTGTAGCCGATCGTAAAAAACATGCCCGGGCGAACGCGGCATCTCCCGCCACGTCACCACCAGATCACCCTGCCGATCCCCTTGCCGTCCCAGCGCCATGTCGATCAATCCCTCGAACCGATATGGGTGCAGGGAGTCAGAACCAGCCGACTTCGTCAACGGGCTGTTATGCGAGGCGTGGCGATCCCAGGTGGATCGACGTGAACTTAGATCGTGCCGAGCAGAACCTCAGCCGCCGGTAAAAGCCTGAAGGCCGGTCTGGGCGCGCCCCAGGATCAGGGCGTGAATATCGTGGGTGCCTTCGTAGGTGTTGACCGTCTCGAGGTTCATCATGTGGCGGATGACGTGATACTCGTCGACGATGCCGTTCGCGCCGTGCATGTCGCGCGCCACCCGGGCGATATCCAGCGCCTTGCCGCAGGAGTTGCGCTTGATCAGCGAGATGGTCTGGGGCGAGCAGCGGGCCGCATCCATCATCCGGCCGGCCCGCAGGCAGGCGCTGAGACCGATGGCGATCTCGGTCTGCATGTCGGCAAGCTTGCGCTGGATGAGCTGGTTGGCGGCGAGCGGTCGGCCGAACTGGGTGCGGTCGAGGACGTACTGGCGCGCCGCTTTCCAGCAGAACTCGGCGGCGCCGAGCGCGCCCCAGGCAATCCCGTAGCGCGCCTTGTCGAGGCAGCCGAACGGGCCCGACAGGCCGCTGATGTCGGGCAGCAGGTTTTCCTCGGGGACGAACACGTTTTCCATGACGATCTGGCCCGTCGGCGAGGCGCGCATCGAGAACTTGCCCTCGATCTTCGGCGTCGTCAGCCCCTCCATTCCGCGCTCGAGCACGAAGCCGCGAATGACCCCATCGAGCTTGGCCCACACCACCATGACGTCGGCGATCGACGCGTTCGTAATCCAGGTCTTGGTGCCGGCCAGGACGTACCCGCCGGGCGCGCGCGTCGCCTTGGTCCGCATGCTGCCGGGATCGGAACCGTGGTCGGGCTCGGTCAGGCCGAAGCAGCCGATCAGCTCGCCGGTGGCGAGGCCGGGAAGAAAACGCCGGCGCTGGTCCTCGGTGCCGTAGGTGTAAATCGGAAACATGACCAGCGAGGACTGCACGCTCATCGCCGAGCGATAGCCGGAGTCGACATACTCCACCTCCCGCGCCGCGAGGCCGTAGCAGACATAGTTCACGCCGGCGCCGCCGTATTCGGGTGGGATGGTCGGACCGAGCAGACCCAGACTGCCCATCTCCCGCATGATCTCGACGTCGAACGTCTCGTTGCGATTGGCCAGCAGGATGCGCGGCATCAGCCTGTCGCGGGCGTAGTGGCGGGCGGTCTCCGCGACCATACGCTCTTCCTCGCTCAGCTCGGCGTCCAGCAGAAGCGGATCTTCCCATTGGAATGCCGCGGCCAGGGGGCCGGCGCTTTCGTCGCCCTTCATCGCATCTCCTCCCTCGCGTCGGCGCGCGCCGGTGTCCGCTCCGTCACTGCGCCTGTTTCATCAGCGCGCGTGGACAGTCCGCACGGGAAAATCTCCAGCGCTTCGGTATGCCCCCGAGCGACCAGATTTGCGAGCATCTCACACCTGTTGCTCCAGCACAGGCGATAGTCACCCGCGAATTCCGAATGGGCAAGGCGCAACCTCTGCAGAGGTGGCAGCACCGGCCGATAGCGCCAGGCGCCATCGACAAGGCGCGCATCGGCGGCAGCCTCCATCCCGGCGCCGCTGCCCTGCACCGCCGCCTCGTCGAGAACCAGGGCATCGCCGCTCACGCGCCAATTCTCGCGCCAAAGGGTGTGCTCCACCGAGTGGGTCCAGCTCAGGACGAACGCGGTTGTCGGAATGACGATCATGAGCGCGCCGGCGGCGAGGCAGACCGCCATCAGGCCGCCGCCGTCGGCGGCGCCGGCGAACGGCTTCGCCAGTAATGGATGGCGGCAGCAAGCGCAGCCAGACCGAGGCCAATGCTGTCGGTCACGGGCAAAGCCACGACCAGCGCCGCCGCCGCGGATGCCGCGAGGAGCCGCTCCCACCAGGCGAGGGTAACGAACAGATGGCCGATGGCGGCCGCGCCCCAGAGGCCGATCGCGAGAAGCGCTTTCATGATTACGTAGATGGTGTCGCCGACGTCATCCGTCTGCAGCATGAGCGCATTGTCGTAAATCGCCATGTAGGGCACGACGAAGCCGGCGATGGCAACGCGAACCGCCTCGAAACCTGTGCGCATCGGCGCCGAGCGGGCAACGGCGGACGCGGCGAAGACGGCGAGCGCCACCGGCGGGGTGAGGTCGGCCATGATCCCAAAGTAGAAGACGAAGAAGTGCGAGATGATGAGCGGCACGCCGAGCTTGAGCAGCACCGGCCCGACCAGCGACGAGACGATGATGTAGTTGGGAATGGTCGGAATGCCCATGCCGAGAACAAGGCAGACGAGCATGGTGAGGACCAGGCTGATGAACAGGTTGTCGCGGCCGAGCGCGACGATCCCCTGGGTGGCGACGCCGGCCAGCCCGGTCAGGGTCATCGTGCCGATGATGATGCCGACCAGGGCGCAGGCGATGCCCACGGGCAGGGCGTTGCGCGCACCGGAAACCATCCCGCGCAGCGCGACGCGCAGGGTCTCGCGGCCACCGCGCGCCGTCAGGTTGACCGCAATGAGGACCGCGATCAGCGCGACCATCACGTTGATGCCGTAGTGAAAGAAGCCGGCGCAGACGATACCGAGCGCGAGCCAGAAGACGATGCGCAACGAGAGCGGGGTCAACCGGGCGGAAATGCCGCCGCCGAAAATGAGGACCACGGTCAGCGCGAGGCCGACGGTGCCGGCGAACAGCGGGGTGTAGCCGCTGAACAGCAGGTAGACCAGCGCGGCGAGCGGGATGACGAGATGGCCCTGGCGGCGGATCGCCGCGACGGCATTCGGGCACTGGTCCTTAGGGATGCCGACGAGCCCGCGGCGGCCGGCTTCGAGGTGGACCATCCACAGCGCCGTGGCGAAGTAGAGGAATGCCGGCACCAGCGCGGCGAGGCACACGTCCGCGTAGGGAACGTTCAGCGTCTCGGCCATGATGAAGGCGACTGCGCCCATCACCGGCGGCATGATCTGCCCGCCCATGCTCGACGTCGCCTCGACGGCGGCGGCGAACTCGGCGCGGTAGCCGAACCGTTTCATCAGCGGGATGGTGAACTGGCCGGTGGTGACGACGTTCGCGACGCCCGAACCGTTGACCGTCCCCATCAGCGCCGACGAGATAACCGAGACCTTGGCCGGACCGCCCTTGGTATGGCCGACGGTGCCGAGGGCGACGTCGGTGAACAGTCGGATCATCCCCGCCTGCTCCAGGAAGCTGCCGAACAGGATGAACAGGAAGATGTACGTCGACGAAACGTAGGTCGGGATGCCGTAGATACCCTCGGTCCCGAAGGCGAACTGGTCGATGACCTGGGACACCGCGAAGCCGCGATGGCCGAGCGGCAGCGGCAGGTGGTCGCCCAACAGGGCGTAGAGGAAAAACGACAGGCAGATGATCGGCAACGCCCAACCCATGATCCGCTGCGCCGCGACGAACAGCAGGACGATGGTCGCGGCGCCGACGGCGAGGTCGAGCAGGGACGGGTCGCCGGCGCGCAGGATGAGCTCGCCCTGGTAGATCCAGTGATAGAACGCGAGGGCAAATGCGAGCGCGCCGGCCGCCCACAGCAGCAGTCGCGATGCGATCCCGCGCTTCGCCTCGACCTCCTGTTCAGCGGCAATGCCGAACACCGTCAGGATCAGAAAGCCGACATGGATGGCGCGGACGATCTGGCTCGGCAGCGGCGAGTAGGCCGAAGTCACGATCTGGAACGCGCAGAAGATAACGGCGATCCAGAACAGCGGCCGGCCCGGCCCGAAAATGCCCGTGTCCGGTCCCGCACCCTCCGCGCCGGAACTGTCGGCAGGAGCGATCAGGTCGGCATCAGCCATGGCGGCGGCCGCGTCGCTTGCGCCTACTTGAGGACACCCTTCTCGCGATAGTAGCGCTCCGCGCCCGGATGCAGCGGGACCGGCGGTTTCTGCGCCGCCTTTTCGAGCGAGATCGCCTTGGCCGCGGAGTGGGCCGCAACCATATCGTCCAGGTTGTCGAACATCCCCCTGGTCAGCGCATAGACTTCGTCATCGGCGAGGCCTTCGCGGGTTACCAGGTAGTTATTGATGGCGACGGTCGGGACGGCCTCGGTCTGGCCGTCGTAGGTACCGGCGGGAATGGTCGCGGCGATAAAGGCCGGGTCGTCGATCTTGGCGACAAGGGCGTCCGGTACCGAAACCACCGTGATCGGCACCGAACTGGCGAGATCGCGAATGGAGGCGACGCCGAGACCCGCCGACTGCAAGGTCGCGTCGAGCTGGCGATTCTTCATCAGCTCGACGGATTCGCCGAAGGGCAGGTATTGCACGCTCATGTCGTCGTAGGTCAGGCCGGCCGCGGCGAAGACCGTGCGGGCGTTGACCTCCGTGCCCGACTTCGGCGCACCGACGGAAACGCGCTTTCCCTTCAGGTCGGCCAGCGTCTTGATGCCGGAGTCGCGGCTGGCGACGATCTGGATGTAGTTGGGATAGATGGCGGCCAAGGTTCTGAGCTTATCCAGAGGCTTGGGGAACCCCATCTCCTCGTCGCCTCTGGCCGCGAACGACAGCGAATCGCCAAGGGTGAAGGCGACCTCGCCGCGACCGGCCTGCAGCAGGTTGAGATTCTCGACGGACGCCTTGGTCGCCTGCACCGTCACCCGCGTGTCGGGCATGGCCTTGGCGTAGATCGCCGACAATGCGTTGCCCAGCGGGTAGTAGACGCCACTGGTGCCGCCGGTGAGAATATTGATGAACTGCTGGGCCTGCGCCGGCGCCGCGAGCAGCGCACCGAGTGCCGCGGTCAGAATGACCTTGTACATCCGCCTGTGTCCTCCCTCTGGGTGTGCTCGTCTCGACCGCGCGGCGTTTTCGTCGCGGCCCGCGAGCGTTGAGGCTAGTGTGCCATAACCGCACGCGAATATAAAATAATCGCGGGAAAACGATGCGGCGGGCACGACCCTTGGATGCCGGTGCGCAGACGAAAGGATCAGGGACGATGCGACACAGCGAAAAAGCCACCTTCGTCGGCGGCGACGGGACCAGCCGGCTCGACGCCCGACTGGATCTGCCGGCCGGAGAGCCGCGGGCCTATGCCCTGTTCGCCCACTGCTTCACCTGCGGCAAGGATGTCTTTGCCGCCGCGCGCATCGCCGCCGGCCTGACCGCCCACGGCATCGCCGTCCTGCGCTTCGACTTCACCGGCCTCGGGGCCAGCGACGGCGAATTCGCCAACACCACGTTCTCATCCAACATCGCCGATCTGATCGCCGCCGCCGCGTGGATGCGCGAGGCCCACGGTGCGCCGAACATCCTCATCGGCCACAGCCTCGGCGGCGCCGCCGTCCTTGCCGCGGCAGCCGAAATTCCCGAGGCCGCGGCGGTTTGCACGATCGCCGCGCCCGCCGAGCCCGCGCATGTCCGTCGGCACCTTCAGGTCGCCGAAGAGGACCTCGCGAGTGCCGGCCGCGGTGAGGTCCGCCTTGCCGGCCGGCCGTTCACCATCACCCGGCAATTTCTCGAAGACATCGACGGCCACCGGCTGGCGGAGCGGATCAAGCGGCTGGGCAAGGCCCTGCTGGTGTTCCACTCGCCGCTCGACGAAGTCGTCGGGATCGATAACGCGACGAAGATCTTCGTCGCCGCCAGGCACCCGAAAAGCTTCATCTCGCTCGACGATGCCGACCACCTGCTGACCCGGCGCGAGGACGCCGTCTATGTCGCCGACATCGTCGCCGCCTGGGCCGGGCGCTACATCGGCCCGGCGCAGGCCGACGCGCTGCCGGAGCTGACTGCGCCGGCAGGTGCGGTCACGGTCGCCGAGGCCGGCGACGGTCCGTTCGCGCAGGTCATCTCCGTCGGCGGCAAGCATAGCCTTCTCGCCGACGAGCCGGTCAGCTTCGGCGGCGGCGACACCGGGCCGTCGCCCTACGATCTGCTCCTGGCCGGGCTCGGGGCGTGCACGACCATGACCATGCGGATGTACGCCGGGCGCAAGAAACTGGCGCTGGAGCGCGCCAGCGTCACGCTCCGTCATGCCAAGATTCATGCCGAGGACTGCGAGAGCTGCGAGACAAAAGCCGGCAGGATCGACCGGATCGTTCGCGAGATCACGCTCGAAGGCGACCTCGACGAGGAGACCCGCGCCATGCTGCTGGAGATCGCCGACAAGTGTCCGGTCCACCGGACGCTGCATGGCGAGGTTGTAGTGGAGACCACGCTGAAGGCGTGACCGATCGGAAGCCTGGCGAACTCAGGCGGCCGTCGCGATTGCCTGGGCGATGGCGTCCAGCGCCGCCTGGGCCTGGGCGGCGTCCGGACCGCCGGCCTGGGCCATGTCAGGGCGACCGCCGCCGCCCTTGCCGCCCACGGCAGCAGAGCCGGCGCGGACCAGATCGACGGCGCTGATGCGTTCCTTCAGATCTTCAGTGACGCCCACAACCAGCGAGGCCTTGCCGTCGGCGGTCGAGACAAGGGCGACGATACCGGAGCCGAGCTGCTTCTTGAGGTCGTCGGCGAGGCTCTTGAGTTCGCGCGCCGGCACCCCCTCGAGCAATTGCGGCGAATAGCGCACGCCGCCGATATCGCGACAGCCGTCGTTGCGACGGCTTCCGCCGCCGGTGGCCAGCGCCCGGCGTGCGTCGGCGAGCTCGCGCTCAAGCTTGCGCCGCTCGTCGAGCAACGCACTGACCCGGCGCGGCAACTCCTCCGGGCCCGCGCGGAGCATCTGCGCCACTTCCCGCAGGGCCGCCTCCTCGCGCGCCACGTAGGCTTCCGCCGCCGATCCCGTCACCGCCTCGATCCGGCGCACGCCGGCGCCGACCGCGCTCTCCGAGACGATCTTGAACAGGCCGATGTCGCCGGTCCGGCGCACATGCGTGCCGCCGCACAGCTCGGTCGAGAACGGCCGGCCGCGGTCGTCGCGCGCGCCCATCATCAGAACCCGAACCTCGTCGCCGTACTTCTCGCCGAACAGCGCCATGGCGCCGGCGGCGGCCGCGGCCTCTGGATCCATCAGGTGGGTCTCCACCGCGCTGTTGTCGCGGATCTGGTCGTTGACTTCGGCCTCGATGGCGGCGAGTTCGTCCGCCGGAATGGCCTGGGGATAACTGATGTCGAAGCGCATCCGCTCGGGCCCGACCATCGATCCCTTCTGGGTCACGGTCTCGCCGAGGCGCCGGCGCAACACGCCGTGAAGCAGGTGGGTCACCGAATGGTTGCCTCGGGTCGCCTGCCGGCGGCCGTGATCGACATCGAGAGCGACGTCATCGCCGCGTTTAAGGGTGCCCGACTCGACCCGGCCGAGGTGAACGATCAGGTCGCCGAGATTGCGCTGGGTGTCGGTCACGATGACGACCGCCCCGGACGCCCCGCGGATGACGCCGAGATCGCCGACTTGACCGCCGCCTTCGCCGTAGAACGGGGTCTGGTTGCAAACGACGGCGACCGCCGTGCCGGCCGCGGCGGTTTCAACCTCATCGCCGTCGACCACCAGCGCGACGATCTTGCCCTCCGCGCTCTCGGTCTCGTAGCCGAGGAATTCGCTGGGACCGCAGCGCTCGCGGAGCGCAAACCACACCGCCTCGGTCGCGGCCTCGCCGGACCCTGCCCAGGCCTGGCGGGCCTCGGCGCGCTGGCGCTCCATGGCCGCGTTGAACCCGTCGATATCGACGCCGACGCCGCGGGCGCGCAGCGCGTCCTGGGTCAGATCGAGGGGGAAGCCGTAGGTATCGTAAAGCCTGAACGCGGTTTCGCCGTCGAGCTTGCCGCCCGCAGGCAGTTTCGCCGACGCCTCGTCGAGAAGGAGCAGCCCCCGATCGAGCGTGCGGCGAAAGCGGCTTTCCTCCAGGCGCAGGGTATCGGTGATCATCGCCGCGGCCTGCACCAGCTCAGGGTAGGCCTGGCCCATCTCCTCGACCAGGGTAGGCACCAGCCGCCACATCAACGGCTCGTCGCAGCCGATGAGCTGCGCGTGGCGCATCGCCCGGCGCATGATCCGGCGCAGGACATAGCCGCGGCCTTCGTTCGACGGCATGACCCCGTCGGCAACGAGGAACGCCGATGCGCGCAGATGATCGGCGATGACCCGGTGAGAGACCGCCGCCGGACCGTCGGGCGCGGTGCCCGAGGCCTCCGCCGAAGCCCGGATCAGCGTGCGGAACAGGTCGATCCTGTAGTTGTCGTGGGTGCCCTGCATCACCGCGGCGGTGCGTTCCAGGCCCATCCCGGTGTCGATCGACGGCCGCGGCAGGTCGACGCGCCGGTCGGGCGCGACCTGCTCGTACTGCATGAACACGAGGTTCCAGATCTCGATGAAGCGGTCGCCGTCGGCATCGGCGCTGCCTGGCGGGCCGCCGGGAAGCTGGGGCCCGTGGTCGTAGAAGATCTCGGAGCAGGGACCGCACGGGCCGGTATCGCCCATGGACCAGAAGTTGTCGTGGGTGGCGATGCGAAGGATTCTGTCATCCGGCAGACCGGCGATCTTCTTCCACAGATCGAACGCCTGGTCGTCCTCGGCGAACACGGTGACCAGCAGCCGGTCCGCCGGCAGCCCGAATTCCTTCGTTACCAGGTTCCAGGCAAGCTCGATCGCGACGTCCTTGAAGTAGTCGCCGAACGAGAAGTTGCCGAGCATCTCGAAGAACGTGTGATGACGGGCGGTGTAGCCGACGTTTTCGAGATCGTTGTGCTTGCCCCCGGCGCGCACGCACTTCTGCGAGGTGGCGGCGCGGACGTAGTCGCGCCTCTCCACCCCGGTGAAGACATTCTTGAACTGGACCATCCCGGCGTTGGTGAACATCAACGACGGATCGTTGCGCGGCACCAGCGGGCCGGAGGCGACGACCCGGTGACCGTGGCGCGCGAAGTAGTCGAGAAACGCCTTGCGGATATCGTTGACGGTTTGCATGGCACTCATGTAGGCGGCCCGGAGGCGCGGCGAAACGGGTTCCCATACCGCCGCGCATGAGCGCGCTTTTAGCGCCGTGGCGTCAGCCTGTCCACAAGGTGCCGGTATCTACCGGAAAACGGATCAGCGCCTCAGCCGTCTCAGTCGCCGGCGTCCTCGTCCGCACCGACAAGCATGGTCGCGCCGACGAGACCGGCATTCTGGCGGATCTGCTGCTCGATGCCGGCGGCGACGTCCGCATGCTCGGCGAGGAAGCTCTTCGCGTTCTCGCGGCCCTGGCCGATCCGCTGGGAGCCGTGGGAGAACCACGAGCCGGATTTCTCGATGATCCCGGCGCGGACTCCGAGATCGAGCAGCTCCCCGGTCTTGGAGATCCCCTCGCCGTACATGATGTCGAATTCCACCATCTTGAACGGCGGCGCCAGCTTGTTCTTGACCACCTTCACCCGGGTCTGGTTACCGACCATCTCGTCGCGATCCTTGATTGCGCCGATGCGGCGGATCTCGAGGCGAACCGAGGCGTAGAACTTCAGCGCATTGCCCCCGGTGGTCGTCTCCGGATTGCCGAACATCACCCCGATCTTCATCCGGATCTGATTGATGAAGATGATCATCGTCCGCGATTTCGAAACCGAGCCGGTCAGCTTGCGTAACGCCTGGCTCATCAACCGAGCCTGGAGGCCGACGTGGGTATCGCCCATTTCACCCTCGAGCTCGGCGCGCGGGACAAGGGCGGCGACGCTATCGATGACGAGAACGTCGATCGCGCCGGAGCGCACCAGGGTGTCGGCGATTTCAAGCGCCTGCTCGCCGGCATCCGGCTGTGACAACAGCAGATCGTCGACATTGACGCCGAGCTTGTTCGCGTAGATCGGGTCGAGCGCATGCTCCGCATCGATGAAAGCGCAGACTCCACCCTTCTTCTGCGCCTCGGCAATGGCATGCAGCGCCAGCGTCGTCTTGCCCGAGCTCTCGGGACCATAGATCTCGACGATCCGCCCGCGGGGCAAGCCGCCGATTCCCAACGCGATGTCGAGCGCCAACGAGCCCGTGGAAACAATCTCTGTTTCAACCGTCTCGCGCTGGCCGAGGCGCATGATCGATCCCCGTCCGAACGCCCGCTCGATCTGACTGATCGCAGCGTCGATCGCGCGCCCCTTGTCGACCGTTTCCTTCTCAACCACCCGTAACTTCCTTATCAGCATGCACCGACCACCCTTATTTCACAGCTCGTATCGACTGACAATGGCGGTGAGAATACAGGTTTCCGCCCCCTAGCCCAACTGATCCGGATAAGCCATTGTTTTCACTAATTCTTTTTGTACCCAAACGGGTTAGTCGGGCGCGTTGCGGGGCCTGATATAACCGTGTACTCATTTGGGTAGACGCCGCCGGTTGGACCGCCTGCCCAGCGGCGGCAGCACCGGATCGCACAAGAACGAGATTCAACGAGGTTTTGATAATGACTGGACCGCTTGTGGAACGTCGCGCCGGTGAGGATCGCCGGGGCAGTGCGGATCGACGTTCGGGAGGCGACCGCCGTTCCGGCGAGGATCGTCGCGCCGTCGCCGATCGCAGAAGCAACCTTGTCTACCTCATTACCGAGGGCGGGCAGCGGCGGCCGAGCCCTATTTCCGCCCAGCCGGCCGCCCTCGTCAGCCCTCGCACCCCGCCGCTGCTCGAAGAGCGCGAGTTCACTCTTCTGGATGCGGCGTCTCAGGCCTACGACGCGGCGGTCGACCCGAAGCTGTGGCCCAAGGCGCTGGTCGGCTTGCGCGCCATCCTCGCCGCCGACGCCGTCGCGCTCGCCGAACATGACGCGACGACCGGCGGCGGCCGGCTTCTGCACTGGGTCGGAATGGCTGCGGAGGGCGCGGACGCCTACGGACAGCCGGAGGATGCGCTACCCGTACGGCTGGACGCCGACGAGGCCGCAACCCGGCCCGGCTACGTTTCCATGGAAGACGGCAGCGACAGCGACGGCGAGGGGACGCTACAGGGCGGCCGGGCGTGGCTGTCGTGGTGTCGGGATCAGGAATTCTCCGCGGCGCTGCGTGGCGTCGTCGACCATGCCGACGGCGTGATCACCCAGATCCTCTTTCTGCGCACGAGGGGGAGAGATTCGTTCGCCGCCGATGACGCGACGCTTCTCGGCCGCGTTATTCACGGTGTTCAGCGCGGCATCCGCGCGGGCCGGGCGCTGCGCCGGGCGCAGTTTTTCCATCGGATTGCCTTCGACGCGCTCGACGCCGTCCCCATCGGCGTCGCCTTCGTCGATGCCGGCGGCCAGATTACCGCCGCCAACAGGATCGCGCGCCAGATTATCGAGGGCGAGAACGTCCGCGCCTACCAGGAGACCGTGCGCCGCGCCGAGCAAACGGCACGACCGCCGCGCCTGAGCCGCGCCGTCGCCGACGCGATGAGCGACCTGCGCGACAGCGGCGGCAATGCCCTGAGCGCGTTTGCGGTGCCGCGCAAGCCCGGCCTGAGGCCGCTGACCTGCCTGCTTGCCCCACTTGGCACCGGTGAGGACCACCGCGAAAGCGACGGGCCGAGCGCCATGCTGTTCATCGGCGACCCCGATAAGCCGATGGAGATCGATCAGCGGCGGCTGCGCCAGCTGTACGGCCTGAGCCGGGCGGAAGCGCGGGTCGTCGCGTTGCTGGCTCAGGGCTACAAGCTGGACGCGACCGCTGATAGTCTGGGTCTCGTCTACGAGACCGTGCGCAAGCACCTCAAGCAGGTGTTCGACAAGACCGGCTGCGACCGCCAGGCCGAGCTCGTTCGTCTGCTTGTGACCGGTCCGGCGACGATCCCCCTGAGCTAGGTCAGGTGGTGCCGGCATGCGCCGAGAGCGGCCGCTCCGTCCGCCGGTGCGGCCGGTCCTCGAGCGCCTCGCCGACCTTGGCGATCAGCTCCGACAGGGTGAACGGCTTCATCAGGAAGCGGCCGGCGGTTGCGCCGTCGCCGCCGGCGAGCACGTCCTCGGCATAGCCGGACATGAAGATCACGGCAAAGTCGCTCAGCCTCTCGCCCAGCAGGCGCATGAGCGTGTGCCCATCCATCCCGGGCATGACCACGTCGCTGATGACGAGATCGATGGGATTGTGCTCGCTCTGCAGCTGAACCAGGGCCGCTTCGCCGTCGTGGGCTTCGACGACGCGGTAGCCGGCGCGGCGCAGCGCCTTGGCCGCAAAGGCGCGGACGCCCGGCTCGTCATCGACGAGCAGGACCGTCGCAGGCGCGGGCGGCGCGGACGCCTCCGCTTGCGGCGCCGGGATCGGCGCAGGCGCCGACAATGACATCGCTGCAGCGGCTGTCGTTCCCGCCGGCTCCTCGGCGTATGCGGGTGGCAGGTAGATGCTGAAGGTCGTCCCGCGCCCTGCCGCGCTGTCGACGACGATATACCCTTCGCTCTGGCGGACGATGCCGTAGACGGTTGCAAGTCCCAGTCCGGTGCCCGCGCCCGCCGCCTTGGTCGTAAAGAACGGCTCGAAGATGTTGGCAATGATCCCGGCGGAGATGCCAGCCCCGGTATCGGACACCCTGATGCAGACGTAATCTCCTGCCGGCATAATCTCGGCCCCCGCCTGGCGGGCGGCGTCAACACGCTCGGCGCTCGTTCCGATCGTGAGCACGCCGCCATCGGCCATGGCGTCGCGGGCATTGACGGCGAGGTTGACGATCACCTGGTCGAGCTGGACCGGGTCGACGCAGATCCGCATCGGCTCGCCGCCTGCCTCTAAACGGAGCCTAATGGACGGCCCGAGCAGACGCGCGAGCATGAGCGCGAGTTCGTGGATCGCCGCGGACGGATCGAGGATCACCGGCGTCAGCGCCTGCTGGCGCGAGAACGCCAGCAACTGATGCACGAGGCCGGCGGCGCGAGCGGCGTTTTCGCGGATCTGCATGATATCGTCGTGGGATCGATCGCCCGCGGGATGGCGGCTCAGGAGAAGGTCGCTGAAGCCGATCATCACGGTCAGAAGGTTATTGAAGTCATGGGCTATCCCGCCCGAGAGCTGGCCGATCGCCTGCATCTTCTGCGCCTGGATCAGCGCCGCGTCGGCGGCAGGCCGCGGCCGCTGCATCTCCCGGGCGGAAAGGATGAGACCGCAGAGCTCACCGCCGCGCTGGAGGCCGGCGGCGTCAAGCAGAAGAGCGCGCCGCGGTCTTCCGTGCCGCATCGGCGCGATTGCCTCGAGCCTGGCGTTGCGGCTGCTGCCAAGAACCAGCTTCGCCAGCCGCCGGTTGAGGTCATCGCGGCCATCCGGCTCGATGTGCTCGACAAAAGCGGTGGCTATGGCCTCATCGCGTTCGGCGCCGAGGATGTCCAGGAAGGCGTCGTTGATGTCGGTGATCCGGCCGGTCAGGTCGAGCACGGCGAGGCCGACCGGCGCCTGCGCGAACAACGCGGCCATGCCCGCTGACGGCTGAACCCGCCCGTCGCCCGCAGCCGCGGCGCGTTCCGCCGGAGGCGGGAAAAGGACGCTCAAGCGCGGCGCTCCTTGAGCCGCATGACATAGCCGATGACCTTGGCCACCGCCTGATAGTGCTCCATCGGGATCTCCTCTTCGAGGTCGACGGCGGCGTAGAGGGCGCGCGCCAGCGGCGGGTTCTCGACCACCGGCACCTCGTTGGCCTCGGCCAGGGCGCGGATGCGCAAGGCCAGGCTGTCGACGCCCTTGGCGACCACCTTCGGCGCCGCCATCGCCGTCATGTCATAGGCGAGCGCGATGGCGTAGTGGGTCGGGTTGGTGATCACCACCGCCGCGTCCGGCACGGCGGCCATCATCCGGTGGCGCGCCCGTTCGGTTCGCAGGCGACGGATCCGCGCCTTGATGTGCGGATCGCCCTCGGCCTGCTTGATCTCGTCGCGCACCTCCTGGCGGGTCATCCGCATCTGCTTGAGAAAGGCGAAGCGTTGATAGGCGAAATCGAGGCCGGCGATCAGCGTCAGCGCGGCCAGGGTGCCCGCCGGCAACCAGACCGCAACCCTGTCAACCCGCTCAAGCAGGACCGCAACGGGAAGCGCCGGCAGGACCGCGAGGTCGGCAAAGAGCAGCTGGGCGATGATGGTACAGATCGCCGCCACCGCGGCGAGCTTGAGCAGTCCTTTGGTGAACTCGACAAGAGCGCGCGTCGAGAACAGGCGCTTGGCGCCACTGGCCGGCGAGATCCGTGAAAGTTGCGGCGCGATGCGTTGTGGGGCCCAGATCAACCCGGTCTGGACGACGCCGGCGGCGACGGCGGCGAGAGCGAGCGCCGCCACGATCGGCGCCAGCGTCCAGGCGACATCGGCTACCAGTCCGGCGAGATCATGCTGGATAGTCTCGACGTCGACGGTGATCGCCTCCGCGTTGCCGAGAACGCGCTGACCGCCGAGCGCCACACGCTGCGCGGCCGCGGGCGCCAGCAGCATGAGCGACAGCAGTCCGGCGGCCAGCAGGCCCCAGCTCTTGACGTCCTGTGAGCTCGCGACCTCGCCGCGCTCGCGCGCCTGCTCGAGGCGCTTGGGCGTCGGTGCTTCGGTTTTCTGAGCGTTGTCCTGTTCCGCCATTCGCCCCCCGCGGAATGTGCTGCGACGTTCTGATCCTCGGTGCCCGCTCGATCAGGAGCGGCGGGCACCCGGTCAGGGTGTGGCAAACGGCAACAGGGTTTCGCTGAAGCGGTTGAGAAATATCATCATGATGCCCGAAATAGTAAGCGCTATGGTCCAGATTTGGAAGGAAATCTGCACAGGCATGCCGAAGAAGAACACGGGAAGTTGTGGCATCAGCCGGCCGATGACACCGAGGCCGATGTTGTAGACAAGCGCCGCGACCAGAAGCGGCGCCGAGAGTTGCAGGCCGATCACCATGCTCGCGGCTACCGCTTGGGTAACGGCGTCGGCGAAGCCTTCGTTCGGCAAGGCCATACCCGGCGGGAAACGCGCGTAGCTCATCACCACCGCGCGGATCATGAGGTGATGCAGGTCGGTAACGAAGACCAGCACCAGACCGAGGGTGCCGAGGAAGCCGGCCAGGGTCGAACTCTGCTGGTCGGCGACCGGATCATGCACCAGGGCGTTGGCGAGCGACGCAAAGTAGGCCATGAACGTGCCGGCGATGTGCAGGGCGGCGATGATGATGCGCGCGATCACCGCGATGAAGGTGCCGATGCTGACCTCGCCGGCGATAAGCAGGGCGAGACCGACGACGCTGCCCGGCATGACCGGCAGCGCGTCGGCAACCACCGGCTTGACGACCAACGTCAGGGCAAGCGCGAAGATCAGGCGGATCCGCACGCTGACATAGGCGGCGCTGAAGCCGGGCAGCAGGGCAAGGGCGGCTCCGACCCGTGCGAAGACGAGGAGATAGCCGAACGTTTCGGCGACCGTCAGGGCTTCGAGCACGGCCGTCAGCCGAGGCCGATGGCGCGGTCGAAGAGGGTCCGGGTGAACTCGATCAGCGCCGTCATCATGAATGGCAGGAAAATGACGATCGTCGCCATCATGACGACGATCTTCGGCACAAAGGTGAGCGTCTGCTCCTGGATGGACGTGAGCGCCTGGAACAGCGCGACGACGAGTCCGACAGCCATGCCGGCCAGCATCGCCGGACCGGCGATCTTGAGGATGACGATCATCGCCTCGCGGCCGACCGCTAGGACATCAAGCTCGTTCATTGGCGCGCCCCCCGACGCGGTGACCTCTGAGTGTTCGGCTCGGCGCCGGCGCCGGCGCCGAATGAAGTGCGCGCAGATCGGCATCCGCATGATGTCCTTGTACGCCTCGACCACCCGGTCGCGGACGGCAACGACGGTGTTGAGCACGGTCTCGGCCTCGGCGACGGCGGTTACGACCTTCGTCAGGTCGGCCTGGTTGGCGACCGCGGCCAGCGACATCTTCTCGCTCGTATGGCCGCTGGCGACGGCGCCCGCCAGCGCGTTGCGGACCAGAGCAGCGAAGCCCGTCTCTGGGGCAACGTCACCCGCC
>JBBSCD010000054.1:0-15476 GCA_038250645.1 Rhodospirillales bacterium
GATTACGACGAACTGCTTGAGAGCTGGCGCAGCACCGGCACCTGATCACAGCCGGGCGGAGCTACTTCGCGGCCGGGTAGACCACCTTCCAGTCACGGGCCATATCGACCACGGTCCAACCCTTTTCCGCGACGACATCGAGCGCCTTGTCCAGGCGGCCCACGGCGATGACACGATCGTAGGCCCATTCGCGTTCTCCATCCGTATGATGCACGAAGAGGGTAAAGCGCGGCCTAGCGCCCGCGGTCGATCATTCGGCCATCGCCAGATCGTCGTCCGAGTGCCCCGCCACGAAGAGGGGCTGCCGGCACGCGCGGGTGACGGAACGTAGTTAAGGTCTAGATCAACCTGCCTCCGGATGGCAGTATCCGAAGGCAGGCAAGTTGCTCGATAGATGATGATCGAGCAACCATTCAACGCCTTTACGGGCGCTGGATGTTCTAGGCGTGGCCTCAGAGCCTACTTGTAATAGCCAACGGCGCAGACCTGGTCCTTGACCTTGGTTACATAAACGACCTTCTGCACAGGCTCGGTGCTACCCGGACGTGGCCACATGTAGGGAACTTCGCTGATCTTGCCTTGCTCGGCTTCGGCATAGATCTCCTTGCCGATTTCCTTGCCGTTCTTGTCCTTCAGATCCTTGAGGCTCTTGCCGACAAGCGACGGATGCGCGGTGAAATTCCCGTCGGGGCCGCCGCAGTAAGGGTACAGGTCCTTCTCTTTGAAACCATCCTCGCCAGCGCTGATCATCTTAAGCGCTTTCGATTCGTCTTTCTTTATGGCGCCAACAACCTTCTCCAGCATTGCCTTAGCCTCTGCCGGAGTACCATACTGATCGGCTGCGTAGGCGCTGCCGAGACCGCCGGCGAGCAGGAAACCCAGCACGAGAGCCCAACTGATTCGGAGCATAGACGTCTCCCCTCCTGATAATGTTGAACGCTTTTGTTTCCGTCGGCCGTTGCACGTAGTGTTCATCGCAACGACCGCAGGCATCGTTATTGTATATCAATTGAGGCAATCGTATGACCAGCGATATCAGCAGCCGGACGGCAATATTTCGCTTGCAGGGTCGACGCGTTCGATCAGTGCCTGAAGCGCCTCCAGCCGATCAGCCTCCGCCGCCGGCTTGTCCCAGCGGATGCGATGAACCCGCGGGAAGCGCATGGCGACGCCGGATTTGTGGCGCGATGAGGTCTGCACCGCATCGAAAGCGATCTCGAGGACCAGACCCGGCGCGACCACCCGGACCGGCCCGAAGCGGTCAATCGTGTTGCGCCGCACCCATCGATCGAGTTCGATGAGCTCGCTGTCGGTGAAGCCGGAATAGGCCTTGCCGACCGGAACGAGTTCGTCTGCGGTCGCGTCATCGGCGCCTAAGCGCCAGCAGCCGAACGTGTAGTCGGAGTAGAACGACGAGCGTTTGCCGTGGCCACGCTGGGCGTACATCAGTACGCAGTCCGCCGTCAGCGGGTCGCGCTTCCATTTGAACCACGGCCCCTTTGGCCGCCCCGCCACGTAAGGGCTGCGCCACCGCTTCAGCATCAGCCCCTCGATTCCCGCCGCTCGGGTCGTCGCCCTGATCGCGGCAAGATGTGCCCAGTCGCGGAATGGCACGAGTGGCGAGAGGTCCATCCGCGCCGGGCGATGCGCGTCGTACCAGCATTCAAGCCGGCTCCGTCGTTCGCTGAGGGGAAGACCGCGGAGATCCTCGCTGCCGTCGAGAAGAATGTCGTAAAGACGGACATGAGCCGGGTAGTGCGCCATCATCGCCCGGGTAACACCCTTGCGACCGAGTCGCTGCTGGAGGTCGTTGAACGGCGCGATCTCGCCGTCGCGGGCGACGAGCAGCTCGCCATCGAGAACGGCGTCGAAAGCTACGCCCGTCAAGATCTCCGAAAAGCCTGCGCCGATATCGTCGCCGGTGCGCGAAAACAGCCGCGCCTCTCCGCCGGCGGCGGAGATCTGCACGCGAATACCGTCCCACTTCCATTCGCAGGCGTAATCGGAGGGGTCGAGCCTATTCAGATCACCTTCGTCAAGCGGGTTCGCCAACATCAGTGGACGGAATCCAAGCGCAGCATGCACGTCGGGTCGGGCCCCTCGACGGTCAAGCCAGGCGAAGAGATCGAGGTATGGCGGCTTCAGCCCGTGCCACAGCTCCTCCACCTCGGCCAGCGGAACGCCGCCGAACCCGGCGATGGCCGTCTTCGCCAGCCGAGCCGAAACACCGACGCGCAGCCCCCCGGTGATCAGCTTGAGCAGGGCGTAGCGGCCGCTGGCGTCGAGGCCGTCGAGCCAGCCTTCGACGAGCGCGGGAACATCCTTGCGGCTGGCGCGGTGAAGGGTCTCGACCACCGCCGTCAGCGAGGGTGGCGGCGCGGACGCCGGAGCGGCGGGCCAGATCAGCGCCGCCGTTTCTGCCAGGTCGCCGACAAAGTCGTAGGATAGTGCGAACAGGAGCGGATCGACGCGGCTTGTGACCAGGGCGCGGATCAGCGCCGGTTTTGCTCCGGTAAAGGTGAGGTCGCCGGTCAGCGCAGCGAGGCCATAACCGCGTTCAGGGTCCGGCTGATCGGCGAAATAGCGGCCCATCAGCCTGAGCTTGGCGTTGCGCTGCGGCGCGAAGGTCAACCCTTCGAGCAGTTCGGCGAATGCTCGCACTGTCAATCGTCCTCGTCCTCGAAGCCGGCGACCGACAGGGCCGAGGCCCGATAGCCGCGACTGGCGGCATGGTGAACCAGCGCCTCCTCGCGGCCGTGAGTGACCAGAACAACCGGCGCGCCGACGTCATCCAGCGTTGCCGTCAGTTCGTCCCAGTCGGCGTGGTCGGAGATAACGAGCGGCAGCTCGACGCCCCGCTGCCGGACGCGCTGGCGGATCCCCATCCAGCCGGACGCCATGACGGTGACGGGATCGGGAAAGGCGCGCACCCAGCGGTCGGCCAGAGCCGACGGCGGGCAAAGCACGATCTCGCCGGCGAGGTTGCGCCGGGCCCCGCCGGAAATTGCGCTGATCGGGCCCAGGTCCAAGCCAGCGCGGGCGTACACGTTGCACAGGTTGACCAGCGTGCCGTGGAGCCAAATTGTTCGGTCGTAGCCGGCCCGGCGCAGCAGCATGATCAGTCGCTGGCACTTGCCGAGAGCATAGACGCCGACAAGGTGACAGCGATCGGGGAATAGCCGCACCGAGGTCAGCAGGCGCTCGATCTCGTGACCGTCGGGCGGATGACGGAAGACCGGCAGCCCGAACGTCGCCTCGGTGATGAAGACGTCGCAGGGCACGACCTCGAATGCGGCGCAGGTCGGGTCTGTCCGCCGCTTATAGTCGCCGGAGATGACGACGCGGCAGCCATTGTGCTCGATCACGACCTGCGCGCTCCCGAGAATGTGGCCCGCCGGGATGAACCGGACGATGACCTCACCGAGGCGGAGCGGCGTGCCGTACTCCAGGCTCTCGATCGGGCCTGCGTCGTCGCCGTAGCGGGCCCGCATGATCGTCGCGGTCCCCGGTGTGGCAAGGACGCTGCGGTGGCCGGGACGGGCGTGATCGGCATGACCATGGGTAACGATGGCGCGATCCACCGGTCGATGAGGATCGACGTGGAAGCTCCCCGGCTCGCACCATAACCCGGCGCCGGTCGGCCGTAGCCACCGGGGATGCCCTCGCTGATGATCGTCCGTGTCCACCCGTCCCCGGCCCGTACCTCGCGCCCGCCACAAATCTAAGCCCTCCGGGCCGGCGCTCCGAACTCCGGTGCGGTGACACGCGGGCATCCTGGCTTATGTATAGCGGGATGAGCACGGAGCTACCCGGCCGCTTCCGAACCTGGCTATCCGCGCGGGACTGGCGGCTGTACCCGCATCAGCAGGCCATGGTCGTTGCGGCGCAGCGAGACGCGCATGTCCTCCTGGTCGCACCGACCGGTGGCGGCAAGACCCTCGCGGGATTCCTGCCGTCGTTACTGGACCTGGCGGATGATGCGGCGGGCGCGTGTGGCGACGATGACAGGCTGCACACCCTCTACATCTCGCCCCTGAAGGCGTTGACGGTCGACGTGCACCGCAACCTCGAGCGGCCGATCGCGGAGATGGATCTCGCCATCCGCGCCGAGACGCGCACCGGGGATACGCCGCAGGCGAAGCGCCGGCGTCAGCGCGCCCGGCCGCCGCAACTTCTGATGACGACACCGGAGTCTTTGGCGCTGCTCCTCTCCTATGCCGACGCCGGGCGGATGTTCGCGCGATTGCGCTGCGTGATCATCGACGAATTGCACGCGCTGGTCGGCACCAAGCGCGGCGACCTGCTCGCTCTCGGTCTCGCTCGGTTGCAGACGCTGGCCCCGCGCTGCCGCCGCGTCGGGCTGTCCGCGACGGTGGCTTACCCGGATGAACTGCGCGCCTGGCTGTCGCCGCTGGCCGCTGGCGATGATGTCGTCTTCGTGCGCGCCGGTGACGGACCGCCGGCCGATATCTCCATTCTCAACGCCTCGAACCGCATCCCGTGGTCGGGGCATATGGCCGTGCATGCATTGCCCCTCGTCTACGAACGCATCTGCGAGGCGGCAACGACGATCGTCTTCGTCAACACCCGCGCCCAGGCCGAAATCGTCTTCCAGCAGCTGTGGCGGCTGAACGACCTCAACCTTCCAATCGCGCTGCATCACGGCAGCCTCGCGGTCGAACAGCGGCGCAAGGTCGAAGCCGCCATGGCCGGCGGTCGGCTGCGCGCGGTCGTGGCGACCTCGTCGCTCGATCTTGGCGTCGACTGGGCGGCCGTCGACCTGGTGGTCCAGATCGGCGCGCCGAAGGGAGTGAGCCGGCTGATCCAGCGGATCGGCCGCGCCGGCCACCGGCTCGACCGGACCAGCCAGGCGGTCATGGTTCCGGCCAACCGTTTCGAACATCTTGAGTGCATGGCCGCCCTGGAGGCGATTGCCGCCGGCGAACTCGACGGTGATCCGCCCGCGCCCGGCGGCCTCGAAGTCCTCGCTCAGCACCTTCTCGGCTGCGCCTGCTCCGCGCCCGTCTCCGCCGCAGCCCTGTATGACGAGGTGCGTCGGGCGGCGCCCTACGCACAACTGCCGCGCAGCGACTTCGACGATACCCTGCGCTTTGTCGAATGCGGCGGCTACGCGCTGGGCGGCTATGAGCGCTACCGCCGGCTAACGCGCATCGACGAGGGCCTTTACCGCGCCGCCTCGCCGCGCGTCGCCCGTCTTTACCGGATGAACATCGGCACCATCGTCGAGGCGGTGACGATGAAGGTAAGACTAAAGAGCGGCCGAATCCTGGGCGAGGTCGAGGAGTACTTTATTCAAGGTCTTCAGCCGGGCGACACGTTCGTCTTCTCCGGTGAAGTGGTTCGCTTCGAGGCAATCCGCGAGACAACCGCCATCGTCACGCGCGCGACCGGCGCCGAGGCAAAAATACCGGCGTATGCCGGCGGCAGGCTGCCGTTATCGACGTCGCTGGCTCATCGCGTGCGGACCATGCTTGCCGACCCGAGCCGATGGGAAGGACTGCCCGAAGACGTTCAGGAGTGGCTGCGGCTGCAGCAGGTGCGTTCGCTCGTTCCCGACCCCGGCCAGCTTCTTGTGGAGATTTTCGCCCGCGGCGGCAAGGCGTTCATGGTGGCCTACAGCTTCGAGGGCCGGAACGTCCACCAGACCCTTGGCGTGTTGCTGACCCGGCGGATGGAGCGGGCCGGCCTCGCGCCCCTCGGTTTCGTCGCCACCGACTACGTTCTTGCCGTTTGGAGCGTCAGGCCCGCGAAAGAGAGCGATATCGCCGACCTGTTCGCCGAGGACATGCTCGGCGACGATCTGGAAGACTGGATGAGCGAATCGTCGGTGATGAAGCGGACCTTCCGCAACGTTGCGGTCATCGCCGGGCTGATCGAGCGCCGCCACCCCGGCCAGGAGAAATCCCGCCGGCAGGTCACGGTCAACTCGGACTTGATCTACAATGTGCTGAGGCGCTATGAGCCGATGCACGTGCTGCTGCGCGCGACCCGCGCCGACGCCGCGCGCGGCCTTGCTGATCTAGGTCGCCTCGCGCAAATGCTCCGGCGCGTCCGCGGGTGCATCGTCGTTCGCCGCCTGCCCCGCGTCTCGCCGCTGGCGGTACCGGTGTTGCTCGAGATCGGCAAGGAATCGGTCTTCGGTGCAGGCGTCGACGAGCTTCTCGACGTGGCCGCTAGGGATCTGATCGCCGAGGCGACGGGCGCGCACGATGCGGACGACGGCGACGCGCTGCCTGAAGCTCGAGCGAAACCGCGCAGAAGGTATCGCGCTTGAGCCGAACGCCGTTTTATTTCCACGAAACCGAGGTCGTGTCCTGCGTCTCGGGCGCGCTCGTTCTGCCGACGCTCGGCGCCCTTGTGGTCGCCGACCTGCACCTGGAGAAAGGGTCGCGCTCCGCGCGGCGCGGATGGCTGCTGCCGCCCTACGACAGCCGCGCCACTCTTGCCGCGCTGGCCGACGCGATCGACCGCCATGCGCCGAGGCGCGTCGTCTGCCTGGGCGACAGCTTCGACGATAACGACGGCGGGTCGCGCCTGAACGACACCGAGGCGGTACGGTTACGCGCAATGATGGCCGGCCGCGAGTGGACCTGGATCGCCGGGAACCACGATCCTCTCCCGCCCGCCTTGGGCGGCGCCTGCGTGGAAGAGCTCACCATCGGCCCCTTCGTGCTCCGCCACGCCGCATCACCCGGACCGGCGGCCGGCGAAATCTCCGGCCACTACCACCCCAAGGCGGCGGTCGTTGTCGCCGGTCGCCGCTTCAGCGCGCGCTGCTTTGTCAGCGACGGCCGGCGGCTGATTCTGCCGGCGTTCGGGGCCTACACCGGTGGCCTCGACGTCTTTTCTCCGGCTCTTTCCGCAGTCATTGGACGCGACTTCACGGTCCGCCTCCTCGGCCGAGCGCAGGTCCACGCGCTTCCGGCCCGCCGCCTGCACGGTTCGCCGGCGTCAGCCCCGCCTAGGACCGCCGCGCCGCCGGCGCGTTTGTGATCTCGGCGGCGATGTCCCGACTGAGTTCGGCCAACAGCTTACTCATGGCCGCGACAATGGCGTCGTAGTCCAGCGGGACATCCAGAGCCTGGAACCCGGACTGGCGCACCGCCATGAGTTGACGGCCATCGTTGCGGGTCACCATCCAACGGGCGGTGAGCTGGACATTCCCGGCCGCGTCGCGCCCAAAATCGATGATCTCGACCGCGACCTCATAATCGATCTGTATCGGAAGGTTGGCCGGCACGGGAACAATCCGGTCGGTCGGGATCAGGACCGACAGATTCTCGCCGATCACGCTGGTTATGTTCGGCGACAGCGGCCCTGCCCATGCATCGAACTGGGCCACTTCCAGTTCGTTCGCCGTTGTCCTGGTCACGATACTGGTGCGGTCGAGGTAGGGCGGCAGGCGGACCGGAAAGACTCCGACAAACGGCCCGTCCTTCCCCGCGGAGACTGATTGCGCTCCCGTCGTGGTCTTCGCCATCGGCGTCAGCAGGAAAAAACTGGTTGGCTCGCTCTCGCGGTTGAGCAAGCCGCCGCAGCCAGCAACGACAAAGACGGCCGCAAGCAGGCAAAGCCTCAGTCTCGCCCTCATGACGTTTCTCATCGCGTCCCCCCTGGCCTGACCCGGCCGAACAGAATGGAATTCGGATCGCGCGTCAGATTGTCGCTCAGGCTGCGCAGCGATCGCGCCGTGCTCGTGACCTCGCGCAAGGCTGTCGAGAGGTCGAAAAAGACAGAAGAGCCGGGTTGCAGCAGTGCGTTCGCGGACGTCATCGTCTGCGACGCGCGCGTTGAGGCTTGTTCGAGTGCGGCGAAGGCGCGTTGCATCTCGGCAAAGCCGGCACGGGCCTGTGCGAACGTCGCATCGGCCTTGCCGGTCGCCGTATCCAGCTGCGACGCGAGCGGCGCCAGCGTCTTCTCCAGATCGGCGCTCAACTCCCGGAAATTGACGAGTGCTGCGTTCATATTGGGCACGACCTCGCGGAGCTGCGGATCGTTCAGGATCTGGGTCACGCTGTTGATGGTGCCGCGAATTTCATCGAGAATTTTCTCGAGTGGCAGCTGTGAGACCTTCTGGATCACGGTCTTCAGCGTATCCTGAACCGCCTCTATGGTCGACGCCACAGTGGGAATTTCGATACGGTCAGGATACGGGTTCGCGCTGTCGCTGGCATTGGTCGGCCCGGGGTAGAGATCCAGGTTGACGGTCATCTGTCCGGTCACCAGGCTGCCGACCGCAAGTTGCGCCCTCAGGCCCTTGTCGATGAGATTGCTCAGACCCTCGCCATGGCCGTCCTTCATCTCGGTTTCGGCGGCCGAACCAACGCTGACCAACTTGACCTGATCCGGTTCGATGACCCCGAAAACGGGGATCAGGATGTTCATGCTCGCTTCGTCGAAGCGCAGGAAGACGTTGGTGACCTGGCCGACGCGGACGCCGCGGAAGGTAATCGGCGAGCCGGGCGACAGGCCCGCCAGCGAGCCGTCGAAATACATGACCACCTGTACTTGGCGCGTGAAGAATTTCCCGCTGCCGAGGATGATCACGGCCGCGAGCGCCAAGCCGATAGCGCCGAGGACGAACGCGCCAATGAGTTTGGGGCTCGCCTGCTTGCTCATCATTCCGCTCCAGTCGTTCGCATCGCGGCCAATTCGCTAGGCCTCCGCATGCGCTGCCTCACCGCGGGTCAGAAAGTTGCGGACCTTGACGTCCGGGCAGTCTTTGAGCAGCACATTAGGGTCGCCCTGAGCGATCATCGTTCGCGTATCCGCGTCCAGAAAAACCGAATTGTTGGCGATGGTGAATATGCTGGCGAGCTCGTGTGTGACAACGACGATGGTCGCACCAAGACTGTCGCGCAGCTCAAGGATGAGATCGTCGAGGAGTCGCGAGCTGATGGGATCGAGCCCGGCGCTCGGCTCGTCAAAGAAGAGGATGTCGGGATCGAGCGCCATGGCCCGGGCCAGGCCGGCCCGCTTTTGCATCCCGCCGGAAATTTCCGAGGGATAGTAGTCCTCGAACCCGGCCAGTCCGACCAAAGCGAGCTTTAGCGATGCCAGTTCGCCGATTTCCGCCGGCTTCAGGTCCGTGTATTCGGCCAGCGGCAGTGCGATGTTTTCGGCCAGCGTCATCGAGCTCCACAGCGCGCCCTTCTGGTAAAGGACGCCGGTCTGGCGGAGGATGACCTGGCGGTCCTCCGGCGCGGAGTCCCACAAGCTCTGGCCATAGTACCTGACCGTCCCCTTGGCCGGTTCCTTGAGCCCGATCAGGTGGCGCAGGAGCGTGCTCTTGCCGCAGCCGCTGCCGCCCATGATTATGAAGATGTCGCCTCGGTTGATGGTGAAGGTGAGTTCACGCTGCAGAACGAAGCTGCCGAACGCCATGGTCAGATCGTCGACGCTGATGGGCGTTTCGCCGGGGGCCATGCTGCGATGCGCCTCAGATACCGAGAACGCTGGTGAGAATGGCGAACAACCCGTCGAAGACCACGATCAGGACGATCGATGTAACGACGGCCGACGTAGCCGCCTGACCGACCGCGGCAGCATTGCGGCCGCACTGCATGCCCGACATGCAGCCCGCCAGGGCAATGATCACCCCGAAGACACCGGCCTTGAAAACGCCGATGGCGAAGTCCGAGACGCCAAGGAAGGCGAGGGTCTGATGATAATACTGGATGGGCGACAGGTTGAGCATGACGATGCCGACGAAAGCTCCGCCGAGAATGCCGACGAAGATCGCGTAAAGACACAGCAATGGCATCATCACGATCAGGGCCATCATCCGCGGCAGGACGAGAAAGTCCATGGGTTCGATGCCGAAGGTCTGAAGAGCATCGACCTCTTCATTGACCTGCATCGTGCCGATCTGCGCGGCGAAGGCGGCGCCTGTCCGCCCGGCCATGATGATGGCGGCCATCATCGAGCCCATCTCCCGGGCCATGCCGATCGCAACCAGATTGGCGACGAAGATCTGCGCGCCAAACAGTTGAAGCTGAAGGGCGCCCACAAAGGCGAGAATGACCCCGACGAGGAAGGAGATCAGCGAAACGATGGGCAGGGCCTGCGCGCCTGTCTCCTGAAGAACGAGCGCGAGGTCGGAGCCCCGGAATTGCGCCCGACCGACGAACAGCCGGCCGAACGACAACGCGGCGCCGCCAATGAAGCCGAGCGCGTTGCCGGATCCCGCCGCCGCACCCTGGGCCCACGTTCCGATCCTGTTCAGAAACGGCTCTGCCGTCTTCTGGCGTCTGGCGCCGGCCTTCTCCGGAACCGCGGCGGCCAGATCGAGAAGCTTGCGCGCGCCCTCGGGCAAGCCGGCCGAGTCGATGCTGATCTGACGCTCCGCGCAGGCCCGTTTGACGGCGTCAAGGAAGGTGAGAAGACCTGAGTCCCACGCTGTCACCTGATCGCTTAAGAAAACAACACGTCTCGTCCTTGGTTGATCTTCCAGCCGGCGAATGACGTCCGCAGGGTCGGGCCGCCTGCTCCTCAAGGTCCACGGGCCGGCGAGATACAGTTCCAGCGCGGCATCCGGCGCCGGTCGATAATCGAGTATCGCCGTTGACACTGCTTCTTGCGGCGGGTGTGCCACTTATTGCTCTGGGTTATTGACCGCTGATGGTGTTCACTAGCGTGCTGGCGCCATACCGTCAACCGCCGTCTACCGCCGCTTCTACCGGAAAGCCTGCCGGGCTTCATTGCGCTTCAGGTTTGGCCTCGAAGGGGAACACGCGTTAATAGGGGAAGCGGCACCGCCCAACCTCCGTGGCTGGCTGCTCCATTGTTGCCCGCGCAACGCTGAGGCGGCTGCGTCCCACCCTCTCGATCGAGGTAACGTGTTCAACGTCTTGCTGTTTGTAAAGGCCATCCTGGCCGGCTTCGCCATCGCTGTCCCGATCGGCGCGATCGGCGCGATGTGCGTTCGGCGCGGGCTGCAAGGCCGCTGGATGGTCAGCCTGATGACCGGGTTTGGCGCCGCCATGGCCGATACGATCCTCGCGGCAGCAGCCATGTTCGGCCTGTCCCTGGTGACGCGGTACCTGAACGAGAATGAACTGTGGCTGAAGCTGATCGGCGGGCTGGTTCTCGTCTACATCGGCGCAAGAATGATCTACAAGCGAAAGATCAACGTCACCGAAGGCCCACGGCCTCAGCCGCTCGAACTGCGCCACTGGCGCATCTGGCTGCGGTCGTTCTCGACCGGCTTCGGGCTGACCATCATCAACCCGGCGACGTTCCTCGCCTTCATCGGCGTGTTTGCCGGGCTTGGCCTGCTCCCAGAAAAACCAGATGGGCTGCTGGCGCATTGGGCCGTCATCCTCGGCATATTCACGGGCTCGATGCTGTGGTGGTGCACGCTTACGGCAACGGCGTTCGCTGCCCGCTACAAGCTCCCGCTCAGTATCCTGACGGGCATCAACGTCTCGCTGGGTTTGCTTGTCGCCGGGGTCGGACTCTTCGGCATGGTCTCATTCTTCAGCAGTCTCGGCATCGCCTGGTGAGCAATGCTGAACTGATGCTGCCATTACGCGCGGTCGTGATCCGCGGGCGGAGCTTCTGCGTAATCGAGTCATTCTCACCTGTAATTGATCTTCATGCCCCGCGATCTAGACCATCAACCGCCATGTTTCGACGTTGCCGTTATTGGCAGTGGCGTAGCCGGACTGGCCGCTGCGTGGCTCTTGAGCAAGTCGCACCGGGTAACCGTGTATGAGCAGGAAGGCCGTGTCGGCGGCCACTCGAACACGGTTGACGTGTCAGCCGCACCCAAGCCGGTTGCGGTGGACACGGGCTTCATCGTTTACAATGAGCTCAACTACCCGAACCTGACGGCACTCTTTGCACATCTCGGCGTCGAGACGCAGAAGAGTGAGATGTCATTCGCTGCATCTCTGGGCGGAGGAGAGCTTGAGTATTCCGGTTCAAGCCTGATCGGTCTGTTCGGCCAGGCGCGCAACCTGTTGCGCCCCCGCTTCTGGCGCATGCTCCGCGATATCAGGCGGTTTTATCGCGATGGACCGAAATTTGCCGCGGGCAACGCCGGTGCGCTGCTGAGCCTCGGCGAGTACCTCGATCGGGAACAATACTCGCGGCCCTTCATTCACGATCATCTTCTGCCGATGGCGGCGGCGATCTGGTCAACCGGTACGATCGGCATGCGCGCGCATCCCGCGACGGCTTTCATCCGGTTTTGCTTGAACCACGGCCTGATGCGGGTGACAGGAAGGCCGCAGTGGCGGACCGTGGTTGGCGGAAGCCGCGCCTATGTCAAGCGACTGACCGCGTCCTTCAGCGACCGAGTCATGATCAATGCCCGCGTCACGGGGCTAACCCGGACGCCCGCCGGAGTTCTCGTTAAGGATGCCAACGGCTCCGAGAGTCGATTCGACAAGGTTGTGATCGCCACGCACGCCGATCAGGCTCTGCAGATGCTGGAAGACCCCAGCGATGACGAGCGGCGCCTGCTTGGCGCCTTTCGTTACAGCGCCAACACCGCGGTCCTGCATCAGGACCAGCGATTCATGCCGAAGCGAAAGCGCGTCTGGTCGAGCTGGAACTATATCGGCGATTTGCGGACGACCGTGCCGGATGAACCGTCCGGGGAGCATGCGGCGCGGGCTTCAGGGGCGTTACCGGAGCCGTCACCTGAATCGAATCCGGTCTGCGTGACCTATTGGATGAACCGGCTGCAGAACCTCGACACCCGCGAGCCGCTGTTTGTGACCCTCAACCCGCACAATGCGCCAGCGTCGCACAAGACGCTTGGAACCTTTCATTACGATCATCCGATGTACGACGCAGCCGCCATTTGCTCCCAGAAGGAGCTGGATCGCCTTCAGGGGCGGCGCGACACCTGGTTCTGCGGAAGCTACTTTGGCGCCGGCTTTCATGAGGACGCCTTGGTTTCGGGGCTGACGGTCGGTGAAGCCCTCGGCGGGGTGCGGCGACCATGGCTGGAGGCGGAGGCCGCAGGCGAAGGAATGACAGAGGGCTCTCGCAGCGCGGCCGAATGACACAGCAAGACACTTGCCTGTACTTCGGCACCGTCATCCATACGCGGACTCGTCCAGAACGGCACAAGTTGAGTTACCGCGTTTTCGCACTCTATGCCGATCTCGATGAGCTGGCCGGCGTCGGCGACTCACTTCGCCTGTTCTCCCACAACCGCACCAACCTCTTCAGCTTTCTCGACCGGGACCACGGTCCGGGCGGAAAGGCGCCGCTCCGCGACTGGGTGGAGAAAACCCTCGAGGCTGCGGACATTCACCATCTTGGCGGCGCGATCCGGCTTCTTTGCTATCCGCGCATCCTCGGCTACGTGTTTAATCCCCTCAGCGTCTACTATTGCCATCGCCGCGATGGAGAACTTGCCGCCGTCATTTACGAGGTGAACAATACCTTCGGGGAACGTCACTGCTATGTCATTCCGGTAGAGGACTGCCATGGCGGCAAAGTTCGACAGGTCTGCGACAAGCATTTCTACGTTTCGCCCTTCATGGCGGTCGCCGGTCAATACCATTTCCGGCTTGCGCCCCCCAGCGAGCGGATTTCCGTCGTCATCAACTACACCGACGATCAAGGACTGCTTCTCCATGCGGCCTTTTCAGGCGAACGAAGGCCCTTGACCGACCGGATGCTCCTTCGCGCCTTCTTCACCCACCCGCTCATGACGTTCAAGGTCATGGCGGGCATCCACTGGGAGGCGGCGAAGCTGTGGCGCAAGCGCGTGCCGCTGATCAAGAAGCCGCCTCCGCCGCCCTGCCCTGTCACCGTAGTCAGAGCCAGCGAACCGTGACATCAACTTCGACTTCTGGGCCGACGCCGGAGGCAGCAGGCCTGAGTGCAATTGACGCGGCGTGCCCGGCGTATCTGGACATCTGGTCGCGCGGCTTTCTGCGCCTCGTCGCAGGCATCGTCGCCGGCGAAATTCGCGTCATTTTGCCGGACGGCTACCGGGCCACCTTTGGGGCCCGAGACGCCGCCGGCCCTCGCGCCGTTCTCCGGATCAACCGGACCCGCGCCATCCGCCGGCTGCTCATCGGTGGAGACACTGCCTTTGCCGAGGCCTATATGGACGGTGAATGGGACACCCCGGATCTGACGGCGCTGGTCGAACTTGCGCTTGCCAACGAGGCGGCCGCGGAGATCAGCTTCGACGCGCCGGCGCTGCACCGCCTGATCGACCGAATCAGGCATCTCCGCCGTTGGAACACGCGCACCGGCAGCCGACGGAACATCGCCCATCACTACGACCTGAGTAACGCGTTCTATCGCCTGTGGCTTGACGAAAGCATGAGCTACTCTTCGGCGCTGTTCGCGAACGAGCAGCAACCGCTGGCCGACGCCCAGGCGGACAAGAACCGCCGGCTGGCGGAGTTACTTAAGCTGAAGCCTGGGTACGAAGTGCTTGAAATCGGCTGCGGCTGGGGCAGTTTTGCGCTGATGGCAGCACGCGACTATGGCTGTCGCGTGACCGCGATCACGTTGTCGAAGGCGCAGCACGAGTATGTCTGCGCGCGCGTGAACGAGGCCGGCCTCGACGACCGGATCGACGTGCGTCTGCAGGATTACCGCGACGTCGTCGGTCGGCACGACCGCATTGTGTCGGTCGAGATGTTCGAGGCGATCGGCGAACGCTACTGGCCACGGTTCTTCGAGGTCCTGCAGGAGCGCCTGAAAGCCGGCGGCGTTGCCGCGCTGCAGGTCATAACCATCGACGAAAATCGTTTCAAGACGTATAGAAAGCGTCCTGACTTCATTCAGAAGTATATCTTTCCCGGCGGTGTACTGCCTTCACGCTCGGCGTTTCACCGGGAGGCTGTCGCCAAGGGCTTTGCCGTGAACGACGAGTTCATGTTCGGCGGCTCCTACGCGCGTACGCTGGCGCTGTGGCAGTGCCGCTTCCAGCAGGCTTGGCACGAGATCGAGGCTCTCGGCTTCGAACGGCGCTTCAAGAGGATGTGGGAGTACTACCTCGCCTACTGCGAGGCCGGGTTTCGAGCCGGTTCGATCGACGTCGGCCAGTTTCGTCTGGTACGAGCCTGAGCGCCGCCACGCCCGTCCGCGCGGAAAGGATCGGCCGCTGGACCCTGTTCCTGTATGCCGCGCCGGCCTTCGCGCTCGCCATGCCGACCATCCCCGCCTATGTCTACCTGCCGACGTTTTATGCGGAAACCGTGGGTCTCGGCTTGACCTCGGTGGGGGCGGTGATGCTCCTCGCGCGCGGGCTCGACGTGGTGACCGACCCGCTGGTCGGTATCGTCAGCGACAACTGGCGGCTGCGCTGGGGTCGCCGGAAACCCTGGATCGTCGTCGGCGCCCTCATTGCCGCGATTGCGATGGTCCAGCTTTTCCAGCCGCCGCCGGACGCCGGTGCCGGTTACCTGCTGCTATGGGCCGTTGCCCTCTACCTCGGCTGGACCCTCGTTGCGGTGCCCTACACGGCGTGGGGA
>JBBSCD010000055.1:0-15424 GCA_038250645.1 Rhodospirillales bacterium
TCGACAATCTGAAGAAGCTGTTGGTAGGCTAACAGCGATCCCGTGACGTAAATACGGGCGACGTCGAGGAACGCGCCGCCCGCAAGGTGATCATCGCCCCCGACGGCGGCGACGCGTGGGCGCCGGCCAAACCGCGGCCGGACGAGACGCTGATCCGCGCGCTGGGGCGGGCGCACCGGTGGAAGCGGATGCTGGAGGAGGGGACGTATCGATCCGCTGTGGAACTGGCCGAAGCCGAGGGCGTCACGCGCAGCTTCGTCAACCGCCTGCTCCGCCTGACCCTGCTGGCGCCCGATGTCCAGGAGGCGATCCTCGACGGGCAGCAGCCGAAGGGGATGCAGCTCGAGCAAATGACGGCGGCGATGCCGAGCGAATGGGGGGAGCCAACTACGGATCTCTGCGATTGCCTTCTGAAGGTGCTGAGAGGTCATGAGCGCTCGCCAGGGGCGCCTTCCACTTTCACCGACTGCGGACCGTGCCGAGGAAATGGTGTGCTGTAGACCATACCCTCATTGCAACGGTGGTGCCGGGGAGTCGGTTCGGGCCGCGGACAAGCTCGTCAGCCAGTTTCGATCCGCACGCCGACATCATCGTCAAGGGCAAGCGCACCATCGACTACGGCCGCAAGCTCAATCGGCGACAGGCAGAAGCGGCTTGATTCCTCGATCTGATTCCGCGACATCAAAAGAGCACATCATGGCTCGGTCGTGTATCCAAGGTGGTGCAAATTCGTGGGGTGCGTAATGTCGGCGTGAGAGAACCAACCAGCCGGCGGCTGCAACCGCTAGGGTATCATGCCATGAAGGCAGCTACCAAGAATTCGACGTTCGCACTACTGGCCAGGGTGTTTGACCCGTTGGAAGAGGGGATGCGCACGCGGTGCGCGGTTTTGTCGAAGCGATCCTGGAGGAAGAACTGCGAGCCGCGCGCGGCGGGGCCGTTATGAGCGCGCTGGCGCAGGCGTGCTGAGATCATGCTACTGTCGCGCCTGCTCGACTCTTTGATTCGCGTCGGACGTCTGACCGTGATCGACGCGAACGGTCGCCAGCACGTCTTCGGAGCCGATGCAACGCCCGCGGTGACCATCCGGCTACACGATCCTTCGCTGCATTGGCGCTTGCTGCTGCAACCCGGGCTGTCTGCGGGCGAAGCTTACATGGACGGCAGGCTGACCGTCGAGGACGCCTCGCTCTACGAATTTCTCGACCTGATCGGCCGGAACAACGCGGGCGCGCGGAAAGGCTGGCTGAAGGGTCCCTTCGGACGCGTCGACCGGCTGCTTCGACGCCTCAAGCAGTTCAACCCGGTGCGGCGCTCTCGCCGCAACGTTGCTCATCACTATGATCTATCGGGCGAGTTCTACGACCTGTTCCTCGATCCCGACCGCCAATACTCCTGCGCTTACTTCGCCGATCCCGATGAGAGCCTGGAGACGGCACAACTGCGCAAGAAGCAGCACATCGCCGCCAAGCTGTTGATCGAGCCGGGGATGCGCGTCCTCGACGTCGGCTGCGGTTGGGGCGGTCTGTCGCTCTACCTCGCCGACCGCCTCGGCGCCAACGTCACCGGGATCACCCTGTCCGAAGAGCAATTGAAGGTGGCGAACGATCTCGCCCAACGAGCCGGACTGGCAGGTCGCGCGCGCTTCCACCTGCGCGACTACCGCAGCGAGCGGGGTGTTTACGATCGGATCGTCTCAGTCGGCATGTTCGAGCATGTCGGCGTCAACCACTATGACGCGTTCTTCCGCATGCTATGCGACAGTCTGGCGGAAGGTGGGGTCGCGCTGCTCCATACCATCGGCCGGAACAGCGGGCCCGGCAGCACCAATCCGTGGCTGCAGAAGTACATCTTTCCGGGAGGCTATTCTCCGGCACTGTCGGAAGTGACGCGGTCGATCGAGCGGTCGGGCCTATGGACCATGGACACCGAGGTGCTGCGCCTTCATTACGCGCGCACCTTGCGCCACTGGCGCGAGCGCTTCCTGGCAAATCGCGACCGCATCAAGGAACTGTACGATGAGCGGTTCTGCCGGATGTGGGAGTTCTACCTCGCGGGCAGCGAGATCTCGTTTCGCTATCTGAACTGCGCCGTGTACCAGGTCCAGATCGCGCGGAGACGAGATGCAGTACCGCTGGTGCGCGAACCCATGGTCGAAACAGAGCGCGCGCTTGCCCTTGCCGATGGCATCACCCCGAGCCTGGAGGCGGCGCGGCAATGGCAGCGCCCGGGCGGGGGCGGAAGATAGCCCGGGGAGGTCGGAATGGCCGTAGCCGTACCCCGACAAGTGCATGCCGGATGCATCAACCGCATTCCGGTGATCTGTTCCGCGCCGTCAACCGGCGCATCGTCTGGCACCGCCTCGGATTTCTGCTCTCGGTCATCCACCTGGTCTGTTCCCGCTCAACCGGCCTGAGGTGATGATCGCCAGGCACAGAACAAGTTCGACGACCAAGGGCCGCCTCACCGATGAGAAGAAGCGCAAATCCATCGGTGATCCTCCGCCTTGGCATCGAGATGCCGCGTCCGATCGGCAAGAGCGACGAGCAGGTCTGTTAGAACTGGGGTCGCGGAAGAACATTTGCGGAATCTTCCGAGACCCAGTCGCGCTTTCGAACTCGGCCGGATTGCGCCGGCCCCTAATCGATTGATTTTGCTGAAAACCCAAGCTAAGTACTAACATGGCGCAGTACCCAGCTTTCAGAGAAACAGCCCAGAGAGAGAACGAAATAAGCCCCGCGTCGGGGGTGGCAGTCCCCAGCCGCTCCCGCAAACCCCTTTGAAACAACGTATTTTTTGGCAGCCGGGGAGGCTGAGAGAATTTCCCAACGGCCGCGACTGGCGGAGGGGGTGGGATTCGAACCCACGGTACCCGGCAAAGGGTACAACGGTTTTCGAGACCGTCCCGATCGGCCGCTCCGGCACCCCTCCGCTCAAGCGCCGGCGGCGTGGCTGACGCTGGCTGGCAACGTAAGCGAACCGCGCCCTGCAGGCAAGGAACGCGCGGTCGGCAGGCACGCGGCGTCCCCGCGAGTCTCGACGAGTCGCATCGGCGACGCGATTGTTGCCCCAAAAGGGTACACAGAGGCCATGTGCAGGTGCTATATTCGCGGCGTTTCAATAGCGGATCGGCGAATCGCCGCGGCGCGGCGAGGGACACGCGTTAACTTGTGCGGCTGTCGTCTCTACATGATGTGGACAAACGGCTTGGAAGAGGCTTTGAATTGCAAATGAATCGGCAGGCTTCGGACCGGACGGGCGATGACGATCGCCGCAAAGTGGCCACCTTCGCGAACGTTATCGATTTCCCGGCGATCGACCTCACCCGGGATGACGAAGACAGGATCATCGCCAAGGCCTACCTCGCCGGGTACGCCTGCAGCCGCACCGTCCGTGCCGATGGCGCTCCGTCCATCGTCCTGCTCAACAGTCGACGGGAGGTGCGCGGCTACGTCACCAAGAAGCACTGCGTCTATGCCGTCCTCGACGCGAGAGAAAGCACAGTAGCGACGAGCCGCAGCCTGAGCGAGGTTCTGACCGCACTGGAGAAATGACGGCGGACCCGCGGGTCGGCGATAGCTTGCCCGCGGCGCGTCAGCCACCGGCCGCCGCGGTCGAGGCCCGCTGATCTTCGTCACCGGCGGGACCGACCGGCGACCGATCCCCGTTGGACAACAGGTGCTTCGGATCGGTCTGCGTTTTCAGATAATCGGCAAAGTATTTCTTCAGCCGCGGCATCCGGAACAGCATGGTCGCGCCGTTCTTGCTTGTTCGCGTGACTAGTGTCGACGGATCGAAGTAGCCGGCGGCATTCTCCACCGTCAGGACGAACGGCGGTCGGCCGTCGCGCGCGAGCAGGTAGGTCATGACCAGCGCGCCGGTCCGATGGTTGCCCTCGATATAGAGCTGCGGCTCGCTCAGGATCCGGATGTAGACGCCAGCGGCCCGACGCCACGCCGACTCACCGCGGTGGCGCTCGTGCCACTCGATGACGTCGCGAATGCCGCCGCCCGAATACTCCCAGAACCGCTGCGCCGTCGCCTCGATGTGGCGCGCACTGCTCCTGCGGGCCTCGCGATCGTTGCCGCATAGAACCAGCGTGTTCAACTCGAGCAGATGCTTCAGATTGCCGACGGAGAGCAGATCGATCCCGGCGGCGAGCGCCTGGTCGACAAACTCGTAGCCAATCAGGAGTTTGTCGATGACGGCGTCATCGAGCCTGTCGCGGGGGCTTTGCAGATGCTCGTTGATGCGCGGAAACGCGCGCTGCAGGCCCCGCAGCGAGACCGCAATGGCACCAAGGTTGAGGCGAAAGTCGGCCATCAATCGTCCCGCTCCAGACAGTCTCGAATATGGCTATGGGACGCGACCATACGAGCGTAATGCTGTCCCCGCACCCGCCTTGCCCGTCACGCGCCAATGTTCGAGCTCTCAGCGGATGGTCGCGAGCGCCTGCTGCCCCTTGGCCACGACATTCGCCGGCAACGGGATGTAACCGCTCAGATCGTCGCGCTGCATGGACTGGCCCGCCGTCAGGCCCCAGCCGACGAAGTCGCGAAGAGCCGCGGCCTTCGTTTCGTCGTCGTAGCGGCCGTAGAGCAGCAGCCAGCTGTAGGTCACGATCGGGTACGCCCCGGCGCCTGGCGCATCGGCGATCGAGACCCGCAACTTTTCGTCCATGTCTTCGGCCGTTTGGCTCAGGGCCGCCGTGCCGGCTTCCGCGCTCGGCCGGACGAACTTGCCGGCCTTGTTCTCCAACGCAGCGACGGGAAGGTTCAGGCGCTTGGCGAAGCCGTACTCGACATAGCCGATCGCGCCGCTACTGATCTTGATGCGCTGGGCGACACCCTCGTTGCCCTTGACCTGCATGGCGTTGCCTGGCCAGTCGATGCTGGTTCCGACGCCGAGCCCCCGCTCCCGCCACAGCGGGCTGATGGCGTTGAGATGGCTGGTGAAGGCGAAGGTGGTGCCGCTGGCGTCCATCCTCGTCACGACCGCGATGCCGAGCTTGGGCAGAGTAACGTCCGGGTTGGCGTCCTGAATCCGCGGATCGTCCCAACGAGCTATGTCGCCGGCGAAGATCGCGGCGTAAACATCGCGCGGCAGCTTCAGGTCATCGATGCCGCCCGGCAGCGAGTAGGCGAGAACGATCATGCCGGCCGTTGCCGGCACCGAAACCACGCCGCGGCCGATCCTGGCGATCTGTTCGTCCTTGATCGGGGCATCACTGCCGGCGAAATCCACTGACCCGGTGAGAAAGCGGTTAATCCCGGCGCCGCTGCCGATCGCATCGTAGCTGAGCGCGCTCTCCTTGTGCTTCGCTGTCCAGGCGTCGATCCACGCTTGGTATAGCGGCGCCGCGAAGGTGCTGCCGGCGCCGCGCAACCATATCGAAGCCTGCTGTGTCTCGGCGCGCGCGCCTTGCGTCGCCAGCACCGTCGCAAAGCCCAGAACCACAGTCAGTCCAGCGAGCGCGCGTCCCAACGCGCCCGGTTTGCGTCGCGCGTTCATCGTCGCCCCCTGCCCCGGACCTAGCTGAATTCGCCCCGGATGTATTCCTGGGTCAGCTGTTCACGCGGATCCTCGAAGATCTGCCTGGTCTCGCCCATCTCGACCAGATAACCGGTGCGGCCTGACTGGGAGATGTCGACGGCGAAGAACGCGGTGGTGTCGGCGACCCGCGTCGCCTGCTGCATGTTGTGGGTGACAAGGGCGACCGAGTAGTTCTCCTTGAGCTCGATCATCAGTTCCTCGACCTGGCGGGTCGCGATCGGGTCCAGCGCCGAGCACGGCTCGTCCATCAGCAGCACCTGCGGCTCCGTCGCGATGGCGCGGGCGATGCACAGCCGCTGCTGCTGGCCGCCGGAGAGCGACAGGCCGCTGGCCTTGAGCTTGTCCTTGACTTCCCGCCACAGCGCGGCGCGCTGCAGGGCGCGCTCGACCCGCTCCTCCATGTCGCCGCGATAGCGGTTGAGGCGGAGGCCGAAGGCGACGTTGTCGTAGATGCTCATGGTGAACGGGTTCGGCTGCTGGAAGACCATGCCGATGTAGCGGCGGACAATGACCGGATCAACGTTCTTGGCGTAGATGTCCTGACCGAGAAAATGGACGTGACCCTCGAAGCGGAAGACCGGGATCATGTCGTTCATCCGGTTCAGGCTGCGCAGCACCGTGCTCTTGCCGCAGCCCGACGGGCCGATGAAGCCGGTGATCTTGCCCTTCTCGACCGGCAGCTTGCTGTCGCGCACGGCGAGGAAGCTGCCATAGAAGACCTTTTCAAGGTTGCAGTCGATCGCCATCCGCTCGGACGGCACGTGCCATGAGGCAGGTGAGTCCGAAACGGCTGGCTGCAGCATATTCATAATGGCGTGTCCCGCTTTCTTGCCTGGTGGCTCTAGACTTTCGGCCGCCCGATAAGGCGGCTCAGAATGTTGAAGACGAGCACGATCATGACGAGGACCAGCGAGGCGGCCCAGGCCAGCTCGATCTGGTTGTCGAACGGCATGCCGGAAAAGTTGTAGATCAGGATCGACAATGATGCCGTCGGCTCGTGGACGCTGTGCAGCCAGTAGTTGCTGAACAGCGCGGTAAACAGTAACGGCGCGGATTCTCCGGCGGCGCCGGCAATTGCCAGCATCACCCCCGTGAGAATACCGGGCAGTCCCGTCGGCAGCACCACCTTCCAGATCACCTGGCTGCGGGTGCAGCCCATGCCGTAGGCGGCATCCTTCATTCGCTGCGGAACCATCTTCATCGATTCCTCCGCGGTCAGGATGACGGTCGGCAGCATCAGCACAGACAGGGCAATGCCGCCCGCCAGCGCGGAGTACGTTCCCATCAGCACCACGACGGTGGCGTAGGCGAAGACGCCGGCGAGGATCGAGGGAAAGCCGGTGAGCACCTTGGCGAGGAACCGGGAAACCGCGGCAAGCTTGTGTTCCGGGCCGAGCTCGGATAGGTAGGCGGCCCCGAGGATCCCGATGGGAACGCTGATCGCGCTGGCGATGCCGACCATCACCAGGGTGCCGACAATCGCGTTGCCGAAGCCGCCGCCCATCTCGAAGCCAGCCGGCGGCAGCTGGGTGAACAGATCGAGGCTGAAGCGGGCGCCGCCTTCGACGATCAGCATGTAGAGGACGGAGAAGAGCGGCACCGCCGCGATTAGGGCGACGATCCAGGTGAGCGCGCTCAGGGCGGCGCTGCGGAGCGCCCGGCGGTTGCTCAAGGTCCGGCGCAGATCCGGAACGAAGCTGCGGCCGCTGTCGTTGCTGCGCGCAAATTCAGGCTGATTCAAGATCGCCTCACTGTTTGTTGACGGCAACGGTCATGACGAACAGCCCGACCACGTTGACGATCAAGGTGATCGCGAGAAGGGCAATGGCGGCATACATCAGCGCCTGGATTTCGATCGCGCCAGCTTCCGGGAAGTTGGACGCCAGCAGCGACGCCAGCGTGTTCGCCGGCGAAAACAGCGACAGGGTGATCTGATTGGCGTTTCCGATCAGCATCGCCAGCGCCATCGTTTCGCCGAGAGCGCGGCCGAAAGCGAGCACCATCGAGCCGAAAATCCCGCGCGAGGCCGTCGGCAGGAACACCTTGAGAATAGCTTCCCAGCGGGTCGTGCCCATGCCGTAGGCCGCTTCCTTCACCTTGAAGGGCACCAGGTGCAGGGCGTCCTGGGAAATGGCCGCCACCGTCGGCAGGATCATGATCGCCAGCACCAGCGCCGCCGGCATCAACCCGGGGCCGCTGAGCGAAGTCGAGAAGAAGGGAATAAAGCCGAGGGTCTGGTGCAGCCAGTCGGCGATCGGGCGCAGCGCCGGAATGACGACGTAGATGCCCCACAGGCCGTAGACGACGCTGGGGATCGCGGCGAGCAACTCGACGATGGTGCGAAAGACGACGGCGAGCTTCGGCGGCAGGAAGCCTTGGGTCAGGAAAATGGCGACGAAAACGCCGAAAAAGCCGCCGATCAGCAGCGCCAGCAGCGAGCTGTACAGCGTCCCCCAGATCTGCGGGAGGATGCCGAACTTCTCGTTGCCCACGTCCCAGGTCGTCGAGGTGAGGAAGCCGAAGCCGTACTTCGCGATCGCCGGCGCCGCCTGGCCGCCGATTTCCCAGACGATATAGGCGACAAGAACAACGATGGCGCCCGCTCCGGCGTATGCAAGGATGCGGAAGATGCGATCGGAGAGATAGTCGCGGGTGGCCGGCGGGCCTGAGATACTCCCGGCGTCGACCGCTGCGGCGAACGGATTAGGCGCCATCGTTGCGAGGTTCCATTGACCAATCAATCGTCTACTGGTTAAAGCCCACCCGCCGGGGCGCATCCCGACGGGCAGACCGTCTGCGTCGTCGGCGAAAGCCCGGCTACTTGATTTCCTGCTTGGCTTCGCGGACCTTGGCGATGACGTTGTCGGGCAAAGGCACGTAGCCCATCTTCTCGGCGACCTTCTGGCCCTCCGTCAGTCCGTACTCGACCATCTCACGAAGCGCCGCCGCCTTCTGGTCGTCCTGGTCCTTGTAGAACAGCATCCAGGTGAAGGTCGTGATCGGATAGGCGTCCTCGCGTTTCGGATCCTTGACCCAGGCGATCAGGTTCTTGTCGAACTCGGCCTCCGACAGCGCCGCCGCGCCGGCATCCCCGCCCGCTGCGACATACTGCCCGGCCTGGTTCTCGAGCAGCGCGGTCGTGGCCTTGGTCAACTTGGCGTAGCCGTACTCGATGTAGCCGATCGAGCCCGGCGTCTGCTTGATGGTAGCCGTGACCCCGTCGTTCTTGGGCGCGGCGATGAACTTGTCGCTGCTCGGCCACTGGACGGTGGTGCCGACCCCGACCTTGTCCTTGAACTCGGGACTGACCGCGGCGAGGTGCTGGGTGAAGACAAAGTTGGTGCCGCTGGAGTCCGAGCGGCGGACAACCGTGATCGGCATGTCTGGAAGTTTGATGTCGGGGTTGGCCTTGACGATCTTCGGGTCGTTCCAGCGGGTGATTTCGCCGCCGAAGATGGCGGGGTAGACGTCGCGCGGCAGCTTCAGGTTCTTGGGATCGCCGGGAAGATTGTAAGCGAGAACGATTTCACCGGCGGTCATCGGCAGGAGGACGGCGCCACCCTTGACCTTGTCGATTTCTTCCTGGGTCATCGCGGCGTCGCTGGCGGCGAAATCGACCGTGCGGTTGATGAAGTCCTGAATGCCGGCGCCGCTGCCCTTGGCCTGATAATCGATGGTGATGTCGTCGTGCTGCTTGCTGAAGTCCTTGAACCAGGTTGAATAGATCGGAAAAGGAAAACTGGCCCCCGAGCCAATCGCGCGGACGTTTGCATGAGCCGGCGCGGAAGCGCTCGCATAGAGACCGATGCTCAGCGCCACCGCGGCGAGCCCGTTGGTTATCTTCATCTGGCAGATCTCCCCGTCCCGGACTTTGCCATTACCTGCGGGGTTAGATAGCACGGGCTACGTTACAGCAGTGTGACAATAGCTCGTCTGTCCTTGACGATTCTGCAACGCTGCCCTCCGATCGCGCCGGTGCTCCGCCGGCAACAGCGACCGTCATGTCTGGTTGCGCCAGATAGCACCCATACGGCCGATACCTTCGCCGGGTTCGCTCCCTCCCGCCTTTCCCGGCGTCTGCGTCACTTGACTTTGAGATTGATTATCAGTCACAGTGAGGTTGGGTTAGCGTTCACGTTGCTCTCCAGTGTGCGCATGCCTCCCATGCGCAAGGTATTGTCCATAAAAATTTTACAGGAATGGACAACGCGGCTAGGTTCTGAATGCGTCTTGATTGCGGCTCAGCGCAAAGAGGGTGACGGCGGGATGACAGGGCGACAGGCCGATAAAGGTTCAGGAGCCAAAAACAACCAGGTTCATGGTATGATCCGCCGCTCTGCACCAAAGCGCACTCCGGCATGATCTCCGCTCTTCCACCGGCGAGCGGCGCTCGGAATGCCAGCAGGATGTGCGTCGGGCGCGGAGTGATCGGTTGAGCGGCTTTCCTCTCGTCCAGGCCGGCGACGGCGAAAGCGTCGAGATCCTCTCCGTCGACGGCGGCGATGGCGCTTACCGGAAACTGTCCAACCTCGGGCTGGCGCCCGGCCAGACCGTAGAGATCGTTACCCGCCAGCCCGGCGGCCCGGTCCTGCTGGCGGTCGGCGGGTCGAGGGTCGCCGTCGGCTTCGGCCTGGCGCTGAAGGTCAGGGTGGTCGGTGCCGGGGCCGGAGGCGGCAAAGCATGAAGCTGTCGGAGCTTCGGGTCGGCGATGCGGCGGCGGTGACGGGCTTTGCCGCCGGCAGTCAGGGCTACCGCGCCCGGCTGATGGCCATGGGGCTGACACCGGGCACACGCTTCCGGCTCAAGCGGCTCGCGCCGCTGGGCGATCCGGTCGAGATCGAGGTGCGCGGGTTTTCGCTCAGCCTGCGACGGGCCGAGGCCGACGTGATCAAGGTTCAACGGGAAGGCTGACAGGGAAGTCTTACGAATGGCGGCAAGCGTAATCGGTCTGGTCGGCAACCCGAACTGCGGCAAGACCACCCTGTTCAACATCCTCACCGGCACGCGCCAGAGGGTCGGCAACTGGCCGGGCGTCACGGTCGAGAAAAAAACCGGTCAGTACGAGCACGCCGGCCGGATCGTCGAGGTCGTCGACCTCCCCGGCACCTACGCGCTGACCGCGCCCGAAGGCGATGGCGCGCTTGACGAGCGGATCGCGCAGTCATTCCTCGCCGAGGGCGATGCACGACTGATCGTCAACATCGTCGATGCCTCCAATCTGGAACGGAACCTCTACCTTACCGCCCAGCTCCTCGAGATGCGCCTACCCGTCGTCGTCGCGCTGAACATGATGGACGTGGCGAAGGACCGCCAGATCAGGATCGATGTCGACCGCCTCGCCCGCCGCCTCGGCTGTCCGGTCGTCCCGCTCGTGGCCGCCCGCCGGCATGGCATTGACGCGCTGAAAGCCGCGATCGCGAACGCCCTGGAGGCACCTCGCGCCGCCGCGGTCGATCTGCCATATCCCGCGGCGATAGAAGACGCCGTGGCTGCGCTGACGCCGCTGCTTTTCGGAACGGGCAAGCGTGGGGAGGGGGATTGGCGCTGGCTCGCGGTCCGGTTGCTTGAGGGCGACGGCGAGGCGATGCGCACCGCCCCGGCGGAGGTGATCGCCACCCTTCCGGGTCACCGGCGGCGGATCGAGGAGCATGCCGGCGAGGAGCCCGACATTCTCGTTGCCGCGGCCCGTTATGCCTGGGTCCACGGCGTCGTCGGCGACGTGCTGACCCGAACCGGCCAGATCGGGCGGAGCGTTTCCGACCGGATCGACCGGATCGTTCTCAACCGCGCGCTCGGCATCCCGATCTTTCTGGTCGTCATGTACGCGATGTTCATGTTCACCATCAACATCGGCGGCGCGTTCATCGACTTTTTCGATCTCCTGTTCGGCGCCATCTTCGTTGACGGCACGACCACGGTGCTGTCGCAGCTCGGCAGCCCGGCATGGCTGACGACGGTTCTGGCCGACGGGGTCGGAGGCGGAATCCAGACGGTTGCCACCTTCATTCCGGTAATCGGCTTCCTGTTCCTCTTCCTCTCCGCCCTCGAAGACTCGGGCTACATGTCCCGCGCCGCATTCGTCATGGATCGTTTCATGCGCACCATCGGCCTGCCCGGCAAGTCGTTCGTCCCCCTTATTGTCGGCTTCGGCTGCAACGTCCCGGCGATCATGGCGGCGCGGACCCTGGAGAACCAGCGCGATCGGACGATGACCATCGTCATGGCGCCGTTCATGTCCTGCGGCGCCCGCCTGCCGGTCTATGCCCTGTTCGCCGCGGCATTTTTCCCTATAGGCGGGCAGAACCTGGTCTTCGGCCTGTACCTCATCGGCATTGCCGCCGCGGTGCTGACCGGACTGGTGCTGAAGCGGACGCTGCTCCAGGGCGACGTCTCGCCGTTCATCATGGAGCTGCCTCCGTATCACCTGCCGGCGCCTGGCAACGTCCTGGTGCGCACCTGGGACCGGCTCAAGGGTTTCATCATTCGCGCCGGCAAGGTGATCGTCGGCGTCGTCGTGGTGATCGCCTTCCTGAATTCCTGGGGCTCGGACGGCAGCTACGGCAACCAGGACAGCGACAAGTCGATGCTCGCCGCCATCGGCCGGACCATGGTCCCGGTCTTCGCGCCGATGGGCATCCACGACGACAACTGGCCGGCGACGGTCGGGATCTTCACCGGCATCCTCGCCAAGGAAGCGGTGGTCGGAACGCTGGATGCCCTCTACACCGGCCTCGCCGAGAGCGACGCCGCTTCGCCGGCCGTGCCGGCCGCCGCACCCGCCCGGCCGGCTGCCGAACCCAGTCTGGCGGCGGACATCGCCGCGGCCTTCGCGACTATTCCCGCGAACCTTAAGGCTGCGCTCGCAACCCTGAGCGACCCGCTCGGCCTCGGCATCGGCGACGTGAGCTCGGTGGAGGCCGCGGCAGAGGGGCAGAAGGTCGCGACCGGCACGTTCACCGCCATGGCCGCCCGCTTCGACGGCGCGGCCGGCGCGTTCGCTTACCTGCTCATGGTTCTGCTCTACATGCCATGCGTCGCCGCCACCGCCGCGGTCTACCGGGAGACCAACCTGCAGTGGACGCTGTTCGTCTGCGGCTGGACCACTCTTATGGGGTATTCCGGTGCGGTGCTGTTCTACCAGACGGCGACCTTTACCCGCGATCCGGCGACCGCGATCCTGTGGATCATTGCCATGCTCACCGTGCTGGGCGGCGCGCTGGCAACCATGTGGATCATGGGCCGGCGAGAGGCGTTGCCCGGCGCGGTCATCGTCCCGGGCACGTGATCATGAGCCTGGAAATTTGCCGTCATCGCGAGCCCCGCCTGGGGCGTGGCGGCCTGGATCGGTATAGATTCTCTGGGTTGCTTCGTCGGCTTCGCGTCCTCGCAATGACGAGTTATGTTTGTAGAGCAGCGAGTTACCGGCAAAGCAAAGCACTCTAAGGCATCAACATGAGGAAGCGGAACTCCCTGTGCTGACCGATCTGAAAGGCTACCTGAGCGAGCGTCGCGCCGCGTCGCTAAGCGAGATTGCCCGGCGCTTTGCAACCGATCCGGAAGCGCTGCGGCCGATGCTCGATCTCTGGATCCGCAAGGGCAAGGTCCGGCGCAGCGGCGGCGCCGCGTGCGGCGGCTGCGTCAGCTGCGCCCCGGCCGACATCGAGTTCTACGAGTGGGTTGAACCGCGCACGTCCGAGGTACCCGAAACGCCGCCGCGGATCGTGCCGCGCAGCTGCCGGTCATAGTCCGGAGCCGGACGCGGGTTTGGCGGCAAGCCCGCCCTTCGCCAGGATGAACGCTTCCACCGCGCCGAGACCGGTACCGCTCTTAAGGTTGGTGAAGACGAAGGGCCGCTGCCCGCGCATCCGCGCCGCGTCGCGGTCCATGATTTCGAGATCGGCGCCGACGTGGGGCGCGAGGTCGGTCTTGTTGATGATCAACAGGTCCGAGCGGGTGATGCCCGGCCCGCCCTTGCGCGGGATTTTGTCTCCGGCCGAAACATCGATGACGTAGAGGGTGAGGTCGGCCAGCTCCGGCGAAAAGGTCGCGGCCAGGTTGTCGCCGCCGGACTCGATAAACAGCAGATCCAGGTCCGGAAACCGCCGCGACATCTCCTCGACGGCGGCGAGGTTGATCGACGCGTCCTCGCGAATGGCGGTGTGCGGGCAGCCGCCGGTCTCGACGCCGATGATGCGCTCGGCCGCCAGGGCCCCAGAGCGGGTCAGGAACTCTGCATCCTCGCGGGTGTAGATGTCGTTGGTGATCGCGGCGAGGTTCAGCCGGTCGCGCAGGCGCTTGCACAGGGCGTCGACCAGCGCGGTCTTGCCCGAGCCGACCGGCCCGCCGACCCCGACGCGCAGCGCGCTCATGAGCGGAACAGCCGCGTGTACTGGTCTTCGTGACGCATCGAGGTCCACTCCGTCATCCACGCCGAGGTGCCAAGGTCGGCGAGCGGGCCGGTCTGCGCAAGGGTTGCGGAGTCGGCGACCGCCGCTTCCAGCCGGGCGGTGAGGCGCACGCCCTCGCTCTGGCCCAGGGGCACGAGGCGAACGCCGGCTGAAACCAGCGACGCCGCGAACGCCTGGAGGTAGGCGCGCACGACCGCGCCCAGCGGGATGCCCGCGCAGGCCGCGGCAAGTCCGACGGCGACACAGTAGGCTAGTGCGATCCCGGCGGCGGCGAGGCGCGCAAGTGCTGCGTCGCGGCGCGGATCCGGCCAGCCGGCGGCGACCGCGTTGACGAAGGCGCGGCCCTGATCGAGGCTCTCGGCGGCCGTCTCCGCCGTCGCCCGCCAGGCGCAGGCCCGCGCGGCAACGTCGCAAAGCGCGGCATTGTCGCCATCGCGGACCGCTTCCCAGGTCGCGCCCAGCAACCCGGCGTCAACAATTCCGGCGCCATGGCGGAGGATCGCCTCGATCCAGCCTTCGAGAGACAGGCCGTCGTGCACGAGGCCCGCCTCGACGGCGTACTCCAATCCGTGGGAATAGGTGTAGCCGCCGACCGGAAAGCCCGGCGAAAGCCAGGCCATCAGCCGGTAGAGGGCGGCTGGATCCAGCTGTTCAGCCGGTGTCATGGTTCGAGTCGCCGTGCCGCGTGCCAATGTAGGCGCCGGCTTCCGGGCTGAAGGGTGCGAGGCGGCGGCGGATCGCCGCGCCCAGGCCTTCCAGCATCGCCGCCAGGACATGATCGTCGCGCAGGCGCAGGCTTCCGTCCGCCAGCACCTGCACCGGCGTGTGCCGGTTGCCAAGGTGCCACGCGAGCCGCGCGACCGTCGCCGGATCGCAGCCCCGAACCTCGATCACCGGCTCGGGTGCGGCGTGCACCGCGATCCAGCCGCCGCCTTCCAGAGCCAGTCCGTCGCCATCGGCAAGCACCTGTGCCCGGGCCAGATCGAGCAGCACCGGCCGGCCGTCGGCGGCGTCGAGCACGATGCGGCGACGGTGGCGGTCGTCGAAGGCGAGCGTCACGCTGGTCGCAGCCGCGTCCGCCGGCCAGGTTCCCGCGGCCGCCACGGCAATGGCTCTACGCATCTCTACGCATCTGCATGGGAAGGGGGAACCTCGTCATGGCGAGACGGCGAAGCGGAGCGCAGCGAGGCGAACGCCGACGAAGCCATCCACTGCCGGCCCTATTGGATTGCCGCGCGCCTGCGGCGCTCGCAATGACGCTGCCATCAAAGGAGATCAACGGATAGATCGACCCACTGCGGATTGCTGTTCTCGATCAACTGTATCTTTTGTATCTTTCTTGATCGCGAGCCGGCCTTGATTTCTTTCTCGCGGGCGCTTTTGTGGATTGCCGCGCGCCTGCGGCGCTCGCAATGACAGTCGTGTTCGCCCCGGTCGCATCGCGCTGTTCGTCAGAACAGGAA